>CAIYZC010000001.1 GCA_903930565.1 uncultured Pedosphaera sp.
GCAAATCGGCAATATGAAAGTGGACTCGGAAATTGACGCCTTGGAGACGCTGGGGATTTCCTCCGTGGATTTTCTGGCGTTGCCCCGGCTGCTGGCCGTGACGGTGATGATGCCCATTCTGGCCTTGTATGCGGATGTGCTCGGCATCCTGGGTGGGATGTTGGTCTCGGCCACGATGTTGAACATCCCGGCGGCGGCGTATTGGGTCGAGACGCAGAACCGGGTGGCGGTGATGGATGTGGGCAGCGGACTGTTCAAATGCCTCCCGTTTGGGCTGGCGGTCGGTTTGGCCGGCTGTCTGCGCGGGATGAAGTGCGAGCGGAGCGCGGACGGCGTGGGCAACGCGACGGCATCGGCCGTGGTGACCGGAATCCTGCTGATCGTCGTGGCGGATGCGCTGTTCGCGGTGATTTACAACGTGCTGGGAATTTAGCCGCATGACCAACGACGCCGCAAAACCGGTGGTGGAAGTCAAGAACCTGACCTGTGGTTATGGCGAAGAGGTGGTGCTGAAGGAGGTGTCCTTCGCGGTCCCGGCGCGCGAAGTGCTCTTTGTCATCGGGGGCAGCGGCTGCGGCAAGAGCACGTTGCTGCGCTGCCTCATCGGCCTGCTGAAACCCGCCCATGGAGACATCGCCTACTTTGGCCGCAGTTTCACGGCGGCGGATACGGAGCAACGCCGGGAAATCTTGAGCGGCTTCGGCGTGCTCTACCAAAACAATGCGTTGTGGAGTTCCATGACGCTCGCGGAAAACATCGCCCTGCCCTTGGAGGAGCATACCGCGCTCTCCCGTGCCGAGCGGGCGGAAATTGTGGCGCTGAAGCTCACGGAGGTGGGCCTGGCGGGTTCGGAGGACCGTTATCCCGCGGAATTGAGCGGGGGCATGCAAAAGCGCGCCGCCCTGGCCCGGGCGCTGGCCTTGGACCCGGCGCTCGTTTTCTTGGATGAACCTTCGGAGGGCTTGGATCCGATCATTTCGCGGGAGATGGATGAGTTGATTCTGCAAGTGCGGGAGAACTTTGGCACCACCATGGTCATCGTCTCGCATCAAATCTCCAGCATTTTCCACCTGGCGGACCGGGTGCTGATGCTGGATCACGAAACCAAGGGCATTATTGCCGATGGCAAACCCGCCGAACTGGCCGCCACGAGCACGGATCCGCGGGTGCGGGATTTTCTCAATCCCGGCAATGATTTGCCCAAGCGCCCAGCCGGGCCAACCGCGGGTGGCGGCAAGCGGGTTACCCCATGAAGACCAAACTGAGCGCGACTCTGGCCGGTTCATTTGTCCTCGGCGCCGTGGTGCTGACGGTGGCGGCGCTGCTCACGCTGCGGTCCTGCGCGGTGTTTTCGCGCCCGGGGCACTTCGTGGCTTATTTTAATGAGTCCGTGCAGGGGCTGGATGTCGGCAGTGCGGTCATGCTGCGCGGGGTTCCGCTGGGGCGGGTGACGCGCATCGGGGTCACCTACGATCAGAACAAAAAGGACTCGCAGGTTGTCGTCATCGCGGAGCTTTACCCGGACAAAGTCGCGGATGCCGCCGGCAAAATGCTGCAGCTGAAGGATCGCGCCACTTTGCAACAGCTGATTGACCAAGGATTACGCGCCAAGTTGGTGCTGATCGGCATCACCGGACAGGAGATGGTGGAACTGGATTTCTTCGACCCCCGGGAGTTCCCGGCACCTGCGGCAACGAGCGGAACCGAGTATGCGGTGATGCCGACGTTGCGCTCCGGGATGGCGGAATTGGTGGAAAACATCTCGAAAATCTCGGGCGCGCTCAACAAGGTGGATTTTGCCGCCGTCTCCCAAGAACTGCGGTCCTTGTTGTCCTCGGTGAAAGCGCAAGCCGGCGGGCTGGATTTGAAGAAAATGGTGGTGACCGTGACCGCGGCCGCCGGCTCCATTGAGGCGTTGGCGGGTTCCGCCGAAGCCAAAAAGGCCTTTGCCAACCTCAACCAGACGGCCGGTGACGTGCAAGGGTTGGTGGGCCGGCTCGACAAGCAAGTTGATCCGATCAGCGCCGAACTCGTGCGGTCGCTGCGTTCCTTCCATGAGGCCGCGCAGGGTCTGCAGCAGCTCGTCGGACCACAGCGCGGACTGGGGGAGGCCGCCACCACGGCGCTGCGTCAATTAACCCGGACCGCCGAATCGATCGCCGAGCTCGCTGACTATTTGGAACGAAATCCGAACGCCCTCATCACGGGCAAGAAATTGCCCGACCAGAAGCATTAGTATGCCACACCGCCCACGAACTCACCGCCACCGGGGCGTCCTTGCCCTTTGCTTACCCGCGCTACTGGCGGTCGCTGTCTCGCTGGGGGCTTTGAGCGGGTGCGCCCTCCTGCAGCCGCGCCCCGATTCCACCAAGTTTTATCTGCTCACTCCGGCCACGGTGGCCGCGCAAGCCCCGCCGATCAACCCGGGCGCCGGGCTCAAGATTGGATTGCGGGCGGTCGAAGTGCCAACGTACTTGCGAACCAAAAAGATGGTGGTCCGGGTGGGTCGCAATGAAATCCTTTATTCCGAATTTGATCGTTGGGCGGAGCCGCTGGACGAGGCCATTGCCCGGGTGGTGAAAGAAGCCCTGGGCTCGACGGACAAGGTGGACCGTGTCGCTTTGAATTCCCAGGGCGGGGACACGTTGGATTACGAAGTGAGGATCCGGGTGCTGGCTTGCGAGGGCGCGCGCGGGGGCGGGGGCGCGGATTCGATTCGCCTGGCCATGTCGTGGGAAATCCAGCCGAGCGGCACCAACGGAGCCGCACTCAAACGGGGCGGGTTCAGGGCGGCGCCGGCGGATTGGGATGGGAAAGATTACGCGCGGTTGGCGTGGCAACTGGGCAAAGGCGTCGGCGAGGCGGCCCGGGCGCTCGCCGCGGATCTGGTCGCGGAGGCGAAGTCTGCCCGGAAGCCCGGCCGCGAATAGCGGAAGGTCGAAAGGGCGTTGGCACTTTTCCCGCCCGCGGCCGGGGGGGGAATCCCCGATGGTGCGTGAACCGGGGAAAGCGGATGCTTCGGCCCTTGCATTGGAAAAGGCGTCCCGCCGAGGGAAGGGCCGGTGGTGGATGGGCGGGCGAAACGCCATCCGGCCGGCGGAGACAGTCGCTTAACCCGACCGGGATCGCCCCAATGGAGCAAAACAATTAGAGACAGCCATGAACGATCAAGCCCTGCCCGAACCCACTTGGAAGCCGTGTCACCCCGCGCCGAAGGGACGGCTTTCCGCGGCGGAAAAAGCCGCCTTGCCGGACACCGCCTTTGCCTTTCCCCGCAGCCGCAAGGAGCCGATGACGGATGCGACGCATGTGCGCGACGCAATGGCGCGTTTCAACCAGGTCGGCCAGGTTACGGACGCCGAACGAAACTTGGCGTTCGCGAATTTGC
>CAIYZC010000002.1 GCA_903930565.1 uncultured Pedosphaera sp.
CAGGGAGGTGTAAAAGCACTCCCGCACCGGCGGCCCGGCCGGGGCCGCGTCGGGGTTCTCCACATAAAGCACCGTGCCGCCCGCCCCGGGATAATACAGCCGGGTCACGGCGCCCTGGGCGGCCAGCACCGGCTGGAGCACCGGCAGCCAGCCAAAGGGCGGGGGCGTGTAATCGGTGGGGAGCGTGTATTTCGGCGCCCCGGTATCCCCCGCGAAGACGTTCAGCATGAAATTCGTGGCGTTGGTCCGGACCGGCAGCACGAGGGTGTTGGCCGGCGTGATCAAGGGCGCGCCGTAATGCGCCGAAGTGCTCGGGCCGTATAAATCGGTGTTGGTGCCCCAATGCACCGCGTTCAAGGGCTGCGCCGGAAAGGGGTAATTGCCCGAATGCCGGGCGTCCGCGCCAAACGACACCGCTTGCCCGACGGCGCCCCGTGCGTAAAGTGCGATGACCAAGGCCAGCCCCGGCGCCCACCTCCGCGCCCGCCCGCCCCATCCCTGCTCTTGGTTGTCCCGGCGGCCCGCCGCGACGATATGTTCCATGTTGCGAAGGTCCGCCATCCCCGGGCGTTTGGCAAGTCCGGCCACGAGTGACTAATCATGCAGCTTAAATGGTGCGGGCGGATTTCCCCGCCGGGGCCCCTTGGTTGCGCCCCCCCGAAACGCCTCCAATCCAACCCATCGGCCGCTTGAGTGGGTCAGCGATTGCGCTCTTCGGCGCGCGCGGCCGCGTCCGAGTCCGCGGGCGCCATGCGCTTTGCCAGGACCAGGCAGGCCAAGGCGATGCCTACACTGACCGCGACAATCAATCCCGCCTGCGGACCGGGGCGCTGGAGCGCGTCGCCCAATTGGTCGGTCACCCGGCCGAGGCCGCCATAGAGATATTCATTGGAACCTTTGTAGGTCTTGAAATTCGCCGGGTCGACCGCGTTCGTTGGCGGGGTGGGGTGGCGGGTGGCGTTCCAAAGCACCCCCTCCGCCGCGATCAGGCCGGCGAGGGGCACCACCACGGCGGCCCGGTGCAGGCCGGTGCGCCAAGGATCTGCGGGCGACGGCAACCCGGTGAATGGAGGTGGACTCATCATTGCCCGGCCAAGTTACTCCCCGCCCGCTCAATTGCCAAGCCGGGGTCGGGCGGGCTTCGCGATCACTCCCGACGAACCAAGAAGACGCCTTCCTCTCCCGATGGAGACTGCCATTGGCCCGTGACTTTGAGCCCGTGGGGCGCCAGCAGGCCGGCCAGGGCCTCGGCCGTGTAGCGGTAGGAGTAAAACAATTGCAATCGGGTACCCGCGCGAAAGCGAAAGGTGGCACCCGGCAAGCGCAGTCCGCAATCGCGCGCGAAGCGGAAGGTGATCACGACGCGGGTGAGCCCCGTGCCCTCCGGGCAGGCTTCCAGGCTGGTATGGAAGGCGCCCGCGCTGGTTGGAATCCCCAAGTCGGCGAGGAACAGGCCCAGCCATTCGTGCGTCAGGGGATTGTCGTATTGGCGGCGAATGCGCTCGCGCGTGGCGGCGTCCCCCGGGGCGGGGAGCAGATTCGTGCTGAGGAGTAACTGGTCGCCCCTCCGCAACCATGCCGCCAGCCGTCGGCCGATCCCGGCCACCGGGAGGTTGTGCAGGGTGCCGAAGCAGGTGACCAAGCGGCCCCGCTTGGCGGTCCCGCCCGCGGGCAGGATGGCGGGCGCCAAATCGTCCGCAGTGGCTAAATCCGCCACCCACGGATGGATGTGCTCGCGCGCAATTCCCGCCGGGGCCGCGAGCGCGGCCGCCAGGACCAAGGGCAGGCTGCCGTCGCCCGGCCGGTAAACCGGCTGTTTGCCCGCCGCCAACAGCCCGGCCAGCAGCCGGGCCTCCTTGGCCCCATCCCCGCAACACAAACCCACCACTTCAATTTGGCGCCCGCGCCCCACCCCCGGGATCGCCGCGGCGAAACCCGCGTCAAACGCCGCCCCGCAGCCGGCGTCGCGGTTGGAGGGCGCGTAACGATGATGCAGTTCGAGCCACTTTTGCGCCTGCCGAGGGGTGCCGTAGTGGAATTTTCCGGGAATGGCGCGCCCCCGCAGCCCCGCCCACAAATCCGCCGTCACCGCGGCGGGGTATTGGCTGGCATGAACGGTGACCGGCTGGACGGCGGACTGCATGGGGGAGGTTTAACCGGCGGCCGCCCGCTTGTCCACTCTGCCGGTGGTCGGTCAGTAAGTCACAATCCGGTAAAACCGGGCGTTTGCGCCCGGTTGCGCGTCCTTGGCCTGGCCCTGGTTGCCCACGACGGTCACTTCCCCGGTGAGGGATTGCCAGGCGGTGTCGTCCAAGGTGTTCTTGAACTGTACGGCGTAGCGGTGCCCCGGGGCGGTGGTCCAAGCCAGGGTGGGGGGCGTGGTGGCGGTTATTTGTGCCAAAACCGACGGCCCGACGCTGCCGGGGGGCGCGAGACTGAATACGAACACCTGGCCTTGGCGGTTGACCGTGCCGGGAACCAAATCGCCCGCCCAACTGGACAGCGCGAGCGTTTGGCTGTCCCCGCTGAAAAAGGCGTTGATCGACCAATGATTGGCCGCGGTGTTCCCGGTGTGGCTGAGGCTCAGCAAGGTGGTGGACCCGGTGGTGGTGTCGTAAAGGTAAAGGTTGGCCGCGCCGCGGTTGTTGACGCCCGGCACCAAGTCGGTGGCGAGGCTGCGGTAGACAACATAGCGGCCGTTCGGACTGATCTCCGGCGTGTCGGAACGCGCATTGCCCGCCCCGCCCTTCACCCAACTGCGGCTGATCAGCAAATTGGTGTGTGTGAGGAAGCTGTACAGGTAAACATCGCTGAGGCCGTTGGTATCCGCCGGATCCTGGGCGCCCAGGCTGGCGTAAACGAGGTAATTGCCGTCGGCACTGAAGCGCAAACCCTCGCGGTTGGCCACGTTGTAGGAAACGCTCCAGGACGAAACCAAATAATTGCTCTGCGTGGTCAGATCCACACCGTGAATTTGCGAGCCGGAGGCGTAAGCCATCCGCGTGCCACCGGGGCTGAGGGCCAGATCATAAGCATAGATACCGTTGCCATTGGTGTACCTGGTCGCGATGCCTTGTGTTGAATCCCAAAAGGAAAGACCGATTAAGGAGGCGTAGAACGCCACCAGACCGCCGTCGGGGGTGGCCGCATAAGCACCGAGAGGCTCGTTGCTTGTTAACCGGCTGATTCGACCCGTGGCCAAATTGAATTGCAATAAATTGGTGCCTGCCAGGGATCCCTGCGTGATGTTGCGGGCCTGGCTTATAAACAAGACCCAAGTGCCGTCCTGGCTGATCGTCGGGCTGAATGAAGGACCGTTGCCCGAACTATTCCGGAGGGCGTTCGTGCTGAGCAAAGTCGTGGTGCCCGCCACCCAGTCCCGCACGTAAACATCTCCGGCATCGCTGGTGGTGGTGCCGGCCACCAGATTGGTGGCGGCGGTGGTGAACACAACGTAGCGTCCGTTGGCGCTGATGGCTGGATTGGCGGCGCCACTGTTCGGACTGGTCGTGCCGTTCGAGATGACATTGATCAGAACATTCGAACCGCCGAGCAAGTCCCGCAGATAAACGTTGCGCGCCCCGTTGGTGGCGGTGGTGGTCAAATTGGTGGCTTCGCTCATGAAGACCAAATACTGTCCGTTGCTGCTCAGGCAGGAGGCGTGCAGCCAACTGGCGCCGTTGGCGCCCGGATCCTGGAGGCCGAGCGCGGCGGCGGAAACCAGGGCGTTGGTCTGCGCGCGCAAATCGCGCACGAAAACATCGGTGCAGCGATTCTGATCACCCGCCACCCAATTCCCGTCGGGCGCCTCGAACACCACCCCTTGGGCATTGGTGCTCACGCCAAAGACCGTTGCCGGGCTGAGGGCGCCGGAACCCGCGCCGTTTTGATCCGCGTCCACCAACTGGTTGCTGCCGTTCAGATTGTCCCACTGGTAAAGGTGGAACCCCGCAATGGCCGGCGCCGGGGCCAGATTGGTGCCGTTGGCCAGGTAATAAAGGAAGCGGCCGCCGGGATCGAGCACCGGGGCGTTGGCCTGGGCGCCGGCCGCAACCATGCCGTTCCGGTTGGTGCTGACCAAGGTGACCGCGCCGGGTCCGGCCTGCCACAGCGCGATCGCGGCGGCGGTGCCGGGCGCCCCCGGTCCGTTGGCTACAAAGGCAATGGTTCCGCCATCCGGCGTCATATCCAGCGCGCGGGCCTCGCCGTAGTCCTGCGGAATGCCCACGGCGTTGGAGCTGACCAACACGGTCGTGCCGGCAATGGCGTCGTAGCGGAACACCCAGGCGGACGTTAGTCCGTTGGTAACCGCAGGGCAAAGCACGTACGCGACAAACTGGCCGTTGGTGCTGAGGGCGGCGCCATAGCAATTGGCGACGGTCACTCCCCCCAGCGTCGCGGCGAGGGTGCGGCCGCCCGCGCTGACCGCCGTGGTGGTGGCGCCCCACAAATCCCGCAGGTAAACCTCCCCGGAAATCGTGCCTGCCGCCACCAGGTTGGTGGCCCAACTGGAGAAGACCACGAAATGACCATCCGGCGTGATAACGGGGAAATCGGAACCACCCAAGGGGGCGGGTGGGTTGGTGGAAACAGCTCCGACACTGGCGAGCACGGTGGTTCCCAGGGTGAAATCATGCACGAACACGTCGGTGATACCGTTGGTGTCGCCCGCCACCAAGTCCGTGGCCGCGCTGGCAAAGGCCACGAAACGGCCATCCGGCGTCATGGCGGCATGAGTGGCGGCCCCGTTGCCGGGCACGCTGTTGGTGTTCCCGCTGGCGGCCAGCAGGGCTCCGTTTTGCAAGTCGCGGCGAAAAATGTCCCCCGCATTGTTGGTGTCTCCCGGCACCAAATCGAAGGCGGTGCTTTCGAAGAGTGCAAAACGGTTATCCGCCGACAGCCCCACCGGAAAAGAATCGCCGGCACCGCCGGCCGTGCCCGACTGGTTCCCGCTGACGAGTATAGTGGTGGCGTTGGTCAGCACCCGCAAAAAAACCTGGGCCGGGGCGGCGGGCATCGGTGGCGCGTAGGCGGTGACCGAGGTTGCGGTCAAATTGCCCGCGAGGCTGGCGAAGAGCACGCGCGTGCCGTCCGCGCTCAAATAGGGCGCCACCGAGTCCCCATTGCCACCATTGGCGGTCCCCCAGCCGAGGGCCGGGGCCGAAGCCACTTGTGGGGATTGTGCGCCCAAGCGGTTGGCACTGCCGCCCACGAGCATCCCGACCATGCCGACCGAAATCCAAAAAACTGTGCGCTTCATGGTTTTCCTTGTTCAGTAAATCCGGGCGGACACCCGCTTTTGCAGCCAGCCGATATCATTGGTCGCGCCGGTCAATTGCGCCACCACCGGCGGGTTCGGGCACCTGGTGCTCGTGTCCTGCCATTGGTGCGTTTCGGCATGACCATCCGCAAAACCAAACACACAGCCGTAATTATGGAAGGTGGCGGGGCGGTCCACCCATTGCGGCAAACCCATCGTCACCGCCAGGGCGCCATCGTTGATGGTGCTGGGATCCTCCTCGGTGAACACAAACAAGCCTGCCGGCGTGGGGGCCACCATGTCGGCCAAGCGGGGGTAAACCCGCCAATTGGACGAACTCGCGGTCGGGGAAAAGGAACCGTCCAGCCAGAAGCCCGGCAAGGCGGGTTGCCCCCCGGCGGTGCCCACGGCACCGTTCATTGAGACCGAGCGCATTCGGGGATAGCTTTGGTTGCCCCAAGTTACGGTACTGCTGTCCGCCGGGCAGTGGTAGAGGTTGGTGGCCGCGCCGGTATAGCGGGCCAGTCCGGAGCTGTTGAAGTTGGTCAGCAGGGCGGTGTTGGTGGCATCCAGCCGGCTGCCCATATCCCCCGCCACCCATTGACCGGGGCCGTCGGATTGAAAGTTTCCCGGCAAAAAATCGCGATTGTCGGCGGCGTACAACGTCAGGCACGACAGCAATTGCCGCAGATTGTTTTGGCACACGAAGGCGTGGGTGCCCGTGCGCGCCTGCGCCAGGGTGGGGAGCAGCAGCAGGCTGCTGACGGCCAAGGTGCCCACCACCACCAGTAATTCCACCAACGTCATGGCGTTGGTCCGTCTTTCCGGCCGGTTTCTTGACTTCATTTTTTGCGTCTTGATATTCCTGCTTTTCGAGGTTGGGGTTCAGCCTCCCATTCGGGGCGCATTTTGTCAAATCGGCGGCCTGGGCTGACCCAACGCGCCAGGGAGTCGCTGGATGAGGGCGGAAGCCACAGCACATGCGCCGCGCTTGACAGAGCGGCCCCGCGATGCTTGATTCTCGGGGCATGACCACACCATTTCAAATTTCGCGGCGGTCGTTTTTGCGCCGCTGCTCTGCGACGGCGGCGGCGACCGGACTCCCGCTCTGGTTTGTCACCCGGGAATTGGAAGTCGCCGCGCAGGAGGCCGCGGCCGCGAAGGCGCCCGTGGCGGCCAACGACCGGCCCAATTTGGCGCAGATCGGCTGCGGCGGGATGGGTTCGGGGGACGCCCAGGGAGCCTCCCGCAAGGCCGACATCGTGGCGGTGTGCGACGTGGACGAAAATCACGCCAAGGCCTTGGCCGCCCGGCTGGCGCGCGGGGGCAAGTCGCCCGCGGTGTACACGGATTTCCGCAAGCTGTTGGAGCGGTCGGATGTCCAAGCGGTGATCAACTCGACCCCGGACCACTGGCATACGCTCATCAATTTGGCGGCCGCGAAGGCCAAGAAGGATGTCTATAGCCAAAAGCCCCTCACTTTGACCTTGGACGAGGGGCGCCACGTCGTGAAGGCGGTGCGGGATAATAAAATTGTCCTCCAAACGGGGAGCCAGCAGCGGAGTGACCGCCGCTTCCGCATGGCCTGCGAATTGGTGCGCAACGGGCGCATCGGCAAGTTGCACACGGTGCGGGTGTTCGTCCCGGCCGGGTTGGTGGGCGGGCCGTTCAACACCGCGCCGGTGCCCGCCGGTTTGAATTGGGATTTCTGGCAGGGGCAGACCCCGAACGTTCCTTACGTGAAGGAACGTTGCCACGCGAATTTCCGTTGGTGGTGGGAATACGCCGCCGGCCCTATCAGCGATTGGGGGGCCCATCACAACGATATCGCCCGCTGGGGCATCGGTTTGGATGGCCCGGTGGCCGTGGAAGGCAAGGCGGTGACGAAACCGGTTCCCGGCGGTTACAACACCCCCAGCGAGTTTGAAGCCGTGTTCACCTGGCCCAACGGGGTCAAACACATTGCCAAGACCACCCTGGATGACACCCCCTATGGCGGGATCATCAATCAGAACGGGCAGCGCAACGGCGTCAAATTTGAGGGCTCCGAAGGCTGGATTTGGGTGAACCGGGGCACGTTGGACGCCAGCAAGGACGAGATATACACCACCCCGCTGCCCGCTTCCGCCACGCGCTTGGAAGTGAGCAACGACCACCTGCAAAACTTCTTGGATTGCGTGAAGTCCCGCAAGGATCCCATCGCGCACGTCGAAGTGGGGCATCGTTCGGCCAGTATCGGGCACTTGGCGGGGATCGCGGTGCGGCTGGGGCGGGCCCTGCAATGGGATCCGGAGAAAGAAATCTTCACCGGCGAAGGCGCCGCGGAAGCGAACCCGCTCCGGGCTCGCGAAATGCGCAAGCCGTACGACCTGAGCTTCATCGCTTAAGCCCGCTTCCCCGGGCGGATCGGTCCGATCGGTCTGGTCGGACCGATCCGACCTCCGCCCCACCGGCAATTCCCCCCCGCGGGGCCGCCCGGCGACCCTCTGAAACACCATTGACGAGGTTCGTTTCGCGGCGATAATTGGGGTTGCCAAACGTACAACATGAGCACAACCGAAAAGCATCATTTTCAAGCGGAAATCCAGCAACTGCTGGATATCGTGATTCATTCCCTCTACACCGACAAAGAGATCTTTGTTCGGGAGTTGATCAGCAACGCCGCTGACGCCTGCGAGAAACTGCGGTTCACCCAGGCGGCGGGCACGGCGGTTTACCAATCGGAAACGGTCCCGGGCATCGCCATCACCACCGGGGAGAAAACCATCACCATCACCGACACCGGCATTGGCATGACCCATGGCGAGTTGGTGGAGAATCTCGGCACGATCGCGCACTCCGGCACCAAGGCCTTCTTGAAGCAGTTGGCCGAGGATAAAAAGCCGGATACGAAGCTGATCGGCCAGTTCGGGGTGGGTTTCTACTCGGCTTTCATGGTGGCCACGAACGTGACGGTGCTGAGCCGCTCCTTGGCGCCGGACGCCCAAGGCTGGCGCTGGACGAGCCAAGGGACGGGCGGGTACGAGATCGAACCGGCCGGCGATTTGCCGCGCGGCACCGCCATCACCCTGCAGCTCAAGGACGACGCGTCGGAGTTTGCGGAAGCGGACAACTTGGAGCGCATTATCAAGCGGTATTCCAATTTCGTCCAATACCCCATCGAGCTCAACGGCAAGCGGTTGAACACCGTTCAAGCCATCTGGGCGCGCTCCAAAAACGAAATCAAGCCGGAGGAATACACGGAGTTTTACCACTTCCTCGGCCATGACGACGCGGAACCGCGCTACCGGTTGCACTTCACCGCCGACGCGCCGCTGGCCATTCAAGCCCTGCTCTTCGTGCCGGAACGGAACTTCGAGACGCTCGGCATGGCCCGTATTGAGTCCGAGGTCAATTTGTACTGCAAGAAGGTGATGATTCAGGACAAAGCCAAGGGCTTGTTCCCCGAATGGTTGCGGTTCCTCAAGGGCGTGGTCGACAGCGAAGACCTGCCGCTGAATATCTCCCGCGAAACGATGCAGGACAGTTCGTTGCTCAAGAAGCTCAACGGCGTGCTGACCGGCCGGTTCCTCAAATTCCTGGATGAACAGGCGGAAAAGGAAGCCGGGACCTACGCGAAGTTTTACGAACAATACAACCGCTTCCTCAAGGAAGGCGTGGTGAGCGATTACCAGCACAAGGACGCGCTGGGAAAATTGCTCCGTTATGAATCCTCGGCGCTCCCCAAGGGCGCGCAAACTTCGCTGGCGGAATACGTCAAGCGGCTGCCGGAAGGCCAAAAGGAGATCTATTTCCTGATCGGCCAGAACCGTGAGGCCGTCGAGAGCAGCCCGTATTACGAGGTCTTCCAAGCGCGCAAATTTGAGGTGCTGTTCCTGTACGATCCGTGGGATGAGTTCGTGATGGATCACCTGCGCCAGTTCGATGGCAAAGACCTGCGGTCCGCCGAAAAGGCGGAACTGGATGTCGCCGAGCCGACCAAAAAGGAAGGCACGCTCAGCGATGATGATGCCACCGCCCTGGCCGCTTGGATCAAGGAAACCTTGGGCGACCGCATCTCCGCGGTGCGTCCCTCCAAGCGCTTGGTGGACAGTCCCGCCGTGGTGCTGGAAGCCGATAAATTCATGACCTCGACCATGCGCCGCATCATGAAGTCCATGAAGCGGGACACGGACGCGCCGGACATCGTGAAGCACGATTTGGAAATCAACCCCGCCCATCCGCTCATGAGCCGGTTGAACGCCATGCGCCAAGCCGACCCCGCGCTCGCGGGCAAGGTCGCCGAGCAGGTGCTCGACAGCGCCCGCGTGGCCGCCGGGTTGATGGAAGACCCGCGCGCCATGCTCAAGCGCATCAATGAACTGCTCGAGCAGGTCCTGACCGCCAAAGCCTGACCAGCCTCTCACCTCACTCACCGCCCCGCCCCGGCCCCTGCCGGGGCGGGGTTTTTTGTTGGCCGGACGGGGCGCGGCAACCCCCGGCGATGGAGGCCGGGATTCTTGTGCCGTTCGGCGAAGTGAGGGTTCCGTCTTTCCGTCGCATTCGTCGGCCTCCGGGCATTCGCTTGCGCATCAGCGTCCTGGCGTGCGGTGAAAGCGAAGCGCAGCACCGCTTTTGAACTCCTCCCGCCTCTGGAAGCTCCTCGAACTCGCCCGCCTTTTTGGCGAATCCATGCGCCTGGAGCCACGCAAATTCAGCGCTTTCCAACCGCCCGCGGCCCACCGACTTCCACGGCCGTCGGCTGCCCCCGCCCTTCAAAGCGGAATCCCCGCCCTGGAGCCCGTCGAAAGAAAACCTCACTTCTCTGTAATCGCCCGCCGCCGTTGCTTCTTACTCCTCTGACGCCCGGAATGCGTCCCGCCGTGCGGCGGGAATTCCCGGCTTGGAACCATGCAAAAGCCAATGCTGCCGCGAGCCGGAGAACCGGCGGAACGCGCCTCCGCCCCGGGTGGGAGGCGCGCCGCCCGGAAGGGATTGCCCCGGTGGCCCCTCAAATACCTCCATCCATGAAAACGACTTGGTTATTATCCCTCCTGTTGGCACCGGCTGCCGCCTTCGGTCAGAGCTACTCGATTCCGTGGTCGACGGTCGGCGGCGGGGGCGGCGCGAGCGCCGGCGGTACCTTTCAGATCACCGGCACCGTCGGCCAACCCGCGGTCGGCGCCACCGTGCAAGGGGGCGCGTTCTCGATCACCAGCGGCTTTTGGAGTCTGCTGGCGGCCGTCCCCGCGGTTGGTTCCCCCCTTTTGTCCATCACCAACGCCGGCGGTCAAATCAAAATCTCCTGGCCTGCGGCGGACACCGGCTGGGTGCTCCAGAGCAACCCCACGCTTCAGCCCGGCGGTTGGGTGACCTATTCCGGGCCGGTCAACAACAACACCGTCAACTGGACGCCCGCCGCGGGCACCCGGTTCTTCCGCTTGTCCCATCCTTAACCCCTGCTTCCGCACCCCTGACCACTTCGTTTCCAACCTTAATCAAGCCACCGAACGCCACCGCCCCCATTACCCGGCGGTCGGCTCAGTTCACCGCCCCCGCAATCCGCCTATGAAATCATTGAAAAAGTCCTTCCTTCCCAGCCTCCTGGCCCTCGCCGCTCTGGCCGGAGCTGAAACCGTTTTCGCGCAGGAAACGGCCTTTACTTATCAGGGTCAACTGATCAGCGGGTCGAATCCCGCCAACGGCACCTACGACCTGGTGTTCACGTTGTATGGCAAGGCGACCGGGGGGGCCGCAATTGCCGGCCCGGTGACGAACAGCGCCACCGGGGTGACCAACGGGTTGTTCACCACCACTCTTGACTTCGGCGCGGGGACTTTCACCGGCGGCAGCAATTGGCTTGCCATCGCCGTGCGCACCAACGGCCCCGGCGCCCTGACCACGCTCGCCCCCCGGCAACCCCTGACTCCGACCCCCCTCGCAGTGTTCGCCGCGAATGCCGGCAACGTGGCCGCCGGGAACGTGAGCGGCACGCTGACCGCCGGCCAGTTGCCCGCCGGCGTGGTTTTGAACAACAGCATGGGGGTGAATCTGAATGGCACCTTCGCGGGGAATGGCAACGGTTTAACCGGACTCAACGCCTCGCAATTGACCACGGGAACCGTACCCACGGCCCGGCTCGCCGCCGACCTTGCGTTGCTGGACGTCAGCCAAACTTACACGGGCGTGCCGACGTTCAGCGGTCCCAATCAGGCGCTCATCGTGAATGGCGGACCGGTGGGCGCCAATTTGTTCACCGGGTTGGGGTTGCAATTCAACCCGGGCACCGGGGAGGGCGCTCTGATGGCCTCGGTCAATGACGCGCATTCCTCGCTGGGCTTCTACACGAAACCCGCCATGGGCAGCGCCTTGGTGGAGCAGGGGCACCTCAGCCGTTACGGGGCGCTGGCCTTGGATTACGCCGGGGCCAATGCCGGAACGTTGAACGACGGCACGACCAATAGCGCCGGTTTGATCTTCGGTGGCGGCGGCAGTGGGGAGGGTATCGCTTCCCAGCGCACCCCGGGGGTGAACCAATACGGCTTGGACTTCTACACGGGCTTCAACCACGTGATGTCGCTCCTGAACAACGGCAACGTGGGCGTCGGTGTCACCAATCCCGCCAGCGCGTTGCAGGTGGCCGGGACAGTCAATGCCACCGCCTTCGTGGGCGACGGCAGCGGCCTCACCAATCTCACGGCGTCGCGGCTGGGCACGATTCCTATCGGCCAATTGCCCCCGGTGCTGGGGCTCCTCACGGACCCCGGCACCCAGAATTTGTACTTGGGCGCTTACGCCGGCACGAGCTCGGGGACCGGCACCGACAACACCGGGGTGGGCACCGAAGCCTTGGGGGACCTTTCCACGGGTGGCTTCAACTCCGGCCAGGGCGCGTTTGCGCTGCATTATGATACCTCAGGCAGTTACAACACCGCCAACGGCGCCTACGCCCTGTCCGCCCAGTTCGTGTCGGGTTACGTGACGGGCAGTGGCAACACGGCCGACGGCGCCTACGCGCTGGCCGCGAACAGCCCCGGCAGCAACAACGTGGCCGTGGGTTACGGCGCGATGCAAAATGCCGGCAGCGACAATGGCGCGGTCGCCATCGGCTACCAGGCCCTGCAAAACGACACCTTCACCAGCGGCTTTCTGATCAACGGCAGCGGGGACACGGCGGTGGGCTGCCAAGCCCTGCAGGCCAATACTTCCGGCTCCGGCAACACCGGAGTGGGTTACCAGGCGCTCAAGAACACCACCACGGGCTACAACGACACCGCCGCCGGTCTCTGGGCGTTGTTCAGCAATGTGACGGGCAACAACAACACTGCGAACGGCACGCTGGCCCAGCTCGCGAGCACCGGGGCGGACAACAACACCGCCAACGGCACCGCCGCCCTGCAAAACAACCTCACCGGCGAGAACAACACGGCCAACGGCGCCTTTGCCCTGCAAGGCACCCCCGGCGGCGCCAATTCCGGCGGCGGCAACACCGCCGCTGGCGCCTACGCCATGAACAGTCTCACCACCGGCTACAACAACACCGCCGCCGGCCTCAACGCCCTCGCCGCGAACACCACCGGTGTCGACAACATCGCGATCGGTGTCTCAAGCTTCTACACCAACGCCGCCGGTTCCCTCAACACGGTCGTGGGCACCTACGGCTTTCAATACCTCAACTCGGGCGGCGGCAACGTGGGCCTGGGTTATGCGGCCGGCTACTATCTGAACAACGGCAGCGACAATATCTACATCGGCAACTATGGCTACAATGCCACCGAAAACAACACCATGCGCCTCGGCGGCGTCGGCTCCATCACCACCACCGTGATTGCCGGCAACAATGTCGGCATCAATAACAACAACCCCACGGCCGCGCTCGACGTTTCCGGTGAGTACCTGGTCGTCGAAGGCCTGGGCGGGGTGCGCTGTTACCTGGGGGATGACGGCTCGGGCAACGATGTGCAGATCGGCAGCCTCAAGCATGGCATCACGGCCGTGGCCATGTACAACGCCACCGATAACGCCTACATGCACCTCTATTGCAGCTCCATCACCATCGAGGGCGGTGCGGACCTCGCGGAACCCTTCCCCATCACCGACGGGGCCGGCGAGATCGCCTCCGGTGCGGTCATGGTCATCGACGAGCTCCATCCCGGGCACTTGAAGCCCAGTTCCCGCGCCTATGACACCCGGGTGGCGGGCGTGATCAGCGGCGCCAACGGGATCAACCCGGGCATCCAGATGCAACAACAGGGCCTGCTGGAAGGCGGCAAAAACGTGGCCCTCACCGGCCGCGTCTATGTCCAAGCCGACTGTTCCAACGGCGCCATTTTGCCGGGCGATCTCCTCACCACCTCCGGCCGCGCGGGCCACGCCATGAAAGTCACCGACCACGCCCGCGCGCAAGGGGCCATCCTCGGCAAGGCCATGACCGGCCTGGCCGACGGCAACGGCATGGTGCTCGTGCTGGTGACGCTGCAATAACACGGCCAAGGAATTATTTATGCAAGGCTCCTTGCTCAAAACCAGCCCCCCTCAACGGGCGCATTGGCTGTGGCTCACCCTCGCCCTCCTGTGCGCCGCCGGGCGGACCGCCGTGGCCGGTTCCGGCTGGATCCCCCTCCAAACCACCGCGCCGGCGGGTATTGAAACCATGTTGTTGCTGCCCGACGGCACGGTCATGGCCCAGGACGGCGGTGTCAATTGGTACCGCCTCACCCCCGGCAGTGGCGGGGGCTATACCAATGGAACCTGGACGATGCTGTCCCCCATGAAGCACTCCCGGCTCTACTTTTCCTCCCAGGTGCTCTCGAATGGCACCGTGTTCGTGGCCGGGGCCGAGTACGGCACCGGTACTACCAACGCGGAGCTTTACCATATCGCTACGGACTCCTGGTCCGATGTCCCTATCGCAGCGGGTGTCATCACCACGGACAACGTGGTCCAAAAGGACGGCAGCAACAACCGCGGCTTTATTGATTCCGGAAGCTTCACCTTGCCGGACGGCACCGTGATGATCCTGCCGGTCCGACCCGGCACGTCCGGTTACACGGCGATCTACAATCCAGTCGCCAACAATGTTACCCAGGGGCCCAAGCTGTATTCGGGCGGCAATGAGGATGAGGCCAGCACGGTCAAACTGGCCGACGCCAGCATCTTGGTCGTTGATTCGGACGGGCAGACGGCCGAGCGGTTTATTCCGTCCCTGAATCGCTGGATTCCGGACATGGCCCCGCCCGTACAGCTCTTCGACCAGTACGGCGGGGAATCCGGCGCGGCCTTTCTGCTGCCGAACGGGAAGGCCTTTTTCATCGGCAGCACCCCCTACACCGCCATTTACACCCCCGGTGGCGGCACCAACCAAGGCACCTGGCAGCCGGGCCCCAATATTCCGCGCGGGCTTGGCGCGCCGGACGCCCCGGCGGCCATGATGGTGAATGGCAAGGTGCTCTGCGCCCTCTCACCCACGCCCTTTGCCCAGGGGACCAACATCAATGTCTTCACGAGCCCGATCAGCTTTTATGAATACGACTATTCGGTCGGCACCGTGGGCGCTTTCACCCCCGTACCCGGCCCGAACGACAACAACACCAATGCACCCACTTATTGGTGGCGCATGTTGGACTTGCCCGATGGCACCGTGCTGGCCACGGATCACCACCCGCAATTGTATGTCTACAAGCCGGATTCCGGCCCGTTGGCGGCGGGGCAACCCAACGTGAACGGGGTGGGTTGGAATGCGGATGGCACGATACATTTGAGCGGCACCCTTTTCAACGGCATCACCCAGGGCGCGGCGTACGGGGATGACGCCCAAATGGACAGCAACTATCCTTTGGTGCGGTTCTCCGATGGCGCGGGCGACGTGTATTACGGCACCACCTTCGGATGGAGCAGCACCGGGGTGCAAACCGGCTCCCAAATCCTCACCACCGCCGCAAATTTGCCCTGGCCGGTATTCAGCGGTCCCGGCGCTTACAGCCTGCAAGTCGTCGCCAATGGGAATGCTTCCCCCGGGGTGCTCTTCTACGGCCCGGTTTGGGTCAACTCGCACTACGCCTCGACCCCGCAAAACGGGGCGTACTACACCCCCTACACGGCCGTGAGCCAGGCGGTCTCCGGCGTGGTGAACGGCGCCACGGTGGCCGTCAACGCTTCCCAACAACCCAGCACCTTCCACACCTCGCTCACCATCTCGAAACCCATGACCATCATCTCCGTTTTCGGTCCGACCACCATCGGTTTGTAATTAGCCCCGCCAGACGCGCGAAACCGGCCGGGTCACTCCCGGCCGGTTCCTTTATATACCCGCCCCCGGGTCATCTGGCCCAACTTCCGGATCGCCCCGTCCGATCCATCACTGCGCCACCTCAAAGGCGCCAAAGTTGGGCGCCGCACTCGAGAATGGCAGGGCGATGCCCTGGCCCTGCGTCCACGTCACCGGACTGGTCAGGGTGATGGTGTTGCTGTTCCAGAGCACCTGCTGAATCACCGCGGTCTGGCCCGTGCCTTGGAACTGAATCGTGTCCCCCGGCACCATCCCGAATCCGTCCGTGAAGAACTGCGCATCCCCCACCGTGAAGGTCGTGCCCGTCCCCGACGCACTGGTGATTGTCGTCAGGAATTGGCCCGCCCCCAGGCACGGACTGTTGGCTTGCAGGCGTAAATCGTAGCTCGTGAGCGGCGCATCCCATGGACTCCCGCCCACCACGACCTGGCAGGGGCTCACGCCGCTGACCTTGTTGGTGATCAAAGTGGTGGTGCTGGTGGTGAGGTAATTAAACAAGGGGTCGCCGTTGGTGGTGTTGGTCCATTGCGCACCCCAGGTGTTGTCGGCCATGGAACCATAGTAGAAATAAATGTTGTTGGCGGGCAGTTTGTACCACCAGTTGCTCCCGTTGCCGTGGAGCAGGTTGTTCAGGTAGGTGTTGTTGGTGCCGTAATTCATCCCGATCACCGACTTGTTGCCCGTGTAGTCCATCACCGTGCCGGTGATTGTGTTGGTGGTGTACTGCTGCCCGAGGGAGTTAAAGGCCAGGGTGTTGTTGTAAACATGGTTGGCGACGCAGAGCGGGTTGGTCGCGGCGTGGCCGTCCTTGTCGCCGTAGAGCAGGATGCCGTATTCCTGGCACCAGAGGATGGCGTTGAAGCGGACGATGTTGCTGGCGCCGCAGATCTCCATGCCGTTGCCCGAAGGGTTGGCGATGGCCAGGCCGGCGTAGGCCACCCAGTTGCCGTCGATGATGTTGCCCTGGGCGCGGGGTTCGACGTCGACACAACGGTGGCCGCCGAGTTGGCCGACCGAGGACCACCAGACCCAGGGCTCGTTGTGCATCGTGTTGTTGCGGATGATGTTGTAGGAGGATTGGATTTGGATGACATCATGGCCGCCGTGGTAGAGGAGGTTGTTGGTGACCACATTGTAGCCCGTGGCGTCGGCGGGGGAAAACTCAAGATTGCCCAGGAGCAAGGTCGTGCCGGCGTCCACCTGGGTGGTGCCGGTGTTGTCGTGATGATGGTCGTGGAGGACGTTGTCGTGGATGATGTTGGAGACGCTGTTGTTCCAGAACCACACCATGCCGTTGATGGAATAGTTGGTGTTGGCGTAACCAAAGTTGCAGTAGGCCAGGGTGCAGTTGGTGGCGGCGGAGAACTCGGCGGTGCGCTGGCAGTTGGTGGCGTTGATGCCGTAAATGCCGATGTTGCTCAGGCGGGTGATGGAAATCAACTGGGCGCAGGCGGACTGCAGAATGGAGTTGGCGAAGAGGTTGGTTTCGCCGGGATAATTGGTGAGGGTGATGCCGGAAGTAACCGGATCAAAATATTGCCGGGTATAATTGGTGCAGTTGTAATAGCCGCCGCGGACGTAGATGATATCGCCGGCGTGGGCGGC
>CAIYZC010000003.1 GCA_903930565.1 uncultured Pedosphaera sp.
CCGGCGCTTTCGAAAGCTTTGGTCAATTGCAATGCCCCGCCGTCCGGGGCTGGATATATAAATGAGGTTAACCGGTGGTATTCTCACCAGCCCCTCTTCAGCCGCCCGGAACCGATGCCCGCCAACGCCCGCCCCCGGAAACTCCCGTCATACGCACTCACGGAAGGCCAAGCCCGCGGGAGAGACCATGAACTTGGGAAACTGCCACCGCCAAGTGTCCAAATTTGACCACCCCTCACCGGCAAAAATCAGTTTTACGCACCTGCGGAAGGTCCTACGCAGTCACGGAAGGCCACGAGTCCTCCAATTGCAGCCGAGCAGCGGCATTTACCCCCTGCCGCCGTCGGGGCGGAATATGAAATACGAGGTTAACCGGTGGTATGCTGACCAGTCGCTCCTCGGGTGCCCAGCACCGCCGGCCGCCAAGGCAAGCATCCGAAAACTCCAGTCACACGCACTCACGGAAGGCCACGACACCGAAAATCAACTCGCACTTTATTTCGGTCGCCCAACCCGTGTCCAAATTTGACCGCCCACCACCAGTCAACCCCGGTTTACGCACTCACCGAAGGCTGGCGCGCTTGTTTGCCGGGTCAGCCAAGACTTCTCCGCAACTCCCCACCGCCCACTGCCCACTGCCCACCGCCACCACCCACCCTTTTTTGTCCCCTTGACGGGAGGCGGGGCTTGCGTCAAGTTGGCGGGGTTGATGGCGGGGAGCCGACCAGTTCCACTTTGGTGGGGCGAATGGCTGAGAGTGTCGCGCGGGAGCGTGGCAGACCCTTGGAACCTGCTCCAGATAATGCTGGCGAAGGGAGACCGGCATGGAGCCGGTGGCCGGAGGTTCCTTTTTTGACGCGGAACGTTGAATTTGCGAACCCCGATTATGATCGCGACCCCTGAATCGCTCGAACCGAAAAGCGGCGACCCGCTGCCGAACTCCCACCGGATTTATCTGTCCGGCCGCCTCCACCCCGAAATTCGCGTGCCCTTGCGCGAAATCCAGGTGGGACCCACCAAGGGCATGGACGGCCGCATGACCCCCAACGACCCCGTGCGGGTCTATGATTGCAGCGGACCCTGGGGCGATCCGGCCTTCCCCGGCGACGTGACCCAAGGTTTGCCGCGCATTCGGGAATCGTGGATTCGCGCCCGCAAAGATGTGGAGGAATACGACGGCCGGCGGGTGCAACCGACCGACAACGGTTACCTCTCGGAGGTGCATGCTCAGAAGGTGGCCGAACGCGGTAACCCGGTGCTGTCGCCCTTGCGAGCGCCGGATTCCGCCAACCGCCGCCCGCTACGCGCCAGCGCGGGGCATCCGGTCTCGCAATTGTGGTACGCCCGCCAGGGGATCATCACCCCGGAGATGGAGTACATCGCCATCCGGGAGAATCTGGGCCGCGAACTCTTTGAGCCGCGCCAAGCGGCCGCCCGCGCCCGGAACGACTTGGGCCATCAGCACCCGGGCATGTCCTTCGGGGCGGCGATGCCGAACCAAATCACGCCCGAATTCGTCCGGGACGAAGTGGCCCGCGGCCGGGCGATCATTCCCGCCAATATCAATCACCCCGAATTGGAGCCGATGATCATCGGGCGCAATTTTCTGGTGAAGATCAATGCCAACATCGGCAACTCCGCGGTGGCTTCGAGCATCGAGGAGGAGGTCGAGAAGATGCGCTGGTCCACGAAATGGGGCGCGGACACCGTGATGGATTTGTCCACCGGCAAGAATATCCACGCCACGCGCGAATGGATTCTGCGGAATTCCCCCGTGCCCATCGGCACGGTGCCCATTTACCAAGCCTTGGAAAAGACCGGCGGGAAGGCCGAGGATTTGACCTGGGAGATTTACCGGGACACGTTGTTGGAGCAATGCGAGCAAGGGGTGGATTATTTCACCATCCATGCGGGCGTGTTGTTGCGCTACGTGCCCATGACCGCGCGCCGCGCCACGGGCATCGTGAGCCGGGGCGGCAGCATCATGGCGAAGTGGTGCCTGGCGCATCACCAGGAGAGTTTCCTCTACACGCACTGGGACGAGATTTGCGAGATCATGGCGGCGTACGACGTGAGCTTCAGCATCGGCGACGGCCTGCGGCCGGGCTCGATCGCGGACGCGAACGACGAGGCGCAGTTCGCCGAATTGAAGACGCAGGGCGAATTGACCACGCGGGCGTGGGCGCACGGCGTGCAGGTGATGAACGAAGGGCCGGGCCATGTGCCGCTGCACATGATCCACGAGAACATGACCAAGCAGTTGGAATGGTGCCACGAAGCGCCGTTCTACACCCTCGGGCCCCTCACCACGGACATCGCCCCCGGCTACGACCACATTACCAGCGGCATTGGCGCGGCGATGATCGGCTGGTACGGCTGCGCAATGCTCTGCTACGTCACCCCCAAGGAACATCTCGGCCTGCCGAACAAGAAGGACGTGAAGGATGGCGTGATCGCCTACAAGATTGCCGCCCACGCCGCGGACCTCGCCAAGGGGCATCCGGGCGCCCAGTACCGGGACAACGCGCTGAGCAAGGCGCGCTTTGAATTCCGGTGGGAGGACCAGTTCAACCTGAGCCTGGATCCCGAGACCGCGCGCGAATTCCACGACGAAACCCTGCCGCAGGACGGGGCGAAATCCGCCCACTTCTGCTCCATGTGCGGGCCGCATTTCTGCTCCATGAAGATCACCGAAGACGTCCGCAAGTATGCGGCCGAGCAGGGGATCGCGGAGGAGGAAGCCCTGCGCAAGGGGATGGAGGAGAAATCCCGGGAATTCACCGCCGGCGGGGCCGAGGTGTACCAACCCGCCTGAGTCGCCGGGCGGCCGGGCCGCCGGGCTCCGCAGTTGGACGGATTTTCCGCCGCCGGCCACCCGGTGCGGCGGCGGAAATCCCTTGGGGTGCCGGGTAAAAAAATCTCCCGTTTTTTCTCGAACAGATTTGCTCGTTATTTGTCCATGGGTCGGTAAGCTTTTGCCATTATACGATGAATACAGGAATTAACGCGATCAACGCCGCGGTGCAGGAGTCGAGCGCCTTTGTGCGGCCATTGTTCAATGAGATTGGCAAGGTCGTGATCGGGCAATCCTACCTCGTGGAGCGCCTGGTGATCGGCCTGTTGGCGAACGGCCACGTTTTGCTGGAGGGCGTGCCGGGTCTGGCCAAGACCTTGTCCGTCAAAACCCTTTCCTCCTGCTTGAGCGTGCGGTTCTCCCGGCTGCAGTTCACCCCGGACATGCTGCCCGCCGACGTGATCGGCACGCAGATTTACAACCCGCAGTCCGGCAACTTCACCACCCGCCGCGGCCCCATCTTCGCCAACCTCGTGCTGGCGGACGAAATCAACCGCGCCCCGGCCAAGGTGCAGAGCGCGCTGCTGGAAGCGATGCAGGAAAAGCAGGTCACCATCGGCGACCAGACGTTTAAGCTGGAGGAGCCGTTCCTGGTGCTGGCCACGCAGAACCCGATTGAGCAGGAAGGCACCTACCCGCTGCCCGAGGCGCAGGTGGACCGCTTCATGCTCAAGCTCAAGATCGGTTACCCCACCAAGGCCGAGGAGCGCCAAATCTTGGACCTCATGGGCCACACGCTGGACTTGCCCAAAGCGCAGCCGGTGGTGACGCCCGAGCAGATCATGGCGGCGCGCCGGGTGATCAACGACATTTACATCGACGACAAGGTCAAGGATTACATCGTCGATATCGTGTGCGCGACGCGGGATCCCGAGGCGTACAAGATTCAGTTGAAGGACTTCATCCAATTGGGCGCCTCGCCCCGTGCGACCATCGCGCTGACGCTGGCCTCCAAGGCCTACGCCTTCCTCAAGGGCCGGGGTTATGTCACGCCGCAGGATGTCAAGACCATCGGCATGGACGTGCTGCGCCACCGCGTGGCGGTCACCTACGAGGCCGAGGCCGAGGACAAGACCAGCGAGACCATCATCAAGAAAATCTTCGACGAACTGCCGGTGCCCTGAGCCATGAGCCGCCCCCGGACCGTTTCCCCCCGCGAACGCCGCCTTCCCGCGGCGGCCGCGACCGGTTTGCCCCGCGCATGATTCCCCGCGAAATCCTCAAGAAAATCCGCCAGATCGAGCTGCGCACCAAGCGGCTCGTGAGCGAAACGCTGGCGGGCCAGTACCACAGTGTCTTCAAAGGGCAGGGGATGAACTTTGAGGAGGTGCGGGAATACCAGCCCGGGGACGAGGTGCGCTCCATCGATTGGAACGTCACGGCGCGGATGAACCATCCCTTCGTGAAGAAGTTCGTGGAGGAACGCGAACTCACCCTCATGCTCGTGGTGGATTTGAGCGGGTCCGGCTTGTATGGTTCGGCGGAGCAATCCAAGCGCGAACTGGCGGCGGAGATCGCCTCGGTGCTGGCGTTTTCGGCCATTCGCAACAACGACAAGGTGGGCTTGATCCTCTTCACCGAGGACGTGGAGAAATTCATCCCGCCCCGCAAGGGCCGGCGGCATGTGTTGCGGGTGATCCGGGAGATTTTGTTCTTCGAACCCAAAAAGCGCGGCACGAATTTGAATCATGCCCTGGAGTTCCTCACCCGCGTAACCCCGCACCGGGCGATCGCCGTGGTGGTGTCCGACTTTTTGGGGCAGAACCTCACGCCCTCCCCTGGCACCCCGGCGCCCCGCCGCACCACGGGTTTCGTGCTGTCCCAATCCCTGGCGCTGGCTTCGCTCACCGCCTTGAAACAGGCCAACCGGCGGCATGACGTGGTGGCGATTCAAGTCACGGACCGCTACGAATTGGAGCTGCCGGCCCTGGGGCGGTTGGTGCTCAAGGACGCCGAGACGGGCGAGGTGGTCGAAGTGAACACCAACGATCCGCGCAAGCGGGCGGCTTTCGCCCAGCGCCAGCTCAAGGCGCAGGCGGAGTTGCAACGCGTGTTCCGTTCCGCCCAGATCGACGCCATCCAGGTCCGCACGGATCAACCCTATTCCGTGGCCTTGGGCCGCTTTTTTGAAACGCGCGAGAAGCGCCGCTTGCACGGATGATCACGACCAATTCAGCGGTGGTGAAACCACCCGTGGCCGCCCCGCCGATGCCCGCCGCCGGCGGCGGTGGATTGCCGCCGGCCGCGCCCCACGGGCTGTCCCCGGGACTGCCCGCGCCGGGCACGAACGACGACATTCATCCCATCAAACCGCCCATCGCCATTCCGGATGGCTGGTGGTGGGTTTGGGTGATTCTCGGGGTGCTCGTCGTGGCGGTCCTCGCCTGGCTGGCGTGGCGGTATTGGAAGAAGAAGGCGGCGCAGGCCGCGATCGTGCCGGTGGTGCCGCCGCACACCCGCGCGCGGGAACGCCTCGTCGCCGCCCTGGCTTTGATCGCCGAGCCGCGGCCGTTCTGCATCGCGGTCTCCGACGCCGTGCGTCAGTATTTGGAGGAGCGCTTTGAATTTCACGCGCCGGAACGGACCACCGAGGAGTTCCTGCACGAGTTGCGCGCCACCATGCTGCTGACGATTGAGCAGAAGGAAAGTTTGGGCGAATTCCTCAACGTTTGCGACATGGTCAAATTCGCCCGGTATGAACCCGGTCGGACCGAGTTGCAGGCCCTGTACGATGCCGCCACCCGGTTGATCGACGAAACCGAGCCCCCGCCCGCGCCCGTCGGCGGCGCCGGCGAGACCTCCCCCACCAAAGCATGAGTTTCGCGCATCCTTGGTGTTTCGCCCTCCTGGCGATCATTCCCGTGCTGGCCTGGCTCAAAGGCCGGCGCGGCCGCCAACCTGCATTCCTTTATTCCTCGGTGCAATTGGTCAAGGGCGTCGTCGGCATCGAGCGCTCCGGCGCGGGCAGCATCCTGCCCAAACTGCGCTGGTTGGTGCTGATCTGCTTCATCACCGCGCTGGCGCAACCGCGCTTCGTTCACAGCGAAGCCCAGGTGAAGGAGAGCGGGGTCGATATCGTGGTGGCGCTGGATTTGTCCGGGAGCATGGCGTCTGAGGACGAAGGCTTTGTGCTGAACGGCCAGCAGGCGACCCGCTTCATTATTGCCAAGGAGACCCTCAAGAAGTTTATCGATCGCCGACCGAGCGACCGCCTGGGCTTGGTGGTCTTCGCGACGCAGGCCTACGTGGCCGTGCCGCCGACCCTCGACCACGACTTTCTCCAATCGAACTTGGAGCGGATGGAACTGGGCGTCATCAACGGCAATCAAACCGCCATTGGCTCCGCCTTGGCGACCTCCCTGAACCGTCTGCGCGAACTGAAGTCCAAGAGCAAGATCGTCATTTTGATCACCGACGGCCAGAACAACGCGGGCAAGGTGCCGCCTTTGACGGCCGCGGAGGCCGCGCAAGCACTGGGCGTGAAAGTGTACACCATCGGGGTGGGCACC
>CAIYZC010000004.1 GCA_903930565.1 uncultured Pedosphaera sp.
CTTGCTGCGGATGAACGGCAATTGGTTGGAAGCCACCGCCGCCCTGCCCATCCCCGCCAACCTCGGCACCCCCGGAATGCCGAACAGCGCCTACGCCACCAACGCCGGACCGGCGTTTTACCAAGTCACCCACTCGCCCACCGTGCCTGCCGCATCCCAAGCAGTCGTGGTCACCGCCCGGGTGCATGATCCCGACGGCTTCCAGTCCCTCACCCTGAATTACCGGATTGACCCGGCCACCAATTACACCGCCGTGACCATGAAGGACGATGGCACCGGGGGTGATGCCCTGGCCGGGGATGGCGTCTTCAGCGCCACCCTTCCCGGCCAGGCTGCCGGCACCATCGCCGCCTTTTACCTCTCCGGCATGGATCGGCGCGGCGCGGTGAGCCGCTTCCCGGCGTTGCTCAACGACAACTCCCCGGTCCGCGAAGGGGTGGTCCTGTTCGGCGACGGCAATCCGGCGGGCAGTTTCGGCACTTACCACCTCTGGATCACCCAAACCAACGCGACCCGCTGGACGGCCCTGTCCGATCTGAGCAACGAAGCCCACGATGGCACCTTCGTCAATGGCGGCCGCGTCATCTATAACATGCAGGCCCGGTTTGCCGGCAGCCCCTTCCACCAAATTTTCGACACGCCCTACGGCAATCTCTGCCACTACAAATGGATTTTCCAGGATGACGACAAATTCCTGGGGGCGACCGATTTCAACAAAATCCACCAACCCGGCAACAGCCCCGGCGACGACCCCAGCCTGCAGCGGGAACAGACTTCCTACACCTTCATGCGCGCCCTCGGCGTGCCGTGGTTGTCCCGCCGCTACGTGGCCGTGTACGTCAACGGCAACCGCCGCGGCAATCTGATGGAGGACAGCCAGGTGCCCACCAGTGACATGGTGAAGGAATACTTCCCCAACGACACCACCGGTTATCTCTACAAGATGCAGCCGTGGTTCGAGGCGGCGCCGTTCCCCTCCGGCAACGCCATCGGCGTCAATCCCGCCTCCTTCTGTTATCTCCTGCCCTACACCACGACCGGCGGCGCCAAGAAGCCGGCGCGTTACCGTTACAACTTCCTCATTAGGCGGACCGCCGATTCCGCCAGCAATTTCACCAATGTCTTTTCGTTGGTGGACGCCGCCAATTCCGCGGGCACCCCGAATTATGTCGCGAACATGGAGAACATCGCGGACATGGAGAACTGGATGCGCGTGTTCGCCGGCAACCACGCCGCCGGCAATCTGGACTCCGTCGGCAGCCTCGTCGCGCAAAACATTTACGGTTACATCGGCACCCAGGGCACGCGCTACAGCCTGATGATGTGGGATTTGAACATCGATTTGGGCGCCTCCTCCTCCTGGGGCCCCGGCCAGAACCTCTTCACCACCAGTCCGGGCGACCCCAACGTCGCCGCGATTTTCGTCAACCCCACTTTCCGCCGCATGTACTGGCGGGCCTTGCAGGAGTTGGTCAACGGTCCGCTGGCCCCGGGCGGCAGTGACGCCGTCGTTTTGGGCAAGTACAACGCCTTCGTGGCGAACGGTCTGGCGGTCGAAAACCCCCGGAACGCGCTGTTGCCCTGGCTCGTCCAGGCCGGCGTCAGCATCGCCGCGCAATTGGCCGTGGAGGACACCGCGTTCTTCACCGTGAACCCGGCCGTGGTGGGCAACAACACCGCCCTCCTCACCGGCACCGCGCCGGTCGTGGTGCAA
>CAIYZC010000005.1 GCA_903930565.1 uncultured Pedosphaera sp.
ATCTCCGAGATCGCGTTGGCCACCGGTTTCCCCGGCGTGGAACATTTCGCGCGCTATTTCCGCCAGGAACGCAAAACCACCCCGCTCGCCTACCGCAAGACCTTCGGGCGCTTGTCGATTCCGCGGTGATTTCCAGGAATGAGCTTTCGCTCGCCCGCTTTGGCGGAGTTTGATTTTGGCGTCCTTCAGCCGGCCCTCCCCAAACGCACGCCGGGGATGGAGAATCAGCTTTTGGCATTCAAATCGGTTCCCACCGGCACTTGGCCCGCTTGCAAAAAGGTCTTAATCAGCATGCCCTCGCCGCACACCGTGAAGCCGGTGAAGCGTTTGAACCACTTCCCGATTGGCACCTCCGGTTGGGTGTCCAACCAGCGCGCCAAAGCACCCAGTTGATCGGGCGACACGTTCCGCGATTGCACCCGATCCAGCAGATGCTGAAACAGTGCGCGCGGCAGATCTTGGCGCTGAATTTGGGGCACGCTCAGGCTCCGTAAAAGCCCTGGAGCAAAGCCGCGTTGAGGCGGGCCACCTCCGCCGGTTCCCGCGCCGCGGCCAATTCCTCACCCAAAGCGGTCAATTCCGCCCCCGACAACCGCCGCTGCCGGGTCAGTTCACCGGCGAATTGCAAGACCAACAACTGCTCGCGGGGCGGCAGCCGTTTGATTTCTTCGATGACCGTCTCCGCTGTCATGTAGATGATGGTAACGCCGCGACCCGCGAAAAGCAACCGCCGCGTCGGCGCACCGCTGCGGCGGGCGGCTCGCACCCGATCAGTCGGATCGGTCGGATCAGTCCGATCTCAGCCCGCCCCCCGTTGCCGCGCCCCTCCGGAAAATCCCCCACGATTGGCGCTTGCGCCCGGGGGCGGGCCGGCATATCTTCGGCGCGCCTGAACCCCGCTGGTGCGGAAGTTCGTATAGGCTGAGAAATGAAAGTTAACCAGCAACCTAACCCTCAACCTCCGTTGCCCTGCAACGTCTGGTCCGTTAGGCAATGGAGACTTCGTCGGTTGTGTCCGCACGCCCGCCAAGCCTCCCCTGATTAGTCCGTTCGATCCGTCATAGTTGTACCATTATGCTCACCATGGAAGAAGCCATGAAGCACAGCGCGATGCGCTTTGCGGCAGGCGAAATTGTCAAAGGTATTGTCATTGAAGTCCGTCCCAAGGAAGTTCTCGTCGATATCGGTTACAAAAGCGAGGGCGTCGTCCCCGCGAATGAATTCGACGACATCAAGACCGTCAAAATCGGCGATTCCGTCGATGTCCTGATCGAGAAGCTCGAAGACAAGGACGGGATGGTCAACCTGTCCAAGGAAAAGGCCGAATTCAAGCAGAACTGGGATAAAATCCTCACGATCTGCAACGAAGGCGGCACCATTGCCGGCAAAGTCAAGGCCGTCGTCAAGGGCGGTTTGCTCGTCAACATCGGGGTCGAGGCCTTCCTGCCCGCCTCCCAGATCGACGTGGCCACCTCCGCGAAGAACCTCGCGGGCTACGTCGGCAACACATACGATTTCAAGGTTGTCAAAATCAACCAGGAGCGCCAGAACATCGTTCTCTCCCGCCGCGAATTGATCGAGCAGGAGCGCATGGAACGTCGCGCCAAGCTGTTGTCCGACATGACCCCGGGCGACATCCGCAAGGGCACGGTCAAGAACATCACCGATTTCGGCGCGTTCATCGACTTGAACGGCATCGACGGCCTGCTCCACATCACCGACATGAGCTGGGGCCGCGTCAACCATCCCTCGGACATCCTCAAGGTGGGCCAGGACCTCGACGTCGTGGTCCTCGACATCAACAAGGAAAAGGAACGCGTCAGCTTGGGCCTCAAGCAGAAGCTCGCCAATCCCTGGGACAATATCGAAGCCAAGTACCCCATCGGCGCGAAGGTCAAGGGCAAGGTCGTCAACTTGGTCCCCTACGGCGCGTTCGTGGAATTGGAACCCGGCGTCGAAGGTTTGGTGCACGTCACCGAACTCTCCTGGACCAAACGCATCGCCAAGCCGGCGGACATTCTCAAGCCCGATCAGGAAGTCGAAGCGGTGGTGCTCGGCATCAACCGCGACGAACAGAAGATCTCCCTGGGCGTGCGCCAGCTCGAAACCAATCCGTGGGACAAGGCCATGGAGAAGTACCCGCCCGGCACCCACGTGAAGGGCAAGATTCGCAATTTGACCAGCTACGGCGCGTTCATCGAGTTGGAAGAAGGCTTGGACGGCATGATCCACGTCTCCGACATCTCCTGGACCCGCAAGATCAACCATCCCTCCGAAGTGCTCAAAAAGGGCGACGAAGTGGAAGCGGTGGTGCTGGAAATCGACAAGGCCAACCAGCGCATCGCGGTGGGCATCAAGCAATTGGGCGTGGATCCCTGGAGCGCGATCGACCAGTTCTACAAGGTGGGCGACCTCGTCACCGGGGCGGTCACCAAGCTGGCGAGCTTTGGCGCCTTCATTGGTTTGCGGCATGAAATCGACGGTCTCGTGCACATCTCGCAGGTCAGCGAGGAACGCGTCGAGAAGATCAAGAACGTGCTCAAGGTGGGCCAGGAAGTCACCGCGCGCGTCATCAAGATTGACAAATCGGAACGCCGGATCGGCCTGTCCATCAAGGCCGCCACCTACTCCACGGAGCAGTTGAAGGCGGAGCAGGCGGTGTTGGATTCGCTCAAGCCGGGCGAAGACTTGGTGGCGTTGCAGCACGCGTTCGACGCGGCGGACGAAGCGCGCGGGGACTGATAAAAACCGGACCGCGCCCCGCCGGGGCGGGCACCCGGGCGGGCGGATCGCTGGCGATCCGCCCGCCTTTGGGTCGTCGCGCCCGCTTGACACACCCATTTTCGCTGGTATCCTCTCGCGTTCCGAGACTCCGGAACTGCCGCCAGGCTACCGCCGCGCAAGTGGGTTGGGCGCAGAAAGAGAACTGAAATATGAAACGTCAATATCAACCGTCGAAGATTCGCCGCAAGCGGCAGCATGGTTTTTTGAACCGTAACTCCACGAAGAGCGGGCGGGCCACCCTGGCCAACCGCCGTCGTGTGGGCCGCAAACGCCTCACCCCCGTTTAAGCTCCGGGGACCGCACCCGCCACCATGACCGCCCCCGCTGCCCCGCCGCGGCTCACGTTTGGGCGCCACCAGCGCCTCAAACAAGCCCGGGATTTTTCCCGGGCGCGGCAGCACGGGCGGCGGTTGGTGAGCGGGTGCCTCATCGCCAATTGGCTGGTTTTGCCCCCCGGGTCGCCCGCGCGACTCGGGGTCATCACCACCAAAAAACTGGGCAACGCGGTCGTGCGCGCCCGGGCGCGCCGCCTCCTCCGGGAGGCCTTCCGCTTGCACCAGCATGATTTAAACCGTCCGGTGGACCTCGTTCTGGTCGCGCAACGCGGCATCTTGGAACAGGATTATGCCATCGTGGAACGCGATTTTCTCGCCGCCCTCCGCCGGGCGGGCCTGCTCCGCAGCCTGTGAACCCGGCCCAACACTGCCTGGTTTTCGGCGTGCGCGTGTACCAATGGGTGCTCTCGCCGGCGAAAACCGTCCTCCTCGGCCCCACGATGCGGTGCCGTTTCCACCCCAGTTGTTCCCATTACGCCGCCGAGGCGCTGCGGACCCACGGCGCCGTGCGCGGCGCGGCGTTGGCCCTCGCCCGGCTGGGCCGGTGCCATCCCTGGGGCGGACCCGGGGGCTGGGATCCCGTGCCGCCCGCGGGCGGACCGGCCCCCCAATCGCGGTAAGCGGGCGGCAACGCCCAGTTAAGTAATTTCCATGGATCGCAAATCAATTGTCTTTTTGGTCGTGTGCTTTGGCGTGCTGTTTGGCCTGCAGCCGGTTTTGGACCACTTTTTCCCGCCCGTCCCCAAACCCGTCGCCGCCCGCCGGGCCGCCGCCCCAGCCGCCCCTTCTACCGCGGGTACGGGCGCCACGCCCGGCTCCGCTCCCGCCGCCAATGGCGCGCCGGCCATCGCCGGCGCCGCCGTGACGGAAACGATCAGCCAATGGGTCACCAACCCCAACGCCCCCGAGGAATTGCTGGTCGTCACCAACCAGGAGGTCCGCTACACCTTCACCTCCCGCGGCGGCGGCCTCAAGGAAGTCACCCTCTTGCAATACCCGGAAAACG
>CAIYZC010000006.1 GCA_903930565.1 uncultured Pedosphaera sp.
ACCAAAAACCGGCGTTGGAGCACGTTGGCGTTGCTGCGCGAATGGCTCCCGGCCGTAAAAACACTCGGGCAGGTGAACGCGCCGGGCGCCCGGCTCCACGTCAGCCAATCCGCCACCGCTCGAAAGTGGCGGCCGCACTGCTCCCGGCGCGCCGGTGGGGCGTCCGCGCCGCAACTGTCCATGGTGTCTCCAATCCACACCACATCCCCCGGCGGGAATAGCTGCAAGAGCACACGCCAATGCTCCGCCGGTTCATCCGGCAACGGGGTTGGCGAACGACCACGCAACTCTGCGGGCGTGCATGCGTGCTTTTGGAGGATCAGCGGTCGGCGCGCCTGCGCGCGCTCCTTGAGTGTGCGCAAGCGCTGCCGCTCCCGGTCGGCGGCGATCGCCGCCGGGGTGCGCGCCGCAGGCCGCCACGGCGCCCCCGGCGCCAACGCCCTGCGGCCGAGGGCGGAACGCAGGGCGCGATTGGCCATATCCACGACGGATTGGCACGAAGTATGGAAACAATAGAGTGTGGGCACCTTGTCCAGGGCCACCCGGCAATCTCTTTCGCCAGTGCTTTGCGTGTGGCAGGCCGCGCCCGGGCACTGGCAATAGCCCGTGTCCCCGTCCACCCAATCCACGCGCCCCAGCAGCCGCTCCGCCTCGCCGCGGGGATCACGGATTTGACTGCCGGTGCATATTGAAGTCGTGAGCTTCATTAAGTCCTTTCCTCCCGGTGGGCGTGGTCAGCGCCGCCGGGATCTTTTTTTAGATGGCCCCGGGGATGGATCAGTGCACCTGGTTGCCGCGAATGAACGCGTGCAGCTCAGCCTTGGAGACGAAGACCGCTTTGCCGCGGCGATAAAAGGGCAAGCCCTGGGCGTGATAAGCCCGGAGGGTGTTGGGGGCCAGGTCAACCGTGGCTTTCGCCTTGGTCAGCCGGAAAAGATCGAAACCCGGTGGGTCTCCCGCATTTGTGTTGCTCGCTATTGAGTTCATATGCAACCAATAAAACACAGTCAAATTGGGCATTTACCGCGCGCCGCGGATGCGAAACCACGCCTTGGCGATTCGAAATCCCCGGGCGGGAATGCAAAAGCAAAACGCCGCGATGCAAGACGGCAAGGCGGCGCTGCGAATGCTCTGTTGTGGGGCCGTTTTAGCTTTCCAAACCTTTTTTTGGTTTTTCTGCGGCTTTTGGTTTCGCAGACTCCTTAGCCCAACGGACTTTGGCGGCTAGCGCCTTACTTTGCGGCTTGTGGACCTTTTCAAACCATTCTTGGATCTCATAACACTCCGTGGAGAATTCATCCAGTCCAGTTGGGGGCCACTTGGCAAATCTGTCATTCACTTCCTCATCCGAAGGGCGCCGCGGATTGTCTCCGCCTTCCCGCTTAAGCCTTTCCGTCAAAGTATAACGTATGTAGGCTCTTAAATGACTCGCGCGAGTCGCGCTGCTTTTTATTTTGGGCCAAACGCGCGCGCAAAATTCCTCCCGCTTAAGCGGGGGAGCCGACTCCTCCTCCTCTTGCCATTCCCGGACAGCTTGATCCGACCTTTCTTTCTCCTTCCTCGCGCACTCGTCCTCCCGGAATATTGCCAGTGTGGCCTCGCCGCATAAATCCAGAGCCTCTTCGCAAAGCTGTTTCTTTGTTTTATCGGGGGAATTTTGAGCCAATAGCGCTGCCAGCGAGGCAAGCTGGTACGGGGTGGGCATTTCCTGGCTACGAATGGTCCTTGGGTAACGGGCTTCCTTGGCTCCCTCTTGATCCCGCGATGGGGCGGACGCAATTTTGGACGGATGTTTGGCTTTGCTCGTTTTCATGGCGTGGTGGTGAACTCCGGCAGCTGATTAATCGCCGCGACCAGGGCGGCCTCGGGGACGTGCGTGTAAAGGTCGTTGACCGCGTCGCTGGAATGGCCGGCCAATTCCTTGGCAATCGCCTGATTGCTGCCGGTGGATTTCAAAAACGAAACGAACGAATGGCGAAGGCAATGGAACGAAACCTCGTTTAGCTGCCGTTTGGTGTCCCGGCCGGATTTCACGGCCTTGTGGCTGGCGTCCCGTTTCGGCGCCAGACCGCACGGCACCAGAATCTCGTTATAAAACTGGTTCGAGAACCACCCCGAGCCGCTCACGTAGCGCTGGTGCCGGTCCGCCTGATCCGGCCAAATGAAGTCCTTGGCCTTCACCTCGCCCTGCGCCGCCCTGCGCGCCGTCAGCAATTCCCGCAGCACCTTGGCGATCGGCAGGTGGATTTCCTTCCCCTCCACCTTGTCCGGCTCCACGGTGATCATGCCGCCGGCCAAATCAACGTTGCCCCATTTCAAGCAAATCAAATCCCCCATCCGCAAGCCCGTGTAAAACTCCCCCACGATCATGTAGCGCCAGAAATCGTCCGGCGCCTGCTGGTAAAGCTTCGCCAATTCCTCCAGGGTGAAACTGCGCTTTTTCACCCGCTCGCCCTTTTGGGCCTTGAACCGTTTGATCCCCGCCGCCGGATTGTCCCGGAGGCGCCCTTCGGCAATGGCCCGCTTGAAAAAGGCCGCCAGGATCTTCCGCAGCACATTGGAGGTGCTCGCCGCGGTCGTGTTGCGCTTTTGCACCAAGTAGCGGCTGACATCCGCCGTGGTGACCTTGGCCAACAGCGGCCCCTTATCCGTGGCGTTGAGAAATTCGCGGAATTCTTTGGCCACCGACTGGTAACGGGAAAACGTGCTGGGGGCGGTGTTCAGCCGGCACTGGTCGAGCCAGGCGTCCAGTTCCGCCGCCAGCGTCACGGCGGGCAACCCCTTGCCCGTCAAGGCGCGGTAAAGCTCCTCGGTCAAACTGCCGTCCCGGTGATGGGTGAACAGCGATTGGACCTTGTGCAATTCCCGCTGCGCCGCCTGCTCGTCGCTGGTGCCGGTGGAGCGCAAAACCTGTTTGCCGTTGACGCGATAACCGAGCCACCAGTTTTTGGATTTGCCCTTTTGTTTGTATAGCCAAGCCATAAATAATGTACCCAAAGCGTACCAGATATATGTGCTATATGCAAGTATTAAGTTTCAAGGGGGTTCACAAACCTTCAATACCCCAATAAATAAGGGGTTTTGCACCTCCGTGCACTGCGAAAACGTTCCGTGGGTTCGAATCCCTCTCTCTCCGCCATTCTTCATTCCCCAGCTTTCCTTCGTCGGCGCCCGCTGGGCAAACCCGCGGCCGAGGTCATTGAAATCCCAAGCGCTCCTTTCCACCCCCGCGCTTGTCGGGTTTTCGCCGCCCCAATACCCCCCATCGGGTAATGCCAGTGCCGGATGAACTTGCCCCCCCCGCCCTCGCACTGTGCCCCGGGGTTGGCGATCCTTCGTTGGCTTGGGGCCGAGGAAGGTGCCGCGTGGCTGGTTCGGCCCCCCGGAGCCGGCCGTAAAACAAAAAGCCCCGGCCATCACTGGCCGGGGCGGGAAACAAGGGTTCTAACTGAACCGGGTCAGCTTAGAATTTGTAAACGACGTTGCCGATCAGCTCGAACGCATTCTTCTCGCTGCCGTTCGGGCCGAAACCAACGTTGTTCACGTTGTTGATGGAGCTGGTGTTGTGGTCCCAGCGGAATTCCACGCGGCTGATGACGTTCTTCCACAGGTCGTATTCGGCGGTGACGGTGCCTTCGATGGCGGACTTGGGCAGCACGACGCCGGCGCCGGCGAATTGGGCCGCGGTGTCAAAACCACGGGCGAGATAGCCGGATTGGGAGAAGTATTCACCACGGAAGTTCAGGCTGAACTTCTCGCTGACTTGGTAGTTGCCATACACGCCGGTGGCGTTTTGATAGCCGCTCTTGCTGAGGGCGGTGTTGCCGACGGCCTTGTAATC
>CAIYZC010000007.1 GCA_903930565.1 uncultured Pedosphaera sp.
CCGCCGCCCGCGACGTAAAATTGGTTGCCGAACCACGCCACCGCGTGGAGGTCGTTCGTGGTGGGCGGCGGGAGGGGATTCCAGAGCACGCCCAGGCTGCTCACCAGGTTGGTGGCCGGCGTCCCGTCCGCATTGGTGGTCACCGTGGCCACATACGCATTCGTGCTCAGCACGATGGTCCCGCCACTGCCCACGGCGACCAATTGATTGGAACTGCCCCCCACCCCGAAAAAAATCGTGTTCGTGGGCGACACCGAGTTGACGTTCGGCACCGCTTCGACGTCCCAGTCCACCCCGTTGCCGCTCGTCATGATCGTGGCCTGGTTCCCCACCGCCACATACAAGGCCGCGGAGGGCGACCAGACCACCTGCCAGAGCCAACTGCGGTTGGCGGGGTTCAAGTCCGGCCAGACGTAGCCGTTTTGATTCGTGCCCTGCACGGTCAGCCCGGACTGCCCCGCGGCCAAGAAGGAGTTCGAATAATTGAGGCTGCAATAATAACCCCAGGCCGGCGCGGTGTTGGTGGCGGCCCCGGTCTGGCCGGCGAAGGCAACGATTTTTGTTGTAACGTAGTTTTCCAGAAACAGCGTGTCCGCGCCGGCGAACAAGCGCCGGTCCAGATTGCCGGCAATCGTGAACAGGTTGGTCCCGCCCGAGGTGCCGGTGTTGAACAGCAGACTCCAAGTGACGCCGTTCGTGCTGATGAACCCCCGGCCCTGGTCGCTCACGCTCAAATACGTGGCCGTGGCGAATCCGGCGTTCCCCCCGGGGGTGCTGACGTAGGCCACGCAGTTCAGGTCGTCGGCATAGGGGCTCGGGAGCGTTCGCCGGGTCCAGTTCGTGCCGTCGGGGCTGGAGGCCAGATAGCCGCCCTCCCCCGCCATGACAAACAACCCGCCTCCGTAGGTGATCCCCCGGAGCCAGTTGCCGCCGACATTCGGTGGCGCCCCCTGGGGCGCCCACCCGGCGCCGTCCTTGCTGGTGTAAACGATGGCTTCATCCCCGACCGCCACCGCCAGCGTCGCCGACGCCGCGACCCCGGTCAGCCAGTCGGAGTTGGGCGTGGACAGGTTCGTGGTGGTGAAATTGATGCCGTCGTCCGACCACACCACCGTGCCGTTGGCGCCCACGGCGATCAGCCGGTTGCCCAACTGGGTCACGGCTTGAAACGTGTTGCTGGTTTGGCTGTTGCGCGGCAGCCACAGGTTCAAATCATCCGTCGTGTAAATCTGGCCGGAATCCGTCACCTGCACGACCGTGCCGTTGTAGTTCACCATGTCCAGGACGTCATTGCCGTGGGGGTAGGGGTTGGACCAGCGCCAGGTCAGCGGCGCGGTCTGCGCCCCCGCCGCGCCGACGAGGAGCCACCAAAGGCACCAGCCGGCCAACCAGGGCGGGAACCAAGCGGCGGGGCGGGCTGGACGGACGGACGGTCGGATCATGGTGGCGGGGTCAATCGGACAATTGGTCGGCGGCCAGCAGCGCGGGCAGCAAAATCTTTTGGGGCAGGGCCAGGCAGAAAACGCAACCGGCGGGAGTGGTGCGCGTGAGTTCCAATTCCCCGCCCAAGTTCCGGGCCAACTGCCGACTGATCGCCAAGCCGAGCCCGCTGCCGCCCGTCTTGGTCGAGCGCCCGGGTTGGAACAAGTGCGGCAACTGGGTCGGCGGAAAACCCGGCCCTTGGTCATGCACCTCGCACCGCACTTGGGCGCCGGCCCCGTGGATCACCAATTGCACCGCCCGCCCCTCGGCCGTGGCTTGGAGGGCGTTTTGAATCAGATTCTCCAAGATGAGGATCGCAAGATTGGCGTCGCGGTTACCCAAGAGCCCATCCGCTTGGATCCGGCGGTGCAGATGCACACCGGCCGCCCGCGCCACGGGCAACAACCGGGCCATCACGATTTCGCCCAACTCCCGCAGGGAGACTTCGTAACTCCCCACGGCCTGCTGATCCTCCAGCACCCGCACCACCCCGGCGATCAGGGCCTGCATCCGTTCCGTGCTCGCCAGGGCGTCCCGCCAATCGTCCGGCGAATCCGCCGCCCCGCCCGCCGCGTGGCTTTGCACAAAACCCCGCAAACCGCTCAGGGGGCTTTTCAGACCGTGGATGAGATGGGAGGTCACCGCCCCCACGGCGGCCGTTTTGGCGGCCAGGGCCAATTCCTGGTTGACTTGGCGCAGGCGGGCCGCCTGCGCCGCCAAGGCCGTCTGCGTCCGACGCAACCGACCGAAGGCCACCTGCAAACCCAGCACCAGCACCCCCGCGGCCACCGCGAACTCCGCCACCGCACGGCCCGCCAGGCGCCGGTCCAGCCGCGCATACTGGGCCGCCAAATCCTGGGCGTCCAGGGTGAATTGCACCACCCCCACCAACCGGGGCGCGTCCGGCGCTTGCAAAGGGACGTTCACCTCCAGCAAGGGCACCCCCCGCCCGCCCCCGGCCGGCGCGGCCAAGTCCGCGGCGAGGTCCACCGCCGCCAGGGAGGCATCCGGACGGAAATGGCTGGCGGGGCGCAGACCGCGCAGCGTGGCGAGATCCTCGGGGGAAAGGGATGCCTCGGGCATCTGCACGGGAAAGGAATTGAGGAACTCGCCCGCGGGACTGAACAGCCGCAACCCCACCACGCCCGGCAACCGCGAAATCTTCAAGCCCAGTTCCAATTGCTCACCTGGATCCTCCGGAGGCCCCAGCGCGTCCCCGTTCGCTTGGTCCTCCCACTGGCGCAGCCGCGCCACGGCTTGCAAAACCTCCCCGTCATGCCCGGCCAAGTCCGCCCGCCAATGCGCGCGCAACACTGCGGTGCTCCACCCAATGGTCCCGCCGACCACCCCCGCCGCCAGCAAGCTGACCGCCAGGGGCAAACCCTTCCAGCGCAGTATTTGGCGCCGCATTTGCCGGATTCGTTCCATAGGTGGGACCCCGCCGCCCCGCCTCCATCAGACCGCGCGGGACGGACTTAAGTTACCATCAACGGCTCAAAAAATCCATTCCATTCCCGCGCTGAACGTGTTGGCGTGGTAGCTTTCCTCCGGACTGTCCGTCAGCGACACCGTGCGCTCCCACGCCCCGTACACCTTGCACCATTTGTTGAGGGCTTTTTCCACCCGCACGTCCCCGGTGCCCACCGTGACCCGGAATTTTTCGGGCGCCCCCACCGCCGCCGCCTGCACGGGCGCGGCCCGGTAGGACAAACCCAGGCCGCCCCGCGCTTCCCAACCCGCCGCCGCCCAGCGCAGTTGCGCGGTGGCGCCAAACTCCCGGTAATTGTAATACCCGCCGCCCTCGTCGCGGGAATCGGTGAATCCCAAATGCCCGTCGGTCTGCCAATGGCGCGCCCCGTCCCAATAGTGCCGGACCGTCAGCCCCACCTGCTGCCGCCAAGTCCGCAGCGCCGTGCCCGCCACCGGCGTGCCGTCCGGATTGGCCTCGGACTCATGGTCATAGGCGGTTTCCTGGAGGGCGTATCCCAGGGTCAGATCCGTCCGGCCACCCCAATGCCGCCCCAAAATCAGGCGGGGTCCCAGGCGGGTGAAACTGTCCACCGGCGCGCGGAAAAACTGGCGCCCGCCGTCGAATTCACCAACCCACCACCAATCGTCGCCCAATTGTTGCCGCACCGCGGGCCGCAGCAACAAACCATGCCCCTCCAGAGCCAGCGGCGGATCGTGCAGGTTGCTGACGAGATCATACAAATCCACCACCTGATTGAGGTAAGTGTATTGAAACAACAAACTGGTCTTCCAGTTTTCGCCCCAGTCCTTGCTGACCTGCCCCGTCGCCACCCAAAGGTCCTCGTGGGTCACCCCGGGATTCCGCCAAAACACATAATCATCCCCCGCCATCGAAAATCGCGCCTGCCAGCCGTCCAACGGAATCCGCAGCGCCACGGCTTCCCCACCGGTCGCGAGAAAGCCGCTGTTTTTTCGGTTCGAATCACTCAGCAGGACATTGTTTTGCCAGCCAACCCCGGTGCGCAACTCCATGGATTTGTCCCACAGCGGCAGGGCCAGGTCGGGGGGCAGCAGATCCTTGAGCGTGGGATCACCGGCCCCTGACTCCGCCGCGGTCGCAGGCGCCCCGGCGGGCGGAGGGGAGTCCGGGCCGGCGAAGACGTCCGTTCCCAGGGCGGCCCCGCCCAACCACCCCGCCAGGAACAGGGCGCGGCCGGCGGCACGTACGCCAAGCAATCCGCCGGCCACCCGTGGGGACGGGTGACGGGCGGCAGCGTTCCGGTTGTGGTTGGCCCTCAAGCCCAGGCTTCCCGCCCCCGGGACCGGTTACTTGTGCTGGCCTTTGTGCCCGCGATTGGCGCCGGTGCCGGTCCCGCCGTCCAAAAGGTGATTGAGTTCCTGATTATGAATGAGGGTCTTGATTTCCTGCAATTCCGCTTGGACTTCCTGACGGAAGGTCTTGAGCTCGGCGAGCAGGGCTGTGCGATTCGCCTGCAACTCGGCCCGGATGGCCGCGCGCTGATCGGCGCTGGCGGTCTTCAGTTGGGCCAACAGGGCTTTTTGCTGCGTCAGGTAGGCATCCCGCTTGGCTTCGAATGCGGTCGCCAAAGCCTTGATGTCTTTCAGCTCGGCCTTGATGTTGCTTTTGTTGGGATCCACCGTCGTGGGCGGAGGCTGGTTGGTGCCGGTGCTTTGCGCAAACGTGGCGGGTGCGCAAAACGCGGCGATCGTCACCGCCAGCAGACTGATGATTTTAACAAATTTCATATCGTTCTTTCTTTGGCGGGCACCCGGCCCGCCGTGGTGAGTTACTTGAGCCCAGTCCAGCTTAAAGCGTGCCAAGCTTTAAAACGCGCTGGCCGCCGGTTTTGGGTCCATTTTTGCCCTCCGCAAGCCTCCACCGGCGCCGGGATGGGGAATTTCCCCCACCTTTCCAAGGGTCGGGGCCGGGCCAACGCGGATGCTCACCCATTCTCCGGCGGCCCGGGTGGCTTCTCATTGGCCAGGCGGTACCGAACATAATCCCGCGAGACGCCCAACAAGCGGGCCGCCGCGGATACGTTCTGCCCGCTTTGCCGCAGGGCCTGTTGCAGCAACCGGTTGATGGCCCCCTCGAGTTCAAATCCTTCGGGCGGAAATACAAAATCGGGGTTGAACCATTGCCCCGCGGTCAGTCCCGACCCCGCGGGCGCCGCCGCGGGGGGCGGGGCGGCGGCGGGGGCGGCGGGGGCCGCTTCCGCCTGCAGAGGCAATTGGGCGCATTCCAATTCCGCGCCCTCCTCGAACACCAACGCCCGCTCCAATTCGTGGGCGAGCTCCCGCACGTTGCCCGGCCAGGAATACCGGCACAAGCGCTCCCGGCCCGCCGCGCTGATGGCCTTGGCGGGCAGGCGGTGGCGCCGAACGAGGCCTTCCAGGATTCGCCCCGCCAATTCCAAGATATCCCCGCCCCGCTGGCGCAAGGGTGGCAGGTTGACCCGGTATAGATCCAAACGGTGGTACAAATCCTCCCGGAACCGGCCCTCGGCCACCAGTTTCGCCAGATTCTGGTTCGTCGCC
>CAIYZC010000008.1 GCA_903930565.1 uncultured Pedosphaera sp.
CGCATGTATGAAGGCATGTTCAGCCTCATGCAAATGGCCAAGACCTGCGGCGCCCTCGCCTACCTGGCCGCGGCGCGCATCCCCTACATCAGCGTGCTGACCCACAACACCTACGCGGGCGTCATGGCCAGCTACGCCAGTGTCGGGGATCTCATCCTGGCCGAGCCGGGCGCCGAAATCGGTTTCGCGGGCGCGCGCGTGATCAAGGACACCACCCAAGCGGAGTTGCCAGCCGGTTTCCAAACCGCCGAATTCCTGCTGGAGCACGGCCTGATTGACGCCGTGATCCATCGCAAGGATCTCAAAAAGCAATTGGCTGAATACTTGGATTTCTTGATGGCGGCCCACCACAAGGACAAGGAAGCCGCGCCCGCCACCGCTTGAGCGGCGGTCTCAGTAGGTCTTGAGGACGTGCCGCAGGTAGATGTACATCAGCGGCGCGTTAAAAAGCAGGCTGTCCAGCAAATCCAGGATTCCACCGATGCCGGGGAAGATGTGGCCGGAATCCTTCACGCGCGCCTCGCGCTTGAACAAGGATTCGATCAAATCCCCCACCACGGCGGCCGAACTGAGAATCGCCCCCAGGATGGCGGCGTGAACCCAGTTCATGGCCGGCATTTGCGCCGCCGCCAGGTGGACGAACACGATGCTGGCGATCATGGACACGACGATCGCGCCGCCAAAACCCTCCCAAGTCTTCCCGGGACTGATGCGGGGGATCATTTTGTGCCGTCCGATGAGTGAGCCGACCACGTACGCCCCGGTGTCGCTGAATTTCGTAATAAGCACGAAATAGAGAAGATAAAAGTGCCCTTGGACGTGCGGGAAGAAGTTGATCTTTTGGATGAAGTTCAACAGCCAGGGGACGTACATCAAGCCGAACAACGTCGTGGAGATGGCGGCGATCCCGGCGTCGTTGACGCGCGAGACGAACTGGCGGAGACACAGGCCGAGGACGAACAGAATGAGAAAACTGGTCTCAAAATCGTTCACCCGCGCCGGGGAATTGGACATGCCGACCCAGCCCTCCAGATTCAAAAAGGTGCCGACCATGAGCAGGACGCCCCCGGCGATGCCGCAATTCCGAAAGCAGGCGAGCCCGCGGGCTTCCACCAAGCGGTAAAACTCGGCCAAACCAAGCGCGGCCAGCACCACCATGATGAGCAGGAAAACGCCGTCGGAGATCACCCGGTTCCCGGAAAACAGGGCGCCGAGGATCACCGTCCAGAGCATGAGAAAACTGGAGAGCCGGCGCAGAAAAATCTGCCCCTTGGACAACGGCGCGGCGGCGGCTGGCGTAACCATGGGGGCAGTCTAGAGCTTGCGGCGGGCCTGTCGAGCGGATAGCGGCGATGGCGGCTTACAGCCCGCCAAAACGCCGGTGCCGGCGGTGGTATTCCTCCAGCGCCTCATAAAATTGCAGCTTGCGGAAGTCCGGCCACAACGTGGGGGTGACCACCAATTCGGCGTAGGAGATCTGCCACAACAGAAAGTTGCTCACGCGCATTTCCCCGCTGGTGCGGATCAAGACGTCGGGGTCCGGCCAATTGCGGGTGTAGAGGTGGTCGGCCACGACCTGCTCGTTGATCTCCGCCGGGTCGAGCACGCCCGCCTTGACCTTGGCGGCGATGCCCCGCATGGCGTCCACCAACTCCGTGCGGCCGCCGTAGCTCAACGCCATGATCAAGGTGAGCCCGGTGTTTTTGGCCAGCCCCTCCTGGGTCTTGCGCAACTGCTTTTGAACAAACTCCGGCAACCGATGAATCTGGCCGATGACCTCGAGCCGCACATTGCTGGCGTTCAACTCGGCGAACTCGGTCTTCATGTAATGCGCCAGGTATTTCATCAGCGCATCGACCTCGTCCTTGGGCCGGTTCCAATTCTCGACGGAAAAGGCGTAGAGCGTGAGGTATTTGATCCCCAATTCCCCGGCGGTGCGGATGATGGCACGCACCGACTCGGCCCCCATGCGGTGGCCCTCCACCCGGGGCAACCCGCGTTGCTTGGCCCAACGGCCGTTGCCGTCCATGATGACGGCCACATGCCGCGGCAACGCCGCCAGCGCGGCGGGACTCAGCGCCGGGGATTGGCTCATGCCCGCCCTCCCGCCCCACCCTTCACAGCAGGATCGTCTCCTCGCGCGCGGGGCCCACCGAGACGATCGCGAGTTCGGCGCCGCTCAATTCCGCGATCGCATTAAGATAACTCCGGGCCTTGACGGGCAGCTTCTTCCAAGACCGCACGTCCTGCGTGGGGGTCCGCCAACCGGGGAATTCGGCCCAGATGGGTTCGCATTGCACCAGCACTTCGATGTCGTTGGGAATGTAATCGTACTTGGTGTCGCCGACCCGGTAGCCGATGCAAACCTTGATGGTTTCCAGCGTGTCCAAGCCGTCCACATTCGTCACGGCCATTTGATCAATGCCGTTGACCATCGTGGCGTGGCGCGTGGCCACGGAGTCGAACCAACCGCAACGCCGCGCGCGGCCGGTGGTGGCCCCGAATTCCCGGCCCATACCGTGGAGCAGGTCGGAAATCTCGGCGTTTTCGGTGGGCAACGGCCCCTCACCCACGCGGGTGGTGTAGGCTTTCATCACGCCCACCACGCAGTCCATGCGGTTCGGCGCCACGCCGGAACCCGTGCAAGCGCCGCCGGCGGTGGTGTTCGAGGAGGTCACATACGGATAGGTGCCGTGGTCCAGGTCGAGGAACGTCCCCTGGGCGCCCTCGAACAAGATGTCGGCCCCGCGCCGGCAGGCTTGGTCGAGCATGACGACCGTGTTGGTGACGAACGGCTGCAACCGATCGCCCGCCGCGCGGTAATCGGCCAGAACTTTCTTGAAGGAAAGCGGCTTGGCCCCAAACGCCTTGAGCACTTCGTTGTTTTCCTTGATCCGCGCCTTGAGGACGGGTTCGAAGCGCGCCGGGTTGATGAGGTCGATGACCCGGATGCCGACGCGGGCCGCCTTGTCGCCATAGGCGGGGCCGATGCCGCGTTTGGTGGTGCCAATCTTGTTCTTGCCCTTGAGATTCTCGCGCTGGGCGTCCAGTTCCCGGTGGTAGGGCAGCACCAAATGGGCGGTTTCGCTGATGAACAAATTCCCGTTCACCTTGACGCCCATCTTGAGCAGGCCGTCGATTTCACCCACCAATCCAATGGGGTCGATGACCACGCCATTGCCGATCACGCACTGGGTGTCCGGCCGCAAAATACCGGAAGGGATCAGGTGGAGGACGTACTTTTGCTTCCCGATATAAACCGTATGCCCGGCATTGTTGCCGCCCTGGGTGCGCACGACGATATCCGCCGACTCCGTCAACACGTCGATGATTTTGCCCTTGCCCTCGTCACCCCACTGGGCACCCACTAAAATTGTATTGGCCATATTTGATCTGCTGCCGCCGCCCGATTTTCCAGCCGGGCGCCGCGTTCCGCGGCGGGTGTGCGCCCCACCACCGCAATAAAAATCCCCGAACTGTAAATTCGGGGCTACGCACGGTATTTACGGACAGAGGGTAGGGACCGATGCCCCCCTTGTCAACGGGGGAATCAACGAAAATTCGCCGCTTCACCTTCCAGCGCGCGGCCCCGGCAACCAGGACCCGCCAAGCGTTGGAGAGCCTTGGCCGCACGAATTTAATTGCCGGCCCGCGCCCCGCGGGGGTTTGCTGTCCCTCGACCCGACGCGATGTTATGCGGACCCATGCGATCTCCGGCCCAGTCTGGCTGCTCCTGCTGGCCGCACTCCCCTTCCCCGCACGCGCCCAATTTCAAGCCGTCGCCGTGACTCCCGATGGCGGCACCCTGGCCGCCGGTGGCCGGCACCGGCGAATCCATATTTGGAACGTGGCCACCGGCGCGCTCTTGGCGGGTGGCGAAACGGCCGGCGCCATTAAGGGCCTGGCCTGGGTGGGTGGCGGAAATAGGTTGGCGGTGGCGGCGGACGACGCGGGGGTGGAGATTTGGGAATGGACCACGGCCGGCGCGCGACGAACGCAGCAGTTGGCCGCCCCCAACCCAGCCTACAGTGTGGCGGCCGCGGCGGATGGCCGCAGCCTCGCCGCCGCCGGGCACAGCGGATGGACCATCCTCTACGAAACCAAAGCCTGGCGGCCCGCGGGGGTTTTGTTCGAGCGCAGCAATCTGACCTGCGGCACGGCCTTCGCGCCGGACAGCTCCTTTCTGACCACGGCGGGCAACACGTTTAGCGCATGGAACCTGGGCACCAATTCGCCGGCATGGCGGCCGCGCGGCGAGCGGCCGATCGACGAAATCGAGGCGGCGAGCGCGCAAGCCCTCCGGTGGGCGCGGCGCACGGGAGGCGAACCCAACGCGGCCCCGTACGCCGATGACATCGTGGTGGCGCCGGATGGGCGGACGGTGGCGGGTGTAAACGGCGTCACCCGCCACGACAGCGGCGGCCAGAATTTGTCGCTCTGGGACGCGGCCGCCGGCGAAAGGCGCTGGCTGGCGCACGCCCCCGGCCTGACCTGCGTCGCCTTCACCGCGGACGGCCGCTGGTTGGTGACCGGCGGGGAAGACGGCCATCTGCGATGGTGGCATCCCGCCGACGGCTCGCCGGCCGGGGAAACGGCCGGCCACACCGGCGCGGTGCGCAATGTGGCGCCGTGCGGAACGGGTGGGGAATTGGTCTCCGCCGCCGAGGACGGCAGGGTCGTCCGTTGGTCCGCAATTCCCGGTCGGCGAATCCGGGAGTTCCGCGAGCACCCCTAAATCATCCACCCGCACCAACCACCCTTTTGTCAGCCCCGGCCGGGTCGGCGCGGGCGGACCGGTCGTTGACTTCGCGACGACGGGGTATAGAATGGAAGGCGGTGAAACAATCGCTCGCCAGACTGTGGCGCGGGGTGCTCGAATTGCGGGATTTCCTCCGGGAACCGGGCGGTGGCGCGTCCTTGCGCGAACTTTCACGGCTCCACCGGTTCGCGCATTTTTGCCTGCTGCTCGTCCGGAGTTTCTCGGCGAACCGCTGCCCGGTGCGCGCCTCCGCACTGGCTTACACCAGCTTGCTCGCGCTCATTCCGGTGCTGGTCGTGGCCTTCAGTGTCGCCAGCGGTTTGCTCCAAGCCGACGGCGAGCAAAAGATCGCCTGGCTCATCAACCAAGCCGTCGACAACCTCACGCCGCCCGCGGTGCTCCCCGCCAACGGTGCGACCGAAACCAGCCCCCCCACCACCGAAGACGGGGCGACCAACGCGCCCGCGGAGTCCGTCCCCCCCCCCGCCGGGGACACCCGCCGGCAATTGGCGCACACCATTCACGGCATGATCCACGGCGCCAACATCGGCACCCTGGGCGTGACGGGGATGTGCTTTCTGGTGGTGGCCGCGCTTTCCCTGCTCACGAGCATCGAGGATACCTTCAGTGACATCTGGGGGGTGGGGCGCGGGCGGAATTGGCTCACCCGCATCATTCAATATTGGGCGGTGGTCACGTTGCTGCCCTTGCTCCTGGCGGTCGGCCTGGGTTTCGCGGGGGCGCCGCACGTGGCCAGCGCGCGGGAATGGATCGCGAGCCTGCCGTTTGTGGGGGCGGTGTTCTTTTACCTCCTGCCCCTGGCGGTGCTCGCCGGCGTCTTCGCGCTCTTCTACGTCGTGATCCCCAATACCAAAGTGCATTGGGACGCCGCGCTGGTCGGCGGGGTGGTCGCCGCGTTGCTGTGGCACCTGAACAACCAGGCCGGGGGCTATTTCATTTCCCGCGTCATCACCAACAGCAAGCTCTACGGCCGCCTCGGCATGATTCCGGTGCTCATGCTCGGCCTGTATTTTTCCTGGCTCATCCTCCTCCTCGGCGCGCAGGTGGCTTATGCCTACCAAAACCGCACGAGCTACCTGCAGAGCCGGCAATGCGCGACGGTCAACCAACGCGGCCGGGAGTTCATCGCCCTGCGGTTGATGACCTGCCTCGCGGAACGCTTCCTGCGCGGGGAACCACCGGCCGGGATCGTGGAAATCGCCCGCCAATTGGCGGTGCCCACGGCGTTGCTGCAACAGGTCATGCAGGTGCTGGTGGCGGCGCGCCTCGTGGTGGAGGTCGCCGGCTCGGAGGCCGCGTTCTGCCCGGCCCGCGACTTGGCCACGATCACGTGCCACGATATTCTCGGGGCGCTGCGGGCGTGCACGGGGCGGGAAACCCTGGCCGACGAGGACCCGGCCCACGCGGAAATCTACGGAGAATTCCAGAAGATTCTGGCCGCCGAACGATTGGCGGCGGAGCGGGTGACGGTCCTGGCGATGGCGCGCCGGGCAACCGCCCCCGCCTTGCCCCCCGGAGAAAACATATTATGATCATTGGCGTACCCCGCGAAATCAAAGACCACGAATATCGGGTGGCCCTCCTCCCCTCGGCGGCCTACCAACTCATCCGCCGCGGCCATCAGGTGCTCGTCGGCCGGGGCGCCGGGGCGGGCGCCGGGTATTCCGACCAGGAGTACGAACGGGCCGGAGCCCGGTTGGTGGCCGAACCGGAGCAACTCTTCGCGGAAGCCGACCTCATCGTGAAGGTGAAGGAACCCCAACCCGTTGAATGTTCCCTGCTCCGGCCCGGCCAAATTCTCTTCACCTACCTGCACCTGGCCGCCAGCCGCCCATTGACCGACGCGCTCCTGGCTTCCGGGGTCACGGCCCTCGCCTACGAAACCATCGAGGTCAACCACCGCCTGCCCCTGCTGGAGCCGATGAGTGAAATCGCCGGGCGCATGTCGGTGCTTGTGGGCGGTTACTTTCTGGCGAAACACCACGGCGGGGGCGGCGTCTTGCTGGGCGGGGTGCCGGGCGTTCTCCCCGGGCGGGTGCTGGTGCTGGGCGGCGGCGCGGCGGGCATCAACGCCGCCCGCATGGCCGGCGGTCTGGGTGCCGAAGTCACCATCCTGGAAGTGGACGTGGAACGGATGCGGTTTCTGGACATCACGCTGCACACCGCCCACACATTGTATTCCAGCGAGGCGCATTTGTTGGAGCAACTGCCCAACGTGGACCTGCTCATCGGGGCCGTGCTCGTGCCCGGCGCCCGCGCGCCCAAGTTGATCAGCCGCGAAATGCTCCGCCGGATGCGGCCCGGCAGCGTGTTCGTGGACATTGCCATCGACCAGGGCGGCTGCGCCGAGACCTCGCGCCCGACGACGCACCAAAATCCGGTGTATGTCGAGGAGGGGGTGACCCACTACTGCGTCACCAACATGCCGGGGGCCTACGCCCGCACCGCCACCCAAGCGTTGACGAACGTCACCTACCGTTACCTCGAATCCCTGGCTGATCTCGGCCTGGCCGAAGCCTGCCGCCGCCAACCCGCCCTCCTTGGCGGCATCAATATCCAGGCCGGCCGCGTGCGCCACCCGGCGGTTGCCGGCGCGCATGGACTGCCCTGGGAACCGCCCGCTTTCGACTGACTCCCAACCCCCAACCCCTCCCGAATCCCATGCCCACGATCCCGTACGCCCCCGCCGGGTGCGAAACCTTTTCCCCCTACCTCATTGTCCGCGGCGCCGTGGCGGCGCTGGACTTTTATCACCGGGCCTTCGGCGCCGAGGAGCTCTTCCGGATGCCCGGTCCCGATGGACGCATCATGCACGCCACCTTGCGCTTCGGCAC
>CAIYZC010000009.1 GCA_903930565.1 uncultured Pedosphaera sp.
TCCGGGCGGATCAATTGGTCCCGGCAAAAGGCCGCCACCACGGGGTAGCCGAGCGCTTCAATCCGTTGGCGCCCGCCTTCCTGGCGGTCCACCAACACCGCCACAAAGGCGATCTTGCCGCCCTCGGCCACGATCGCCTCAATGGCGTTGATGGTGGCATCCCCACGGGTGATGACGTCATCGACCACCACGACCGTGTCCCCGGCGCGGAAACCGCCTTCGATCCGCTTGGCCTGGCCGTGGGCTTTCGCCGCCTTGCGCACGACAAAGGGTTTCCAAATCTGGACTTGTTGGCTCCAGACGGAATACATGCCCACCGCGAAGGAGATCGGGTCCGCCCCGAGGGTCAGGCCGCCCACGCCATCCGGGCGCACGCCCAGGGCCGCGGCTTTTTCGGCGATCAAACCGTGCATCACCTGCCCCACGAGGCAGGCGCCGGCGGCGTCCAGCGTGGTCAGGCGGCAATCGATGTAGTAGTTGCTGCGCGCGCCGGAGGACAACAAGAAATCCCCGTACGCCACGGACTTGGTTTGCAACAGCGCCAGGAGGTCGGCGGTGGCTTGAGTGTTCGTCAACATGGGCCTTTTGTAGGGCCGCCGCCGGGCGGGAGGCCAGCAAAAAGGCGGCCGGGCGGTGTCCGGAAGGCGCCGGTCGCGCCGGCGCGCGAAGCTTTTTGACAACCCGGGGCCGGCGGTTTAGGTTCTGGCCACTTTGCGAAACGCCACCCGCCGCATCCAGGGGAAGCCAGCCGCCGCGGACACTGTTTCCGCGGCCGGCTTCCGTGCGCGCGCCGACCGCCCAACCCACCGGTGAAACCAAAACTGCTGGTGGTGGAACTCTGGGGCTTGGGGGACTTGGTGATCGGCGCGCCTTTCTGGGAGCTGGCGGCCCGGCAATTCGACGTGACCCTGCTGGCCAAGCCGTACGCCCGGGATTTGCAGGCGCGCTTTTGGCCGGAAATCCGGGTGGTGCCCCTCACCGCGCCGTGGACCGCTTTCAACCATAAATATCAGCTCTGGCGCTGGCCTTGGGGGCGGTTGGGCGCGGTGCTCGGCGAGCTGCGGCGCGCGCGCTTTGACGTTGCGGTCTCGGCCCGCTGGGATCCGCGGGACCACGTCCTGCTGGCCCTGACCGGCGCCAAACGGCGGCTGGGGTTTTCGCGGTTGCGCAGTCGCGCCTTTTTGACCGACGCCCCGGCCCGGCCGGATCCCGCGGCCCACCACTACGAATACTGGCGGCGCCTGGGGGCGGAGTTGGGGCTCGCCTTGCCGGAGCGGGCGGCGTTGCGCGCGGGGCGCCCTGCGCCGGGGCGCAGGGTGCTGGTGCATTCCGGGGCGGCGCAGCCCGTGCGGGTGTGGCCCTTGGAGCGGTATCAAAGCCTGGTCCGCCGGCTGCGCGCGGCGAACTTCGAGGTGCGGGTGCTGGCCGACCCCAACCAACGCGAGTTCTGGTTGCGGGCGGGCGAGCCGGCCGTGCGCACCCCCGCCACGGTTACCGAGTTGTTGGATTGCCTGGGCGAGGGCGGGGCCTTCATCGGGAACGACTCGGGCCCGGGGCATTTGGCGGCCTACCTCGGCCTCCCCACCCTGACGATCTTTGGACCGCAATTGCCGGGTTGGTTCGCGCCGCTGCATCCGCAGGCGGTTTGGTTGGAGGGCAAGTCCTGCCCGTACAAACCCTGCTCCGACTATTGCCGCTACCCCACCCCGCATTGCCTGACCGGCATCACCGAGGAGGAGGTGTGGGGCCGGGTGCGCGAATTTCTGCGGGACAATCCGGCGGTGCGCCCCGGGCCGGGTTGATTCGGCGGGGACTCAGACGGCCACCGGATATTTGATGCCCGGGAGCGGGTCGTAGCCTTCCAGGGCGAAGTCGTCGAATTGATATTCCAAGATCGAAGCCGGGCGGCGGCGCAGCGTCAACCGGGGGAGGGAGCGCGGGGTACGTTCCAATTGCTCGCGCACGCCGGCGATCTGGTTCTGGTAGATGTGGCAATCCCCGCCCGTCCAAACAAAGTCGCCGACGTCGAGGTCGCACTGTTGGGCCACCATGTGGGTGAGGAGGGCGTATTGGGCGATGTTGAACACCAAACCGACGGGGCAATCCGCCGAGCGTTGGTAGAGGAGGCAGGACAACCGGCCCCCGGCCACGTAAAATTGGAACAGGGTGTGGCAGGAGGCGAGGGCGGCGCGGCCGGCGCGGACATTGTCCTGCGGGCGGAGGCGTTCATCGGGCAGCACGGCGGGGTTCCATGCGCTCACAATGTGCCTGCGGGACTCCGGCTGGGTGCGGATTTGGTGGACGACCTGCGAGATTTGGTCGATTTTTCGTCCGTCCGGCGCCGCCCAGGCGCGCCACTGTTCGCCGTAAATCGGTCCCAAGTTTCCCTGCTCATCCGCCCAGGCATCCCAGATATGCACTTGGTGGTCGGTGAGGTAGCGCAAGTTCGTGTCGCCCGCGAGAAACCACAGCAGCTCGTGGATCACCCCCTTGAAAAACACCTTGCGGGTGGTGACCAGCGGAAACCCGGCGGCCAGCGGAAAGCGCAATTGCGCCCCGAACAGGCTGCGGGTGCCCGTGCCGGTGCGGTCGCCGCGTTCGACGCCGGCATCCAAAATGTTCCGCAAAAGATCGAGATAGGGTTTCATGAGCCGGTGAATGGGCCAACGGTGGCTGGCGGGCGGGCACCGCCGCCGCCCGGGGGCAGGTTATGCCATGGCCCGGGGCTAGGTGCAATCTCAACCGCCGGAACCGTGGGCGGTGGGCGGTCCGCCCGGGTGGGCGGGAGGCGACGGCTTGTGCATTCCCCAGCGGTGCGCCACCCCTTCCAGCAGGATCACGAGCCGGCTTTGCAAATCGCGCTCTTCCCGGCGCATCCAGCCGAGCAAGGCGAGGGGGGCCAGCAGCGGCAGGCACCACCGCCAGTATCCGCTCCCCGGGGTGAGCCAACCCGCCAGCAGCCAGCCCGCGGCCGTCACGCTCCAAAAGCCCATCCGGGCCGCGGGGGACCAAACGCCGCGGAGCCGGCAGCGCACGCGCCGCCGGCGTTCCGGGTAATCCTCCGCCACCGTCGTCATTTGCAGATGCAGCCACCGGCCGCCAAAGACAAGCAGGTCAAAATCGCTCCAGCCCAAATCCGCCTTGTGCGGCCAGCCCACGGCCGTCAATTGCTCCTGCACGCCGGCCACGAAGGCGATACGTTCCACGGGGCCCGCCGCCCAAAACTCGATTTCCCCCAGCGGCGCGGGGCTGTGCCGGCGGGCCAGGGATTCCAGGCTGTGGCCGGGCGGACCGGA
>CAIYZC010000010.1 GCA_903930565.1 uncultured Pedosphaera sp.
GCGCGCTCCTTCATGCCGACATACACGCGGGAGGCGGGGTCCTCCCCGACGCGGACAAAGGCGAGTCCGGGCTGGATGCCGCGGGCGCGCAAATTGGCGACCCGCTCCGCGGTTTCGCCCTGGATGGTGGCGGCGATCGCCCGACCGTCGATGAGGTTGTCGCGGAGCATGGTTGATCCGGCTGCTGCGGGAGTGGCGACTTTCCCGGTTAAGGGATTACTTTCACTTGGTCCACCATGATCACCGGCGTGTTCGGCCAGCGCTCATCCAAGCCTTCTTCGCCCGTCACGATCACCGTGCGGCCCCGCAATTTCTTCCAGTCCACATTCGTCCCCGCCCCGTACAGGTAGTTGATGATTTTGCCGTTGTCCAAGCTTTGCAGTTGAAAATGCGTCGGCGCTTGAATGCTCACCAAGCCGCGGACAATGCCCTCCCGCTGCACAATGCGCTTGGCGGGGAGTTCCATGGCGGGAGCGATGGGCGTGGCGGGGACGGCGGCGGCAACCGGCAATTCCGCCGCGGGGGGCGGCGTCGTTGGCGTGGTCGGCGCGGCTTCCAAGGCGGGAGCGGCCGGCACCACCACGGGCGCCGGGGGGGGCGTGGTCGCCAAGGGCGGATTCGCCGTGGCGGGGGCGGCGGGCGGGGCCGTCGGCTTGGCGGGAGGCGGAAGCACGGTCGTTGTCGTTAACGCGGGCGCCGGGGGCGCCACCACCCGGGGCGGCTCCACCAGCTTGGGGGTGGGCGCGACCACGACCGCCGGCTTTTCGGCCGCGGGCGCTGCGGCGGGCCGCAACAAATGGGCCGCGACGAAAGCATAGGTCCCCGCCGGGGCGGCGATTTCCCGCCAGTCCCCTTTGCGGCTGAGTTCCGCGATGACGTCACCTTTGTGCAACAAGCCCACCACGCTGTAATTTTCCCCGGGGCCGGTGCGCACGTTGAGTTTGGGCGGTTGCACCGCCCCATTGGTGTCCAAATACATTTGGTTCACCCACACGTGAATCCCGGCGGGCAGGGCGATTTTGGCCCAGCGCGCGGGTTCATCCATTTTCGGATGGATGGTGACCTCTTCCAAAACCGTCACGGTGTCCCCCCGCTTGAGGTGGCCGATGGTTTCCCCATTGATATCGGCCTTGCCGCGCACCACCACAATGCGTTCGCCGACCACGGCCGGGGCATTGATGGCCAGGGGCGGGGCCGCCGGGGCGTTTGTCGGCTCGGGGGTGGGGGCCGGGGCGGGGGTTTTGCGCGCGGTCGCCATGAGCACGGGCTTGGGCGTGGCGCCCGCCTTTTTCTTCGGCGCCATGCGCTCGCCGCTGAAGGGGGCGTTGGAAACGGTCACTGCCGCCGGGTCGGTGATCCGCAACGGGGCCGCGGGGCCGGGTCCGTTGGTGGCCACTTGCGCCGGCGACTGCGCCGCGGTCAGCAGGCCAAGGAGCAAACCAAGTCGCATACTCATAAAATCATTTCGGGGCCAACAGGGATTTGATTTCGGCTTCAGACAGTGCGCGCCATTTGCCCGTCGGCAGTTCGGCCAGCTTGATCTTGCCGATTTGCGTGCGCACCAAGCGGGTTACGGTGCGGCCTTGGGATTCAAACAACCGGCGCACTTCGCGGTTCTTGCCCTCCGCCATTTCCAATTCCACCACACTGGTCGAATTCGTCGCCGAGACGATCCAAGCCCGCTCCGCCTTGAGTTCCTCCCCCAAGTCCACCACGCCGCGGGTCAGGCGTTGCAGCATCTCAGGTTCCACCCGTCCCTCCACCACCGCCACATAGTGCTTGCGCACGCCGTAACGCGGGTGGGTGAGGCGGAGGCTGAATTCGCCGTCGTTCGTCAGAAAAATGAGGCCTTCGCTCTCATAATCCAAACGCCCGACTGAATACAGGTTTTGCCATTCGCGCGGCAGCAGTTCCCCGATCGCCGCCCGGCCCTCCTCCTCGGCCCGGGTACAGAGATAGCGGCGCGGCTTGTTCAGCGCGATGTACAGTTTCTTCTTGGCCCGCACCTCCGCCCCGTCCAAGGTGACGCGGTCCACGGCGGGATCCACCTTGGCTCCCAGCTCGCGCACCGTGGCGCCATTGACGGCCACGCGGCCCGCCAAAATGATGGCTTCGCCACCACGGCGGGAGGCCACGCCGGCTTCGGCCAGAAATTTTTGTAACCGGATGCTCAGGCTTCGGGTTTGGTCTTGCGCAAACCGGTGATGCGGTCCCCTTCTTTCCACTGGCCGCGCTTCTTCAGAAGCCCGACCCGTTCAAACCGCTTGAGAACATTGCGCTTCCCCCCGGACGTGGCCAGGGCGCGTAAACTGCGATGCTGTGACATAAATTAAATCGTAATGGTACTTTACTCCCGCCTTCGCACGAAAGCGGATGGTGTTTGTAACACTCTCCCCGGGGTTTGCCAATGGTTTATTTGCATTGGTGAACCGATCGCGGCTTCGGGGTCGCCCGGACGCGTTGGGCGCTCAGGCCAGAATTTCGCGAATGACCCGGCCGTGCACGTCGGTCAGGCGGCGGTCCAGGCCGCTGTGGCGAAAGCTGACCCGCGTGTGGTCCAAGCCGAGGAGATGCAGCAGGGTGGCGTGAAAATCATAAGTGGTGGTGGCTCCGGTCGCGGCGCGCCACGACCATTCGTCACTCTCCCCGTGCGCGACGCCGGGCCGGATGCCCCCCCCCGCGAACCAGGATACGAAGGTGCCGCCATTGTGGTCCCGGCCGACGCCCCCTTGGCTGAACGGCATGCGGCCGAACTCAGTGGTCCAGACGACCAAGGTGTCGTCGAGCAGGCCGCGCGCGGCGAGATCGGTCAGGAGGGCGGCGGCGGGTTGGTCCATCCGGCGGGCCATCACCCCCAGTTCGCGGCCGATGTCCGTGTGGTTGTCCCAATTGTCCGCCCCGCCGCCGTGCCCGCTCCATACTTGGATGAACCGCACGCCCCGTTCCGCCAGGCGACGGGCGAGCAGACAGCGGCGGCCGAAATCCGCGGTTTCCGGCGTTTCCAGGCCGTAAAGGCGCCGGGTGGCAGGCGTCTCGCCGGCCACGTCCAGCAGTTCGGGCGCGGCGAGTTGCAACCGCCCGGCCAGTTCGTAGGCGGCGATCCGGGCGCCCAAGCGGCGGTCGTCCGGGCGCGCGGCTGCGTGGGCGCGGTTGAGTTCCCGCAGCAGTTCCAGCCCCTCCGCGCGCGCCGCGGGGGTAATGTGCCCCGCGTCCGCGGGCGGCGCCAGGTGGGAAAGCGGTTGCGCGGCGCCCGCTTGGATCACCGTGCCTTGGTGGTTCGCGGGTAAAAACCCCGCCGTGAACGCGCTGCGCCCGTTGTAGGGCAGGCCCTTCCCGTCCGGCAGCGCCACGAAGGCCGGCACATTGTCCGCCAGGCTGCCCAGTGCGTAGGACACCCACGCGCCCGCGCAGGGGAAGCCGGGCAATTGGAAACCGCTGGTTTGCAGATACGATGCCGGGCCGTGCACGTTCGAGGGCGAGGTCATCGCCATGAGGAAGGCGAGTTGGTCCACGTGCCGGGCGAGGTGCGGCAGCGCGGAACTCACCCAGCGGCCGCTCTCCCCGTGTTGCGTCCACGTGAACGGGCTTTTCAGCAACGCCCCGGGCACGCTGATGCTCGCCTCCACGCGCCGCCCGCCGCCGGGGTCGAACTTCTGCCCGTGGCGGGCGATGAGTTCCGGTTTGTAATCGAACAGATCGCACTGGCTCGCGCCGCCGTTCATGAACAACTGGATCACCCGCTTCGCGCGCGGGGCGAAGTGCGGCGGCGTGGCGGCCCGGGTTTCCCGCTCCAGCAGCGAGGTGAGCGCGAGGCCGCCCAGGCCGGTGGCCAGCCGGCCGAGGAAATCACGACGGGGCAACGGGGTGGTCATGGTCAGTCGGGATGCAGGAATTCGTTGCTGTTCAAGAGCAGTTGCGCCGCATTGGCCAGGCCGTGGCGGCGAATGTAGGCGCCGAAGTGCTCCCGCTCCGTCGCGTCCGCCGGCCGCTGCAGGACCAGTTGAAACAATCCGTCCGCCTGCGCGCCGGGCTCCGCCCCGGCGCCCGCCGCCACCCGGTCCGCCAGGTGGGTGCTGTGGCGGATGACGAACGGATCGTTCAACAAGGCGAACGCCTGCACCGCGGTGGTGGAAACATTCCGCACCGGCGTGGCGGCGCCCCCGTCCGGGGTGTCCAGGGCGTCGAGCAGCGGGTCGGGCACGGTGCGGAATTGGAAGCGGTACACCGCCCGGCGGCGGGCGGCGGGAGCGTCCGGGTCGAAATGCTCGTAGTCGAGCCGGGCCGGGTTGCCGCCGGGGTTGAACGTGGCGTCGCCAAAGGCGAGAAACTGAATCGCCGCCGGTCCCCCCATCGTGGGGTCCAGGCGGTCGGCGAAGGCCAGGAGCGAATCGCGGACCTCCTCGCCCGTGAGCCGGCGGCGGGGACCGCGCCACAGCCCGCGGTTGTCGGGATCGGTCTCCGCCCCCTGCCTGGTCAGACTGCTCTGCCGCCAGGTGGCGCTCGTGAGCAACCGCCGGTGCAGCGCCTTGAGCGAGCCATGGGCCTCGTCCCGGAACCACACTGCCAGCCAGTCGAGCAGCGCCGGATCGCTCGGGGCGGCGCCCATGTGGCCGAAATCATTCGGGGTGTCGCACAGCCCCTGCCCGAAGTGCTCCGCCCAGACGCGGTTCACGATGCTGCGCCAGGTGAGCACGTTGCGGTCGTCCGTCAGCCATTGCGCCAGGGCCGCGCGGCGCGCCCCCTCGTCCGCGCCCGCGGGGACGGCCAGCTCCGCCGGCAAACCGGGTACGCACCCCAGGGCGGCGGGCCCCACGAGTTCCCCCGGTTGATCCAGCTCGCCGCGGTGCAAAACATGAATCGCGCGGGGTTGGAGCGCGGGAAAGAAATTGTCGCCGTCCCGCGGGAAATCGTGCGCCACGGCGTAAACCATTTGCGGGGCGGGCAGCGCCGCCAGCGCCCGTTCGTCCAACTCGCGTAGGGCGGCCAGGGCCAAAGTACGGCGCTGGGCCGGGCTGCGCTCGGCCGGTGGGAGGTGCGAGATAGTTTGGAGCTCGGCCGCCAGCGGCGCGCGCGGTTGGCCGTCCGGCGTCCCGGGGCCGACCGCCAAGCGAAACCGCCCGATGCCGTGCCCGCGCGCGCCCGCGTTGTTTTCCAAGCAGACGGTGAGCAGCGCGCCCGCCGGAAAGGTCCGCGGCGTCCGCAGGCTGAAGACCGCCGCGTGGGGTTCCCCGTAGCGCGGATGAATGCCCCAGTGCGTTTCGTCCTGGCCATCGATGGCCTGGGCTGCTGAAATCTGCGGCCCTTCATCAAAGTCGGCGGCGGCGTGGCCTAACGCCAGCGGCTCCCCGCTATTGCTCTCGGCGTTCGTCGTGGCAAACGCGCGGAACTCGTTCAGGTGAAAATTCCCGTTGTCCCACCGGCCGGGGCCGTGCTGCGGCAGGCGGTCGTCGGGCAGCACCTCCAAGCGCACCGCCCCCAGTTGGCCCGCCGGCAACCGTCCGGTGACCACATAGGCGTCCTTGTCCGGGCGCTTGCCGGAGGCAAACCAGGAGCCATCAGCCTGCCGGGTCAGGGTGGCGCCGCCGGTGGACACAACGCTCACGACCTCCAGTGGTTGCCAAGCCTGCTCCCGGCGCCCCCACTCCGCCGCCCATTCCGTCACCCGCTGTTCGGTTGCCGGCAACGCGAGCAACGCCGTCGCCGCCGCGCTTTCCGGCGCGCGCAGTAATTGTAGTTCGGCCAGCAAGTTGCGCCGCCGGGCGAATACCGCCGGCTCCTCGTCATAAGGCCGGTCCGCCCGGTCCACGCCCGCAAAAACCGCCTGCAATTGGTAATACTCCCGCTGCGAAATCGGGTCGAATTTGTGCGCGTGACATCGGGCGCAATGGATCGTGAGGCTTTGGAAGGTGCCGATCGTCGTGCTTACGTAGCTGTCGCGATCCAGGTTTTGCGCCGTGCGGTGGTCCACCGTGTCCGCCCGCACCGTGACCATGAGCGTGTGATCCCACGGCCCCGCCGCGAGAAAACCGAGGGCCACGGTTGCCTGCGGATCGTCCGGATACAGC
>CAIYZC010000011.1 GCA_903930565.1 uncultured Pedosphaera sp.
GACACCCTGCTGTTGAACTCCCCGACCACGACCGACATTGACCGCAAACTGGCCGCCAAGCTCGCCCAGCGGGCGGGGGTGTCACTGGAGGAATTCGGCCGGGAACTCCTGGCGCGCAACGACGAAATCGTGACCGGCCGCATCGAAGCGTTGCTGGAGCGGGACCTCAAGGAATTTGCCGAAGGCCGCATCCGCTTTGCCGTCGCGCAAGTGGAGACGGTGGACCGCACCCGGGTGACCCCGGAGCGCTTGGCGGAGTTTGCGGAAGCCATGCGCGCGCGGCGCGAGCGCGCGGGCTGGGATTTCCTCGCCCTCCTCATCACCGACACCTTTCGGGGCGACAGCATTGTCCTGATTGAAGACCCCAATTCCAGCCGCCGCGAGCGCCTGACCCGGGGAAAGGGGTCCGGCGCGATCTGGCCCAAGTGCGTCTCCCGCAAGAAGCAGTTTCTCCCCAGCGTCTTGGAACAACTCGCGTGAGGCGGTCCGTTTTGCGGCTGTTGCCCGCGAAATTTGCCGCCAGCCCGCCGCGTGTCCCCAAGGTTCGCCCGAGCAAAGCCCGGCAGCTTTCCAGCCGGCGGCCCACTGCCATTGATTTAGGAAAATCCAGCTGAGCACCATAGTGGCATGCGCACACTGGCGCTTGGCCGCAAGAACTGGTTGCACCTTGGGAGTGCGGAAGCCGGGCCGAAAGTCGCGGCCATCGCGTCGATCATTGAAACCTGCCGTCGCCTGGACATCCATCTGCGGGAATACCTGACCGAGGTATTGCCCAAGCTTGGCGGCAGGCACATCAACCGGGTCGCCGAACTGACGCCCACCGCTTGGAAGGCGGCCAAGGCCAAGCAGAATTGACATGCCGGTCAGGTTAGCCGCTGCCCATTTTCCCGCCTACACGGGGTTGGCAATACGGATACGTACGAATGCCCGCGCCCAAAGCTCTTTTCATCGAGGCCGAAAAAGCGCAACCCTTCAGGCTCGCGCCGTCCCAAGCCCCGGGCCTCGGCCCGGCGCATGCTGTCGTGGGCGGTGGCCCAACCAATCCTGAGCAGGGCGCAGGCTTGATGAACACTGGCGCTGGCCGGCAGCACGTCCACGGCCAGGCGCTCGAACCAGGGCGTGAAGCGCCCATGCCGCGCGGCCCACGGCACGTGGCAGGTTTTGGGCCCGTGTTCGGGGCAGTTGGCCCGCGGGACGCGGGCGGACACTTGGGTTTCAAACTGCATCGTGTCCAAATGCCGCCAGGACCGCGGGGCGGCGGTGTCGTAGATGGAGCAGGCCCGGCCGCAGACGGGGCACTTGTGCGCGGCGTCCCATTGCCAGGCCAGTTCGATATGCACCTGTTTGGCGTCCATTTTCAATTCCACGGTCTTGACGATCCACGGGCTGCCGCCCCCCAACAAGAGGGCGTAGTGCGGCTGCAACTCGTTATCCATATGCGGGCGCCAAGCCTGCCGCGACCGCGCGGCGAAGACAACCCGACGCCCCCGGCCAGCGCAGCGAAGCGCGAGGCACCCTAATACCGGGGCTTGCCACCCGCCCTGAAACCAGGCTGCGGGCACTGGTTCAACCTCCAAGTTGCTTTACCGAAGATACATCCCACACATAGCGATCATGGAATGTCCCGAAAGTTTAACAAACTGCGTCGACACGTCCAATGACACCGTCTGGTGAGTTATTGACCAATACCAATACTCGAACGCTTATTTCAATTCGTCGGCCAGGCAGTCTCGATGAGTCACAAAAAGTGAGAGAGCAATGCAATATGCTAAAATGAACCTTATTCCCGCGGAGTAATAACAAGTGCGTCACCAGGCTCCAAGCGATACTGAAGGAAGATTTGCCTCCTCAGCAGAATCTGTGGGTGAATTCGTCCGGCTCCGGTAGCTTGCCGAGCGTGTGGTACAAGGCGGTTTCCATCGCATTGTAGGTGCGAAAGC
>CAIYZC010000012.1 GCA_903930565.1 uncultured Pedosphaera sp.
AAATCCGGTCGGGACACCAAGCGGCAGCTCAACGAGGTTTCCTTCCATTGCCTCCGTCACTCGTTTGTTTCCTTCCTGAAATCCACCGGCAGCAATCAGGCGATCGCCAAGGAACTGGCCGGGCATTCCAGCGATGCGGTCAACGACCTTTACACCCACGTCCCGGAGGCCGCCCTGGTGGCGGCGATCAATCAACTGCCGGAATTCACCACGACCAAATGAAAAAGTCGAAGCCAGAAATCAAATTATCGAGCCTGGAGCAAAAAGCAGTGAGTGAGAGGATCGCGAGGCGCCAGCGCCGATACAGATGCGAGGCTTGGGGCATTTCCCCAAACCCAAGTCTTAAAATCCTGCCGACGCCAGAGCAACTCACTACGCTTGCGGTCGCACTGCGGAAAGAAGCTGACGCGGATCAGCATCAACTTTGTGCAAAAGCCCTAGGATTATGGGCGGCAGCAATTGATGTACTCGACGCGCAATCCAAATGTGCGGCGGACAGCGAAGCAGAGTTCGAAGATTTTAAGTGCGCGAAAATGCCAGATGCCAAGCAGTTCCCGATGCACTTTGAGAAGTTTCTTCAATGTGCGTTTCCCGAATTAACAGTAGCAGAGCGCCACAAATTGTTTTTGGCATATTTGCACGACGAAAGAACGGACGAATGGTTTGCCAGGGGGCAAGGCCCGATTGATCAGATGCCAGATGACTGGTATCAAAACGTTCGCAATGAATATGAATGGCGGATTCAAGAAAAAGAAGACCACGAAGGTAATCCCAATTATTACGCCACGGCGAGCAATTTTAAGGAGCGTTTTACCAGTATTCGGCGATGGTATTATATGGCGCATCTACCCCGTGAGCGTCAAAAGAGCGGATCGTTAGGTGGCAAAAAAAACCGTAAAATTTCCGCAAATAATTCTTGACTCAGCTTTTAGGGTAAGATCCAGCTTTTGCTTTGGCCGCTTAGCATTTTGCTTGGCGGTCTTTTTTTGCTCCCCAATCCGTTCTCCCGGCGCCTCCCGGTTTGCTTCCCGAAATCGCCGGTTTGCTTCGGATTAGCTGAGAGAAAAGTGGATTTTCGATTGTGCTTTATTGGTGCCGATGCGATCACTATCCAGCAACACAGTCAACGGCAGTTCACAGAGTTTCGATCTTTTCCGGCTCACCAAGGCCAAGGCCACGGTGGACCTGGCACCCAATACCCTTCGGGCATACCACGCCCAAGGATTGCCGTTTTACCGCAAGGGCAAGGCGGTATTCATCAGCAAGATCGAGCTAAACGCCTTTATCCGCGGGCAGTTCGCCGCCTAAGAATCGACCCTCTGCCGTGGACATAAAAGTCCCCGGCCGCGCTGCAAACGCGAACCGGGGGAAGCCAAGACAATGAACGCTACCATTGCCAACCATTCAGGTCAAGATCACCGCCTCCCGCCGCATTCACCCGAGGCGGAGCGGGGAATCCTCGGTTGCATCCTCCTGGACCCGGCTTTGTGCATTCCGGATTGCCTGCGAACATTGCCGGGAGAGGATGCGTTCTACGATTTACGCAACCGGCTGATTTATAAGACAGCCTTGGCGGTGCAGTCGGACGGCAAAGAGGTTGACGCTTACACCGTCTCATTGCGCCTAAAAGCCGATAGCCAACTGGATGATGCAGGCGGGATTGAATACCTCACGCAATTGCCCGAGGCATCCCCCAGCGCCCACAATCTTCCGAGCTACCTTGAGCCGGTTAACTTCGATTACATGCGGCGTGCCGGCATGGCGGCAGCAATGGAGGCATGCGACCAATTGGAGAATGCCAAGACTCCCAAGCAGGCATTATCGGTTTCCCGCGCGCTGCAGCGGACTATCGAAAGTCTGGTTCCGCAGAAGGATGAGTTTGAAATTGTTGACGGGGCGGATTTGGTTTCCGTTGACGTAGCCGAACCCAAGCAAGTTGTTGGTGGAGTGTTGTATCAGGGAAGCAAGCTGACCCTTGGCGGCGGTTCAAAGTCGTTCAAAACTTGGGTGCTGCTGAATCTAGGTCTGGCGGTCGCGCATGGGAAATCATGGTTAAATTTCCCGACGGAGCGCGGCAAGGTTCTTTATCTCAATTTTGAGATCAGAGACTACAGTTGGCAGAAGCGGATCAGGTCGGTGG
>CAIYZC010000013.1 GCA_903930565.1 uncultured Pedosphaera sp.
CAATTGACCAAAGCTTTCGAAAGCGCCAGCTTCGCCCCTCCATGCCTCCCGGCGGGATGATAGCCATTAAACGGTGGTTGAGGAGCAGCGCGACGATACCACCGGGATTTCGCCAGGAAATCCACGACCCTGGAGGGGTCGCAGCGACCTCGATCCAGCCGACTCTACCCCCTTGCCATGCCGCTGACGGGCCAAAGTTCCTTAACTCAATGGCAGTGGGACGGCGGGGGGAATGCTACTGCTCGGCGGCAATTGGAGGACTCGTGGCCTTCCGTGACTGCGTAGGACCTTCCACAGGTGCGTAAAACTGATTTTTGCCGGTGAGGGGTGGTCAAATTTGGACACTTGGCGGTGGCAGTTTCCCGAGTTCGTGGTCCTTCCCACGGGCTGGGCCTTCCGCCGGTGCGTAAGGCGGCCCGCTCCCCGGTGCGGGAGCGGGCCGATGGGTGGTTGGTCCTCCAAGGCGGGGGAGAATGCCCCGCCACCGGGGGTTGTCAAAGAGCAGGGGCGTTGCCAGCCATGCGGCCCGGGCAAAGCCAAAATCCAAACGTGACCGCCCGGTGAAACTCGGGCGGATTTCGCCATCCGCGGCCGGGGGGGAGCGCGCCAGCGGATTGTGGTTTGGTCCACGCGAGGCCGGCCCCTCCGACCGAGACGAGCCTACCACAGATTCAGCAGAGTCGGATGGCTACGGTGGGAATTTCCAAACGGTCAAGTGCCGGGCGGAGTCGGTGCGAACGGGGTTTGCGGGGGCAAACGGGGTTGGAATAGGACCATACTAAGGTTTGACCCTCTATGAATAACTGGCCCCTTTTGCCCCGTTCTTAGACCTGCGGGCTGTCGGGACGGTGGTCGGCGGGGTCAAAATAGGGACAAACTATAGTCTGACCCCCATGGTAGATCTGGCACCATGTTTAGCAAATTCCCACGTCGAAAAAAGAAAAACCGGCCTCCCCATGCAGGGAAGCCGGTGTGGCAATGAAGGCAGTTTTAGGGCTCAGGGGGTGGTGCGCACGCGGTAGAATTGCGGGGCTTCCGCCTCGGTGTCGGTGAAGCTCACCAGTCCGCCCACGCCGGCGGTGAGGGGGTCGGTCAGGTCGAACCAAGGTCCGCTCAAACTGAAAGCGGACTGGAAGACGTAAACTCCACCCGCCACGCCCTGGTACTCAAGGAACAAGTCCCCGGCATCCCAAGTCGCCAAGAGGCAGTTGGGCGGCGGCGCCTGCGGGCTGTGGACCACGACGGAGACTGTGACCGGGGCGGAATTGGCTCCGCCGGTTGGCGAGTAGGTTATGGAATCCTCACCGATGAAGTTGCTGGGAGGGAGGTAGCTGAGGGTGCCGTTCGCGACTGTCACCTCGGCACCACGGGCGCTGGTGGCAAACGGTTTGGCGGCCGCCAAGCGGGGGTGGTTGAGAGTGCCAATCTGATTCTGGGTGGTGGCCAAGGCCAGAACATAGGGAGTGCTTGCCGCGTTCACCCCCAACACGACGCTGGCGGTGGCCGGAATGTAATCCGCGGCGTCGGTGGGAGTGAACGTCACTCGGAGCGCATGGTTCGCCCCGACCGGCAGCACGGTGCCACTGGGGGGCGCATAGACGAACGTGCCGGCGGTGTTGGCGGTGGCGTTGAGCTGGCCGGCGCCCAAGGCCGTGCCATGCGGGATTGAAGCAGGGGTATTCCAAGTCAGAATCGGCGTAGCCTTGTTGACGTTAAGTTTGACGGTGGCATTCGCATTCGCGTAGTCCACGGCATCGGTGGGAGTGAAGGTCACCGCCAGGGTTTGGGCGGCACCGGCGTGCAGGACCGTGCCCAGCGGCGGGCTGTAGCCAAACATCCCGGGCACGTTGGCCGTGGCGTTGAGTTGTGTGGCACTGAGCGGAGTTCCAAAGATGATCGCCGCGGGTGCGGACCACGTCACGACGGGCGTGACTTGTTTGATCGTGATTGCCGTCGAGGCCGCCGCGGTCGTGTAGTCCACCGCATCCGTCGGAGTAAAGGTCACGGCCAAGGTTTGGCTGGCGCCAGCGTGCAGCATCATGCCCAACGGCGGGTTGTAGCTGAACGTACCCGGGACGTTGGCGGTGGCATCCAATTGGGTGGCGGTCAACGCAGTGCCGTAGCTGATGGCAGCCGGCGCCCGCCAAGTTATGACGGGAGTCACCGGGGTGATATTGATCGTGGCCGAGGCGGTGGCCGGGGTGTAATCCGCGGAAACGCTGGGCGTGAAACTCACTTGCAGAACCTGCCCGGTGCCCGCGGTCAACAGCGTTCCCAAGGGCGGATTGTAAACGAACGTCCCGCGGGCATTGGCCGTGGCGTCCAATTGCGTGCGACTCAGCGGTTTGCCATAGGCCAGAGGCGCGGGGTTGGGCCAGGTGATCACCGGCGTGGCGGGCTGCACCATGAGGGTGGCCGTGGCGCGGGCCGTCAAATAATCCGCCGGCACGGCCGGAGTGAACGAGGCGCGCAAGGTCTGGCTGCCACCGGCCGGAACCGTGCCTGCCGCCGGGGAATAAACAAAGGTGCCGGCGGTGTCGGCGGTCGCGTTGAGTTGGGCGGCATCCAACGCCGTGCCATACACGATCGCCGCGGGGGCGTTCCAAGTCAGCACCGGCGCGGCCTTGGTGACCGTGATTCTGGTCGTCGCGCCGGCCGTGGTGTAATCCACGGCATCGGTCGGGGTGAAGTTCACCGCGAGCGTCTGGCCTCCACCGGCGTGCAGCACCGTGCCCAGCGGCGGGTTGTAGCTAAACTGCCCCGGCACATTGGCCGTTGCATTTAACTGGGCGGCACTGAGGGCGGTGCCATAAGTGATGGCGGAAGGGACGGTCCAAATGACGACCGGCACAGCCGGCGCGACGTTGATCGTGGTCGTGGCCATGGCGACGGAATAGTTGGCGGCCGCGGTCGGCGTGAAGGTGACACTCAACACCTGACCATTACCCGCGCCCAAAACCGTGCCCGCCGGAGGCGAATACATAAATGTACCGGGCACGTTGGCCGTGGCGCGCAATTGCGCGGTGCCGAGGGCCTGCCCGTATTTGATGCCGGCCGGGGCGACCCAGGCGAGCACCGGGGTGGCCGGAGTCACCGACATCGTGACGGTGGCGGTAACGTTGGAATAATTCCGGGTGTCCGCCGGGGTAAAGGTCACTGATAAATTCTGATTGGCCCCGCCGCCCAATCTGGTTCCAGCGGGAGGCGAGTACGTGAACCTACCCGCCACACTGGCGGTGGCGTCCAATTGGTTGGCGCCCAGCGGAGTCCCATAGACGATGCTCGCCGGGTTGCTCCAAGTGATCACCGGCGCCACCTTTTGCCCCGTCGGCGGCGTCACCGTAAGGCTGCCATTGATGTACGTGATGGCATAATTGGCCGCGGCCGCACCCGCCGGCATGAGCGGATAGCTTCCCGCCAGGCTGGCGGGCGTGGCGGTGGTGGTCACGACCGCCGGAGCGGTCAGCACCGCCGCGGTGTCGCCATTGACAAAGCCGCCGTAATTGACGGTGAACGCCGGCAGGGCCGTCCCCACGACTTTCGTTTCGTTCGCCGCGGTGATCGTCAGCGGCGCGGGACCGATCGTCAAGGCCCCCGGCAGATAGGTGATGGTGTAATTGCCCAAACCGGTTCCGGTGGCGGCACTCGCCGTAATCACCGTCGGGCCGGCCGCAACGGCCACTCCGGCCGCCGCGCCGGGGCTGCTCAACGTCACCCCGGTGACGGTATCCGCATTTAACAATCCGGTGACGCTGAAGCTGGTCGTCCCGAGATTGAAAGCCTGGCCGTAGGTCTTGCTTTGATTCTTCGCCGTGAGGGTGAGCGGAGCGGGATTGACCGTCAGGGTGGTACCGGCATCGCTGGCCGCGCTCAAAACGCCGCCGGCATAAGCATAGGTGATGGCGTAACCGCCGGCCGTTACCGGAATCGTCGCCGGGTCAAAGCTGATGGCGAAATCACCGGTGGCATCACTGAAAACGGTGCTTTGCGTCACCCCATTGATCGTCACGGTGACCGTTTCCCCCACCCCGGGGTAAGTGGGGCCGGAAGCGCTAAGCCGGCCGGACAAGGCCAGCATCGTGGCGCCATATTGGATGACCGGGTTCACGGTAAGGCCACTGAACTGCGGGTTCGTGGCACCCGTGGGGCCACCAAACGTGATAGTGTAACTCCCCGCGGAATTGAAATCAAAGATATGGATCAGCGCATTCGGCTTGGCGGGAATCATGTGCAGCCGCTCCGGCGTCTGCCACACATTCGGCCCGACCAGCAGGCTGGTGCCGTCGGAGCGCACCACGCCGGTGATGGGGTTGTTGCCGCCGCTCGGATCCACCGCCTCCAAATACACATATCCGGTGCTGGGGACGGAAGCCGCAAGCGTGACCGAGGAATGCGCGCCGGTCACCGCGCCGGC
>CAIYZC010000014.1 GCA_903930565.1 uncultured Pedosphaera sp.
CCTCGGGCTCGCCCAAGGTCATTTGGTTGGAGACTTGGAACACATTCCCCAGCGCCTCGGTGCCTTCCCCGTACAAACCGCGCACCGCGAGGCCGAGTTTGTTCACCGATTGGATGATGTTGTTGATCAACTCCGCCAGCACCAACCCTGGCAGGTGCAGCATCGCGCTCACCCGGATGCCCGTGCCCAGATTCGACGGGCAGGCGGTCAGGTAACCCAAATCCGCATTGAAGGCGTATTCGAGTTTGCTTTCCAACTCGGTGTCCGCCGCGTCCACGGCCTCCCACGCCTGCCGGATTTGCAAACCGGGCCGGAGGGCCTGCATCCGCAAATGATCCTCTTCGTTGATCATCACGCAGAGGGACTCCTCCCGGTTCAGCACCAAGCCACTCCCCGCGTTCTTCGCGGCGTGCTCCCGGCTGATCAAATGCCGCTCCACCAAAATCTGCTTGTCCAGCGGCGTCAGATTGTCCATCGACTCCGCGAAGGCATCGCTCATCTCCGGCAGCGAGGCCACCGCCGGGCGCACGGATTCCAGAATTGCCACCCGCTGGGGTTTCTTGGCCCAACCGGGGAACGGCGAGTTGCGCAGGTTGCGGGCCAGCCGCACGCGGCTGGACATCACAATCCGGTCATGGGGACCGCGCCGGCGGGCGCTCTCGGCCGGGGAAATGAGGAATTCGTCGATGTTCATGCGTCGCCTTGGCGCACGGGCGCCGCGCCCGGGTTCGTCGGGTTCAACTGCCGAATTTCATCCCGCAGCAGGGCCGCCTGCTCGAAGTCTTCGCCGGCGATGGCCGCGTCCAACTTCTGCTTGAGGCCCTTGATCCGTTCCGCCAAGTCGCGCCCCTGGCGCAGCCCTTGGGGCACCTTGCCGACATGGCGCGTGCCCTTGTGCATGGTCTTGAGCAGCCCTTCCAAACCTTCGGCGAAGGTGTGATAACATTCCGGACAGCCCAAGCGGCCGGTTTTCTTGAAGTCCGCCTGCGTGAAATGGCAGCGCGGACATTGCAATTCCGTGCCCCCGGAGGCCTGCTCCATTTCCTGCGCGGCGCCCAACCCGAGGAGGAGATCCGCCAGCGAAAAGCCGGCGGGATCGTTCACGCCCTTCTTATTGGCGCAATCCTCGCACAGATCCACCTTCTGCATCTTGTCCCCAGCTATCTGGGTCAAGTGCACCGTGGCATCCTTCTGTTTGCATATGGAGCATTTCATGCGTGCTGTCTCAACCGTAAATCGGCTCGCCCGTGCGGTTTGTCAAGGCGCGGTATTGGGCCACCAAATCCCGGGTCACCGGTCCGGGCTTGCCCTCCCCAATCACCCGGCCGTCAATCTTCACCACCGGGATCAACTCCGCCCCCGTCCCCGTCAAAAAGCACTCATCGGCGTTGAACAAATCATAACGCGTCAAGTTCGGTTCCGCAACCGACAATCCGGATTCGCGCGCCAGGTCCATCACCACGCCCCGGGTGATGCCGTACAACGCCCCCGCGGACAGCGGCGGCGTCAGCAGTTGCCGGCCCTTGAGAATGAACAGGTTGTCCCCCGTGCATTCGGCGACAAAACCTTCGGAATTCAGCATCACCGCCTCCTCGCAACCCCCGTTGTTGGCCTCGATCTTGGCCAGGATGTTGTTGAGGTAGTTCAGCGATTTGATGGCTGGATTGAGGGCGCTGTGCAGGTTCCGCACCGTCGGCACCGTGATGATGTCCAAGCCGTTTTGGTAATATTCCTCGGGGTAAAGCTGGATTTTCCCGGCGATGACCACCACGGAGGGGCGCTTGCAGGTGCGCGGATTGAGCCCGAGCGTGCCGATGCCGCGGGTGACCAGCAGCCGGATATAGCCGTCCTTGACCCCGTTTTCGCGGCAAGTATCCACGACGGCGGCCATCATTTCGGCGTGCGTCATGGGGATGGTGAGCAGGATCGCCTTCGCGGAGGCGAAGAGGCGGTCGATGTGCTCTTTCAGCCGAAATACGCGCGAATTGTAGGCCCGGATGCCCTCGAAAATGCCGTCGCCGTACAAAAGTCCGTGATCGAACACGGAGATTTTCGCGTTCTGCTCGTCGTAATACTGGCCGTCAATGTAGATTTTCATGCAATTAGCCACGGCGAACCTAATTAAACCCCGCCCCGAACGCAACCCACGATTTGCCCGGGATTCGCCCCCGGGCGGGGAGGCCGCAGGCGGGGGTGGATGGGCGGTGGTGGGGACCGGCGGGGGAGGGCGATTTTGGCAGGATTGGCCTTCGGTGGGTGCGTAAGGCGGGGGATCGGAGTCTCGCGCGAAGCCGCGAAGCCGCGAAGGGGGGCCAAGGGGGAAGGCGGATTTTGACATGATTTACATGATGGACAGGATTTGAAGGTGGATTGGCGGAGGTGCTTGGTGGCCTTCGGTGGGTGCGTAGGGTTGGCGGACATGACCGGGGAGGAATCGGAACGGTTTCACGCGGAGCGGGGCCAGAGGGGGGCAGG
>CAIYZC010000015.1 GCA_903930565.1 uncultured Pedosphaera sp.
CACGAACGGGCCGGTGGCGATCATCGAATTCACCGGGGCGTTGCCGCGGGCCAAGCTGTATGCCAACTGGAAGGTGGAAACGGAGGCGACGAACACGCTGGCGCAATTGAACTCGCCGGCGTTCAAACCGGCGGAAACGGTGTTGGTGGACAAGGTACTGCCGGTGGCGCCCGGGGCGCCCGCGGCGGAGTCGCCGGGCACGGTGACGATCCATACGAATTACACGCCCAAGCGCATTGAATTGACGGCGGACGTGAAGGCGCCGGCGGTGTTGTTGTACAATGAAAAGTCGGATCCGCGTTGGGGGGTGACGGTGGATGGGAAGCCGGAGACGTTGTTGCACTGCAATTTCATCATGCGCGGGGTGTTTTTGACGCCGGGCAAACATGAGGTGGTGTTCCAATTCGCGCCGCAATACCGGGGTTTGTTGATCAGCCTGGGCGCCTTGGTGCTGGCGCTGGGGTTGGTGGGTTTCTTGTTGGTTTCACCGGGGGAGGACGCGGAGGAAAAGCCGGAAGCGAAACCGGAGGGGGAGCCCGCGCGAAGCCGCGAAGCCGCGAAGGGGGAAAAAGGGGCGGGGAAAAGCTGAGGTGGAGGGGAAGGCGGGCGGGCTGGTTTCGCATGGGGATTGACCGGAGCGGGTTAAACCGAGCAAAATGAGGGTATGAAATGCAGCACACCGCGCCCGGGTTTTTTGATCGCCATCGAAGGCATTGACGGGGCGGGAAAAACGACACAGTGCCTGCGCTTGCAGGGTCTGCTGGAACGTTGGCAACAGCCGGTGATCCGGACCAAGGAGCCGACCTCGGGCCAATGGGGTCAACGGCTGCGGGATTCGGCGCTGACCGGGCGACTGTCCTGGAAGGAAGAAATGGATTGCCTGTTGAAGGATCGGCGCGAGCATGTGGAGGAGCTCATCCGGCCCGGATTGAACGCGGGCAAGGTGGTGATCACGGATCGATATTATTTTTCGACGATGGCTTATCAGGGGGCCTTGGGGGGGAACCCGCTGGAATTGATGGCGGTGAACGAGGAGTTCGCCCCGGAGCCGGATTTGTTGGTGGTGCTGGATTTGCCGCCGGAAGTCGGGCTGGACCGGATTCGGCAGCGGGGGGACCAAGCGAATGATTTTGAGAAAGCCGCCACTTTGGAGCAGGCCCGGGCGATTTTCTTGGGGATCGAAAAGTCGTACAAAGTGACGCTCAATGCGCTCGATCCTTTGGAGGATATTCGAGATGAGATTTTTCGGCTGTACATGCGCATCGCCGTGCAACGCATCGCGGATAGCGGCATGGGTCCCCGCGAACAATTGAACGCCACGCTCGCGCTTTTTGGGGCGCCTCCGGTTTAACCCTCGGCGGGCATCGGGGGAAAAGGCGGAGGAAAAGCCGGAAGCGAAACCGGAGGGAGAGCCCGCGCGAAGCCGCGAAGCCGCGAAGGGGGAAAAAGGGGCGGGGAAAGGGTGAGGTGGCAGGGAAGGCGGGCGGGCTGATCAAGCCCGGAAAAGGGACATGATGGTTGGGGCTGGCGGGCTGTCAGATATTTGTTACCGCCTGGATTGAAGATGGGTTTGGGGCGCCCTTGCAGGGCTCGGAATTTGCCGGAGATTTCCCAGGGCGTTGCCCTGGGCTGGAGCTGGGTCGCCCCGCTGGGGCTTCGGAAAACGCCGGGGCATGGGGCAGGGCGTGGATTTTCGGGTCCGCTCCTTGGCTATGCTCTCGTCCGCTCCAAGCGCTGGGTGTCCGCCCACCGTCGGCCCGCCCGAAAGCGGAGCTTCCCTCCGCACCCCACAACGCTGCCGCGCGGTCCCACGACCGGGAATCGTCGCCAAGGATGGCGGTGGCGCGCCCCGGGCCGCTTTCGGGGCCTACGACAAACCCGGATCCGGTCCGGGGAACACCACGGGGTCGGAGACCCCGGGATACGGCAGGCCGGAGGCCTACCTCACGATGAAGCGGCGCCGGGCGGCCCTTTGGGCGAAGGAGTAGCCGATTACCGCGCGGGCCAAATGCCTTCGCGGTCGAGGCGGACGGCAATGACTTGAGCGTTGAGGCCAAACTTCGGCGCCACTTGGTCGCAAAATGCCTGTCTCACACCCTCGATATGCCGCCAGTGGGGCAATTGCTGATCAAACCGCCGGGCAAACTCCTCGAAGCAGTCTTGCAGTCGGTCCACGGGAACCAGCAGTCGCCCGGCGAATTCATTCGCCGCTTGTTCAAGGGCGTAACGTTGGCCATCATGGCCGCGGAGCCAACGCGCAAACTCCTCGAACGTCGAAAAGCTGGTTTGGGCGGCTACGTCGCGGTGCAGGGCAAAATGTCCCAGTTCGTGGGCCACCGAGAAGCGCAAGCGGTTTTGCTTCCACACCGGGCCGTTTTCCCAAAGCACATAGGCGGCTTTGTCCACATAAATGCCCGTAAAATCGATGGTGATGGCCGCATCGACGTCGTACTTCGCAAACAAATCCTCGAAGGGAATAATATCCAAACCAAGTTGGAGCTCGGCGAGGCTAAAAACATCGACCGGCAACGAAACTTGGCCTGGGCGGTGATGAAGCAGGCGAAATGCTTCCACCCGTTGCCAAACATCCTCCCTTCCGTTCATAGCTCAATTGGCTTCAGGGTTGGTGCAGGGACCGGAGATCCGTGATGAATTCTTGCAGTTTGGCGCCTTCCAATTCGGAACCGCGCACGGCGCGGAAAAAAACGGGAAGCGCAGCCATGACGACCGCATCATCGGCGAGGTCAGCGGGTAATTCATTGCGGGCCAAGGCGGCCAAATCAAAAAACTCCTGGCGCCGCACGCCGTCCAGACCCAGAAAAGCCGCCCAGCTTGCCAAAGTTGCGGGGTCCCGCGGAGGCGGCACGATGCCGCGCTCCATCTTGCTCCAATTGCTGGGATCGACCCCCAGCTCGGCGCAACATTGCCGGAGGGTGAGCCCTTTGGCGATGCGCGCTTCCTTTGTCAATTTGTCAAAACTCATAAAACACTCCTGACAGCGCGACGGCAAATCGTCGTCGTCGTGTGGTTAAGAATTCACCACACTGGCTGGTTTGTCAAGTCATCAAATAACCGGGCGGCCGCAAAGGTGGCGAAAGCAACCGGGAAGAAAGGTCGCTGTGGGCCAGGATGGTCGGAAGTTAGGAGGATTCTTTGGAAGGAATCAGGCTGGCCGATACTCGCGGAGGCGGGGAGCGGTCCGTGCAAGTTAAGGTGACTGGTGTGCCCCTTTCCCCTCCGCGCCTTCGCGGCCCGAGACCGCTGACGGGGCGGGGCCCCGCGCGGGAGGGCGCGGGAAACCCCGGGGTTCCGATTGCGTGATTACGGGGCGGCTTATTTCGTCAATTCCCGCCAGAGGTGGGCGCCCATCAACTGGCCCTTGGCGAAGCATTCGAGGTCGAACTTCTCGTTGGGGGAATGGGCGTTGTCATCCGGCAGGGCCAGGCCGAGGAGGAGGGTGTCGGCGCGGAGGTGCTTTTTGAAGTCGTTCACGATGGGGATCGAACCGCCTTCGCGCATGAGCACCGGCTCGCAACCCCAGGCGGCCCGCAGGGCGCGCAACGCGGCCTTGGCCTCGTCGCTGGTCGGGGAGACGATATACGGCTCGGCCCCGTGGCCGGCGACGATTTCCAGTCGGATGCTCGGCGGGCAAAGGGAGGCGAAGTAGTCGCGCGCGGCTTTCACCACTTTTTTCGGGTCCTGGTTGGGGACCAGGCGCAGGGTGAGCTTGGCCCGGGCCCAGGAGGGGATGATGGTCTTGCTGCCCTCCCCTTGGTAACCACTGGTGAGGCCGTTGATCTCGAGCGTGGGGCGGGCGGTGCGCTGCTCCAAGGGGGTGAAGCCTTTTTCGCCGAACAGGGCGGGGACGCCGAGGAATTTCTGATACGCGCGGTCGGTGCCGGGCAGGCGGGCCAATTCCTTGCGTTCGTACTTGGTGAGGGGTTCCACGTCGTCGTAAAAGCCGGGAATGGTCACGCGCCCGCGTTTGTCGCGCAGCTTGGCGAGCAACTGGCACAGGGCCATGGCGGGGTTGTCCACGGAGCCGCCGAACAAGCCGGAATGCAAATCCCGCGAGGGGCCGTGGGCGATGAGTTCAAAGGCCGCGATGCCGCGCAGGGCGTAGGTGAGGGCGGGATGCTGCTTGTCGGGCATGCCGGTGTCGGAGATGACGACGGCGTCGCAGGCGAGTTCCGCGCGGTTGGCCTTGAGGAAGGTCGCGAGGTTCTTGCTGCCGACTTCCTCC
>CAIYZC010000016.1 GCA_903930565.1 uncultured Pedosphaera sp.
CCTTGGTTCAGGTATCCGACTTGGCAAGGACTTTGGCGACAACATTGGCAAGCGCATCACGCCATTCCGCTTCGAGGCTCGCCCGAAAGGAGCCACCGGTCCATACACACTGCTACTCATCGTCAACTCACCCGAGGGCATGAATAACAATAACGCAAACACCGTTACGATTGAGATTCAGCAGTTGCGCAACCCCACTCCAAAGCGCCCATGACGTTAAGGTTCGTTCATGCTGGCACCTCGCCCTAAACCTGCGCAATCAGCTCACTTTCACGCACCACATTGCCGCGCTGTAGCAGAAGCTGCCCCTGCTTGATGGTGAAGAATTCAAAATGGGGATCGACGGCGTCATCGTCGATTTCGCAGCGCAGTTCGCCTTCGGCATCGCCAAGCGTCTGGGCGACTGCCATGAACAGCTTCAAGATCACATGATCGCGCTCCTGGCCCATCCAGGAAAACTCCAGAGATTGCAGGGCTAGGTCCACTTCGATGCCGCTCTCAGCAAACAATTCATCGAGGTGGTCTGCGTTCTCCCGGGATAGGATCTTGAAGGTGAAGTAGCCGTCGTAGGTTCTGATTTCGCTCATGCACCTGCATGATTGGCAGCTTTTTTTCCGGGAACCACTTCTTACACTTCGTTCATTGCAGAAATTCCGGGCCATTGGCGGGTTGTCGCGCCCCAAGGTCCAGCGTTTGACATGGGTGCGTGAGAGACTGTATTTGGCACTCAATCAATAGCTAAGCAGTGAGCTTGCTAGCGTGACCTTGCTAGGGGAACGCCGAGGGCATTTACCTAACTTGAGTTGATATTATTCCATCCCGAATAAATAAAATCCGAGGCATTTATTTGCATTCACCATATTTACAGTATTTACAACACTACTACATTTTTACATTAACAATGTCCACTACTGCTCAAAACTCGATGATCCGCCGTAACTGCACCAACCCCTGTTTCATGACTTTCCTTGCATGGAGTGTCTTCTTACTAACAGGAAATTTGCAGGCGCAGACCAGCCCCTTGATTTTCAATGATCCAGTTCAGGCAACAAACGGCACCTACACCGGCCTGGGACCTTATTATTCAGGCACCAGCATGGATTTCCTCAATGTTGGAACCGTCAATGGCAGTGCCATCGACATGCGTGTGACGGCCAGCACTCCAGTCGGGCCGTACAGTTTTATCGGTTTGATGCCCAACGTGTCCATTGGTTCCACCATTTCCGGTGACTTGGGGTTTCTCCACGAAGCCACGAGTGCAGGATTTGGCGGTGTTGATTACACGATGACGTTTTATCAAGGCGGCGGAACCTTCGCCCATACGGAGATCGTTCCGCAACTGCATTGGATCCTCAATGATCTGGATGGAGAGTCCGTACAGACCGAAACGGTTACAGCCTTCAATGCCGATGGTCTGCAATCCTACCAGATCGGAAGCTCCACCAATCATGTCAGCGCAGTCCGGTCTGCTAGCAGCGTGTTGTTCACCGGTCCAGGCTTCAATACCAATGAAAATGACCCGACTGGAGCCTTTGTGCTGACCTATGCAGACACCAGCGCCGTCACCCTCAGCTTCCGGTCAAACACCAGCGCCAGTTCAGGATTCCCCAATGCCGTTTACACCGGTCTGGATGGAGACTTGAGTTCAAATCCCACCCTCAGTGGCTTTGGTACTCCGGTGGCAGTTCCGGAGCCTTCGGGAGCACTCTTGATCGCCCTAGCGGGACTGAGCCTGCACATGCGTCGGCGGCAGTGAGATGGATTGGATATTTCTGCTACTCCCCCTCCCTCTTTCGCAACAGCCACTCGATCACGTCTCACCGCGCCAGTTTGCTCTGCCTTCTTCGCCGCCGCTCAAGGCGCTTCACACAGCAACCGCATGCCCAACAGGGTGTAGCGGGTGGTGGGAGCATTCCAGTTGCGGTAGGAGGCACGGGCGTAGAAGGGCCAGGTGTGCCACGAACCGCCACGGCGCACCCGCACCTCGCCTGCTGCCGGACCTTGCGGATCGTTGACGGGAGACTCGGCGTAGTAGGTCTCGCTGTGCCAGTCCGCGCACCACTCCCAGGCGTTGCCGTGCATGTCGTACAAGCCGAAGGCATTCGGGGCGAAGCTGCCCACCGGTGCGGTGAAGGCAAAACCATCCTTCTCCGTGAGAGCAAACTTCTGCCACTGCGGCCAGTTCTGTTTCGAGTCCGCATCAAAAACGTTGGCTACCTGCAGCAGAGCCTCAGGCGCGTCGCCGTTGTGGTAGCGCGTGCGCGTGCCAGCGCGGCAGGCGTATTCCCATTCGGCCTCGGTAGGCAGGCGGTATTTTTTGCCTTCCG
>CAIYZC010000017.1 GCA_903930565.1 uncultured Pedosphaera sp.
AAACTTTCGTTCACCCACAGGGTGGCCAGGCGGGCATCGGTGATCGCCACCAAGTTGTGGGTGCGGGCGGCCATCAGGCTCAGCAATTGAATTTGCTGCTTGTCCCGCTGGGTCGCGAGCAGGGCGTTGGCCAAGGCTTGGTTGCGCTGTTCCAGTTCCTGCTTGGCCCGGCGCAGTTCCCCCCGTTGTCCGACCAAGTATTCCGTCAACGGCTGGAGGTCCACCCCATCGGGCGATTGCCGCCGCAAAGCCAAGAGGAGCCGGATCCCCGGGTCATGAATCCCAAACTCCTCCAATCGGGCATCCTCGGGAGCGGTGGCCGGATGCCACGGCGAGCCCAGAAATAGTCCACCCCCCGCGCTGCCCGCGGGCAAAAACTGACCGCGTAACAGGCTGCCGTTGGCCCGGCAGCGCAGCAACACCAAGTGTCCGCGCAGGGCCGCCAGCCCGGCGGGGGCGATTTCTCCCGCCGGTTGTTCCAGCACAAACCATTCCCCCACGGGTTCTCCGGAGACGGCCCGTGGACACCAAGCGGCCAGTTTCGGCCCCAGTTGCCGCAAGCGCCCGGTCTCCGTAAAGAGGAAGTGGTACGGGAAAACCGTCGTCAATTCCGCCATCTCGGGTGGTAGGTCGAGAGTGGTGGCGGGGGCGGCCACGGCAGGGATCATAATGGGGGGACGAGGGGCGCGCAGTGACGGGTGGTTCAAGCGGCCGCAGCCCGCGGGTTGGCGCCCGGGTCTTCAATGCTGGACAACATGTTGTAAACGGTCTTTTCCGCCACGCCCAGCCGGCGGGCCGTCTCGGCCTTGTTATTTTTGCACAGGGCGAGCGTCTGCAGCAGGCAGAGGATTTTTACTTCCTCCAGGGTCCAGCCGGCCACGTTCGGCGTTCCCGTCTTGTTCGGGTCGATTGGGGGCGGGTTGCGCACGCGCGTGACTTCTTCGGGCAAATCATCGGGCCGGATCTCATTTCCCGAACAAAACGCCGCGGCCCGTTCCAACACGTTTTGCAACTGGCGCACATTGCCGGGCCAGGCGTAACGCACCAGCGCTTCCTGCGCGCCCGGGGTGAGGATCAGGGGTTGACCTGCCGCCAGCAAAGCTTGGCGGGCCAAGATCTGTTCCGCCAACAAGGGCACATCTTCGGCCCGTTCGCGCAGGGGCGGGATGTGCAGGGGGACGACGTTGATACGGTACCAGAGGTCGGAGCGGAATTCCCGGCGTTGAACCTTGTCCTCCAGATCCGCATTGGTGGCGGCGATCAGGCGGATGTTGGTGGGCAGCATTTCCGAGCCGCCCACGCGCTGAAACTGCCGGTCTTGCAGCACATTGAGCAATTTAGCTTGCAGAGGCAGGGGCAGGTCGCTGATTTCGTCCAGGAACAAGGTGCCGCCCTGCGCCATCTCAAAACGGCCGATACGCCGCTGGATCGCCCCGGTGAAAGCCCCGCGTTCGTGTCCAAACATTTCCGTTTCCAACAACTCGCTGGGCAGGGCGGGGCAACTGGTGGTCACGAAGGCTTTGTTGGCGCGTTTGCTGGCCCGGTGGATGAGTCGCGCGACCAACCCTTTGCCCACGCCGCTTTCGCCGGTGAGGACAACCGATAGTTCCCTCTCCCCTAACCGGCGGATGGAATCCCGCAAGGCCTCCGCTTGGCGTGATTTGCCCACCAAGGTTTCCACTCCCCCGGGCATGGACACCGATTCCCGCAGTTCGCGGTTTTCCCGCAGGGCGCGATTGAGCTGAAGGGCGGCGCGCACCGCCACGAGCAACTCGTCGAGGTTGAAGGGTTTGGCGATGAACTCGAAGGCCCCTTGCTTAACCGCCTGCACCGCCTCCCGCACCTGGCCGATAGCCGAAATCATGATGACCGGCAGGTCGGGGTGCTGCTCCTTGAGATGCCGCAGGACCGCCAATCCGTCCGCATAGGGCATCTTCAAATCCACGAGCGCGCAGCTTAATTCCGCGCTCCCCCGTGCTATGGCCTCACGCCCATCCGCGGCCAGCACCGGCGCGTAACCCGCCATGCGCAGATTATGCTCCAACAATCGCCGGATCGCATCGTCGTCGTCGGCAACCAAGATTTCAATGCGCCGCCGGCCGCGGCCGCGCTCTGCTTCCGAATCTTCCGCCAGCGGATGGCCAATTATGTCATTCATGTGCGTGTTTTGATCTTGGCACGGCGAGGGCCTCTCGGTTTAGAGCTGAATTGTTGATCCCCTGCGAACCAGTGTTCGAAAAGAATTTTAGCAACAATCGTGCCAGCTTCTCTGGGCTCCGCGCGCCACAGCCGATTCCTCCTGCCGGCGCTTTGGCTTGCCGAAGCTGGAGTTCACGTAGGTGCGGAAAAAGCGGGGTGGGTGGTTGGGTAATGTAAAAAATATAGCCAAGGCTGGTCTAAATACCATCTAATCCGGCTTTTTCTTCCGGGTGGTGCCGAAACGATGCTTCGGCGGTATCGACCAAGGGCAACTCCAGCCGGACGGTCAATCCCCGGCCTCCCGGCCCGTCCAGCAGATCCAGGCGGCCGCCCGTGAGGACCGCCACATGGCGCGCGATGCTCAGCCCCAAACCCAAACCCCGGTGTATGCCCGGTGCGCGGCCAAACTGAACGAACGGACCGATGGCGGTTCGCTGCTCGGGCCGCAGGCCAGGGCCGGTGTCGCTCACCTCCAAGAAGTAACGGTCGCCGGTCGGTCCCCCGTGCAAGACGATTTCGGCGTCGGTTGGGGAAAGGCGCCGGGCGTTGTCGAGCAACTCGGACAGCGCGTCCACCAACCAGTCCACGGGCACGGCCAGGTGGGCTGGGAGGTAGTCCAAGCGGATCCGGGGCGGCGGCCCGCCGGTCCGGGCTGCGCGGCCCAAGGCCGCTTGGACGGCGACTTCAACTTCCACCTTGCCGCGGGGCGGGGTGGTGCCCCGGGCGTGGCAGGCTTCCAACTCAAAAAATCGGATCAACTGCCGCGCAAAGCGGTACTGTTCTTCCACGCCCCAGCGCAGAATGGATAGCAGTTCCCGGCGTTGGGCCGGGTTGGCGGTGGTGGTTTCCAATTCCTCCGCCAGCATGTCCAAGCCGCCGATCACGGCGTTCAGCGGGGTGAGCAATTCATGCGACCAATCCGCCGAAAGCTCCCGGTCGCGCTGTTGCCGCAATTGGTCCAAACGTTCCCGGAAGGGCCGGGTGCGGGCCACGCGCGCCTGCAAAGCTTGGAGAATTTCTTTTTCCGAAAAGGGCTTGGTGATGTAATCATCGGCTCCCAGTGTCATGCCTTTCCGCTGGTTGTCATGACCGGCGCGCGCGGTCAGGATGATGAAAGGCACGCACTCGGTCGCGGGCATGCGGCGGCACACGGTCAGCACTTCCTCCCCGTCAATGTCCGGCAGGGTCAGATCGCAGAAGATGGCGTCCGGAGAGTGTGCCGCCAGGCGGATACCTTCCCCGCCGGTGTCCGCCGAGCTGACCACATGCCCGTTGATTTCCAACAAATCCCGCAAGGTCTGCTGGATGGCCGGATCGTCTTCAATGATCAAAATGTGCATAAAGTCAGTCCGTGGTTGCGGGCTCGGGGGCGGAGCGGAACTTGCGGGGCAGCCGGACGATGAAGCAACTGCCGCCTGTGGGCACCGGTTCATAGCGCGCGTCCCCGCCCATCAAGTGGGAAAGTCGTTTGACGATGTCCAAGCCCAATCCGGTGCCCTTGCGTGTGCCGACGTTGGACCCGCGCTCAAACGGTTCAAAAATCCGCGCCCGGTCGGCGGCCGGCACGCCGATGCCTTGGTCGGCCACCGCCACCTCCAAATGGTCCTCCGATTCGGTCAGGGTGACCCGGATCAGGCCATCGCGGGGGCTGTAGCGGGCGGCGTTGCCCAAAAGGTTGACCAATATCGTGCGCAAATGTTCCGGATCGGTTTGCAACGGCACCGGATCGGAGCCGCCGGGAGGCAGCCAGCGGTGTTCCGCGCCGTCCGAGAGGCGCGATTCCTCCACGGAGTCAACCACCACTCTCCGGGCATCAAAGGTTTGTATGTTTAAAGGCAGCCGGCCCGATTCCGCCCGGTTGATCAAGATCAACTCGTCGAGCATCTTCGTCAAGCGGGTCAGTGCTTGGTGGATTCGGTGCATGATTTCGCCGCGTTTGGCCTCGGTCAGGCGGGCAAAGTGGCCGCCCAACAGGTCCACCGACCCCATAATGGTACTCAGGGGCGTGCGAAATTCATGCGAGGTGGTGTCAATGAAACGGGTTTTCGCCTCGAGCAGGCGCCGTTTCTGTTCCAATACTTCCGCCGTGTGCGCTTCCAAACGTTTTCGCGCCGAAATATCGCGGACAAACACCACGAAGCTGTCCGCCGCCGCCGCGTTGGCGCGCAATTCCAACCAAACCCCGTCCGCCGGGCTGAACTCCATCCCCACGGGAGTGCGTTCGGCGAGGGCGCGCCCGCCCAGTTCCCGACAAGGGGACAACAGGTGGGCTTGGCTTTGCAGAAAATCGTGCCAATCCCCTTCGCCCCTCCAATGGTCGGCGCGGGTGGCCCCCGTCTCCGCCGACGGTTTGCACGTCAGCACCTTTCCGCCCCGGTCCATGAGCAGCACCAAGTCCGGGATTGCGCCCATGAGGGCTTGCAATTCGGCGGTGCGCGCCCCGAGTTCGGCTGTCCGCGCAGTCACGCGTTTTTCCAGGGAGGCGCTGGATTCTTTCAACTCGATCAAGGAAGCGCGGGCCCCTAGGCTGACGCCGAGGGCCAGAGCGACGCGGTTGACGGATTTACGGTCCTCGTCCGTGAAGACCTGTCGGCCGCCTTCCGGTCCAGCCCCGGCGGGCAGGTGGGCCGACAACCGCCCCGCCGGGAGTTCGTTGATCCGGATGACCACCGTGAGCGAGTCCCCCGCTTCCGTGGGCGGACCGAAATCCGCCCACTCTTCCCCAACCTGTACGCGCAGCCGGGCACCCGGAGGCAGGGCTAATCCCAGGGTTTGGGCCGTGACCGTGAGGACTTCCGGCAGTGCCAGGTTCTTTTCGTTGACCGCCTCGGTGACGGCATACAGCGCCTGCAATTGGCGGATGCTGCGGTCGAGATGCAATTCCGCCTCCTTGAGGTCCGAGATGTTTTGCACCGTGCCAACCGAGCGTCGGCCGCCGCTGGCGTCCCGAATGGTTTCACCGACCGCGTGCAAATGTTTGCGCCGACCGTCGGGCAGCCGCAGCCGGTATTCATAGGCGAAGGGCCCCTCCGCCGCGGGATTGGGGGGAGCTACCATCGCGACCTCCGGCGACCGGATGCGGGAAAGGAATGAATCGAGGTCCGGCCATTCCGCCTGGGGCGGGAGTTCGAAGATGCGGTAGACCTCGTCCGAAACGCGGACCTGCCGGTGTTGCCAATCGATCTCCCAATTCCCCAGGCGGGCCAGCCGTTCCGCGTTGGCCAATCGATCCCGGCTCACCCGCAACGCTGCTTCCGCCTGCTTTCGCCGGTCGTCGCGGGCGAAGACATCCAGCGCGAAGGAAATGTCCCCCCCGGTTTCCTCCAGCAAGTCGATTTCGCGGGGGCGAAAGTAATCCTTTTGCCCGGCATAAACGGTCAGCACGCCGGCCACCTGGCCTTCTTGGCGCAGGGGCATGACAAAGCCGGAGGCAATGCCGGTGCGTTGCGCGGCCTCATGCCAGGGCGACAACTCCGGGTCGTTCTGAAAGTCATTGCTCACATATTTGCGGCCCTCATTGATGGCCCGGGCGCTCGGGCCCCGGGCGGCGGGCGAATCCCCGCGGAGTGGCAGCCGCAACCCGGCCGCGTAACCCGCGTGATCACCGGCCCGGGCCAGAATCGTGATGTAGGCCCGCTCCGTATCGGGCACCCCCAACCAAGCCAATTTGAAATCCCCCACGTCGACCAGCGTCCGGCAGACCGCCTCGAATACCTGGGCCGGGTTGGTGGATTGCACCAAGGCTTGGCCGATCCGGATGCGCACTTGGTAAAGTTGGTTTAGTCGCCGGATTTCCGCCTCGTGCGCCCGCCGTTGGCTGATGTCGCGCACCATGGCGAAAACATGCGGCCGACCGGCCAGCATGACCGGCCGCAGGCTGACTTCGACCGGGAAACAACTGCCGTCGGCCCGCCGGTGGGTGCGCTCAAACAATCCCCCGGCACCCCGCAACTTCTCGTGAAACTGTTGGGGCGTATCGGCGCCGGGTTCAGGTACCCGCAGGTCATGCAGACTCCGTTGCAGCAATTCCGCGATCGGTTGGCCATACATGACCGCCGCCTGATCATTCGCCTCCACCACGCGCAGATTCTCCCCGAACAGGAGGATGGCATCGTGCGCGGCCTCCACGATGAAGGTGAGGCGCTGGCTGAGTTCCTGGCGGGAACGTTCCGTGGCCAACTCGCGGAGCCTGCCTTCATACTGCCGGTGCCGTAAACCCATGCCCAGACTCAATCCCATGGTCGCCAGCACCAACGCCCATCCTGCGAAGAGCGCCCAAGCCGTTCGCCGCACCGGGGCGAAGGCGTCCTCGATGCCAATTACGGCGGCCAAAAACCAAGGGGTTCCAGGGACGGAGAGCGTCAGCCCCACCACCCGATTGTTTTGCGGATCATAGTCCATGACCAATGACTGCGGATTGTCATGCAAGTTGGTAAAGCCGCCGGCCGGGGGCGCGGACGCCGCATTAATGTAGGGTCGAAAGTTGCCGTTGGTAGTGGTGCTCAGCAGGATGTGCTCGGATTTCCGGGCATGGCGCAAAGTCAGCACTTGTTGCGCCAAGCCGTTGGTTACCGGGACGGTCAGTCTGATCATCCCCCAAAACTTGCCCGTCCCGTCATGCACCGGCCCGGCGAATTGCACCTCCTCCGCCTGGTTGGCGTCCGCCGCCGGCGAAATGAGCTCGGCATTGGTGGCTCGGCGCCAACGCCCCAACTCCTCCTTCGAAAGCGATATTTGGAGGCTGGGCGGTGGTAGCGGATTTTCCGTGAGGAACTCCCCATCCGGGCCGTACAAACGGAAGAGGCTGCAGGAGTTGGTTTTTAGAAAATTTTCGAAGACGAACTTCAACCTGCCTTCCCGTCGGGCCGCCACCGGGGCGCCGGCCAAGCGCCGGATCGCCTCGGTCACGTGCGGCTCCTGCATCATCATTCGGGCGTCGGCCAACCGTTCTTCGAGCCAATTCCCCGCCACGTCCACTTTCAATGCCAACACCTGTTGCAGATGGTGCTCCACCTCCGTTTTGGCGTCATTTCGAACCTTGTTAAAATACATCGCGGCCAGAACCAGCAAGGCCAAAGCCAGCGCCCCGCACGCCAAGGCCACTTGCACCGGTTTGCTGACGCCTGGGGCGGCGTTTGTGTCTGCGATCGGGAGCGCGCCGGCCAAGTTTGGACCGGCCAGCAAGCGCCAGATCACGGGAACCAGCCCCCAGCGGACGGCGGCGGCCAAGTTGCAGGTCAGGCAAGCCAGGGCCAGGAAAGCGGCGGGACCGAAGGGCCAATCGTTGCGCAATATGTTGGACGGGCCGCTGACCTCATTGATCGTCCGGTTGAGGCAGATCAACATGGCGGCCAAAGCCAGCCCCAAACCCAGGCTGCGCCATTTGCCTGATCGCACCAGCCAGCCGCCCGCATAATTGGCGGCGGTCCAAAAAAACCAAAGCTCCCCGTACGGTCGGCGTCCCGCCGGGAGCAGTCGCAGGAGCATCCCGGTGGCCACGGCGGCCGAGACCAGGACGATGACCCCGCTGCCCAAAACCCACAGCCGGCGGCGGGGAAAACGAGGGGCCACTTCGGCCAGGGCTCCCACCACCGCCAACCAAACCAGGCTGACTGGAACCACCCAGCGCCAGGGATTGGGCACACTCTGGGCGGTTCCAACCCCCGCTGCGGTGCCCCAGATCCAAGCCAACGCCAGCCCTGCGGTCGCGGATAAAAGGGTGGCGGCCAGCCAAGAATCCAGCCGTCCCGGCGCCCCGGTAAGATTGGGTTCCAGCGAC
>CAIYZC010000018.1 GCA_903930565.1 uncultured Pedosphaera sp.
ACCCGATCCCATCCCGAACTCGGCCGTCAAACACAGTCTTGCCGATGGTAGTGCCTGTATAGCTTGCGCGAGAGTAGGTTGCCGCCAGATTCTTTCCTCAACGCCCCGTGGACTAATTGTTCACGGGGCGTTGCTTTTTTACGTGGCGAACCCGGCTGGATGGATCGAATCCGCCAAGGGTTTCGATCGACTTCCGACTGTTTTCGACTGGGGAACTCGGGGCCTTCGTCAGTTGTTCTTGACGAACATCTTGCCCGGCAACTGCCGGACCAGTCGTTTCATCTCCAAGCCGAGCAACGCAACCGAGACGGCGGAGCTGGCCAAACCGCTGCGTTGGATGATTTCGTCGATGCTGGATTCCTCATTGGTGAGGACGGCATAAGCTTTTTGCTCGTTGTCCGAGAGCGTGAGGGCTGGCAGATCGCTCGTCTCAGCCAGGGCGGAAGGGCGGTTCGTCGGGGGAAAGAGGTACTCAAATTCCCCGAGAATGTCCTCGACCCCCTCGCAAAGCTTGGCTCCTTTTTTGATGAGTTCGTGGCAGCCTTTGCTGCGCGGTGAATCAATGCGGCCGGGAACCGCAAACACCTGGCGGCCATACTCGACAGCCATGTTTGCGGTGATTAAGGCACCGCTGGTCAGGTTGGCCTCGACCACGACAGTGCCGAGGGTCATGCCCGCCACGATGCGATTGCGGATTGGGAAAGATTGCTTGTCGGCTTTGCGGTTGAAGGGGAACTGTGTCATCACCGCCCCGGAAGTTGCAATGCGGCCGAATAATTCGGCGTTTTCCGGCGGGAACACCAAGTTGATGCCGGTTCCCAATACGGCGATGGTGCGGCCTTTCGCGCTCAGGGCGCCTTGGTGGGCGGACGTGTCGATGCCGCGCGCGCCCCCGCTGACCACGGTGACACCGAGATAGGCCAGTTGGTAGGCGAGTTTCCGAGCCACTTCCTGGCCGTAATGTGTCGTTAGGCGGGAACCAACCAGGGCCACCGCGTTTTTGTCCGCCGGCAATAGGCGGCCTTTGACATAGAGGACGATTGGAGGATCGTAGATTTGGCGGAGGGAGGCCGGATAATCCTCATCGGATTGGATCAGTACGTGGCAGCCGTATTCCGCGATGCGCTTAAGTTCACCGGGAAGATCAATATTCTTCTCCCAATTGACGATGGAATCGGCGGTTTCGGCGCCAATGCCGCGAACTTGCAGGAGCTGGGTGCGGGTGGCGCCGAGGATGGCCGGGGCTTCGCCGAAGTATTCCAGCAGCTGGCGCACGCGTACCGGTCCCACGTGTTCGATCAGGTTTAACGCGACAAAGGCTTCCCGAGAATCCATGGTCACTGGATACCGTATCGAGACCGACAGCGCAATGCCGGAGGAGAGTTGTGCAGTCAAAATGCCCGGACGAAGAAAGGTGGTTTGATAACAGCAACTCTGCGTGGTCCTGAATCTGGGTGAAATTTCTCCCGCCAGCGGCGCTTAACGGCCCACTGAGCCTGGTCAGCGTTTGGTTGATCAGGCCATAAAGTTGATTGGGCGGTCTGAAGTTTGGGAGTATCCTATGGTGAATGCAGTGGCGCAAAGAATGGCGGCTCGGATTGGTGTTGGTGGTGGTGACCACCACATTCGCCTGGTTCGCTTGGCGACGCGTGACGTCCCGGAGCGGGCCAATCTACGAAGGTCACGACATTGCTTACTGGTTCAACGACCGGCAATGGATGCAGGGACCGGCGATTGCGGCTTTTCGCAGTTTTGGGCCCGCAGCGGCTCCATTTTTGGCGGCTGAAATCCGCCGAGATGAAAGTCGCTGGTCGGCATGGTATCGGCGGCGTTGGGGGCGGTTGCCCTTGTGGCTCAGATTCCGGGCGCCGGTCCCTGATTTGCCGGAATCCCGCCGCGAACATGCTTTGGTTTTGTTGGGTATTCTGGGGCCCGAGGCACGTGCGGCGGCGCCGGATTTAATGAACCTCGTGGATCGGACCTATCGGGAGCGGCACCACCTGTCACCGGGAACCCCGCTTTGGTGGGCGCAATGGATGACCAATCCGCCGCCGGCGGAGGTCGTGGCGGGTGGCTGGGTAACCAACCGAGCCGGCGTCGTCATGGCGGCTGCCCGGGCGCAGAGTCCCGCGGATCATCGGTGGCAGGCGGAATTGGGAGCGCTGGGGCAGGTGGGAGCGGAGGCGCCGGATTTATTGCCCCGACTGTTGGTGGCGTTGCGGGAGGCACCGCCGGAGGAGTCGGGGGCGGTCGCGCGGGCAATGGTGCGGGCGGGGCGGGTTTCGCCCGCGGCCTTGCGGGCGGCGGCCCCATTGCTGGCGGCGGTTTTGCAGGATTCCGATCCGCGAATACGCGGCGTCGCGGCACGGCTCTTGGTCGTCCTGGATGGGGAAGGCAAAACTCTGTTGAGTGCCATGGAGCAGGCCTCAACGGGACGGGAGTCGGAAACGTTGGAGCGGCGGTTGGCGGGATTGTTGGCGGAGGCGGAGCCGGCGGGCGCCCGACGGGGTGAACGGGAGGCCTTTCGTCAAGGAGTGCAAGGAGCCCTGGCCGAGTTGGGGCGGCGGGGATCGCAGACGAACATCCAAGCGCGGGTCAGCGGGCAAAAATCTGCCGAATGACGTCCTCGATGGGCACTTCTTCAATGTCAATGTCGGTAACGGGAAAGT
>CAIYZC010000019.1 GCA_903930565.1 uncultured Pedosphaera sp.
TCGTTCCAAAAGCCGGGGGTCGACTCGACAGCGAAAAAGCACAGTCATGCCAAAAACATGCCTGAGGCGATTTCCTTGTCAATCCCGAGGGGGCGGGAACTTGGAGGCGGGATCGGGGTTGGCTCCCGCAGAGACGCGGAGCCGCGGAGAAGAGGGACTGCATGGACGGGGTGAGGCGGGCGTGCCGGCGCGCCACCGCGCATGCAAATGAGGACAGGTAGGGGTGGGCGATGGGCGATGGGCGATGGGCGAACTGGTGCCCCGTTTTTGGATGGAGGCGGCGGCCGGCGGGACGCCGGCGGTCCCAGGGTGGCGAAGGCGATTTCCGGCAAGCCGGGTTCGCCGGCTTGCGTTTCCGAGCGGGGAGGCGTAATTTTTGGGAAATGAAAACCCGGAGTTTCCGATTCGCGGAAGCGCGCTTCCTTGCGCCCGTGAGCAGGTTCAAGTGGCTGGCCTTGGTGCTGTTGGGTTGGGGGTTCGGTGTGGTCCGAGGGGCCGCGTTCACCTTCACACTGCTGGGGTCGAATCAATTGACCGCCCTGCACGTGGACCACGCTCCGATGGGCGCTTGCTCGACGATGACGTACGGCTACCAGGATTCGGCCTGCGGGGTGGGCACGTCCAGCGGGCAATTTCCTTATTACCAAGGGGTGGGCGGAGTGTTGGTGGGGCTGTCCAACAGCGCGGGCCTGCAGGTCATGCCGTTGGTGACGACGGTGGGGAGCCTGTCGACCAGCGCACAGTTTTTTGCCGCGACCAACATTCAACGGACGCTCACGCCGGGCACGGATGATTATGTGATCGGGGGCACCCTGGGCTTTTCCCATTACAGCCCGCCGTGGTCCCTCACCAATCTCGCCACCGCCGGGCTGGCGGAGCGCCGGCGCGCGCTCCTGCCGGCGACTTGGCTGGTCTTCACGATCAACAACACCAACAGCACCCCCGAGGATTTTTATTTCGGGCTGCCGGTGGCGGTGACGCCGACGAGCTTCGCGAACGGCGCCTACCAAGGGGTGCGGCAGGGGGAGGCCGCTTTGGCGGTGCCCACGGGCAGTTGCGACCTCTTGATCGGCGCGCGGTTGCTGGCGGTGTTCAACGGCATGAGCCAAGGGTTCGCCTTCCATGTGGCGGTGCCAGCGGGCCAGACGCGCACGCTCACGGTGGTGTTGGCCTACTATCGCACGGCGGTGGTGGATGGCCGGACGGGCGCGCACTATTATTACACGTCCCTCTTTCCCGCGATCGACAACGTCATCGACGCGGCGTTCGCCGGGTTCGCGGATGCGCAGGCGCGGTGCGCGCAATTGACGGCCGCGATGGGGGCCGTGGGGTTGAACCCGTACCGGCGGTTCCTGGCGAGCCACACGCTCCACTCCTACATGGCGGACACGGCTTGTTTGATCGACCCGCAGGGGCGCGTGTATTGGTGGGAAGTGGAGGGCTTTTTCAATTACATCAACACGTTTGACCTCACCGTGGACCATGCCTTCTTCGACTCGCTCATGCACCCGTGGGCGCTCCGCAATGTGTTGGACAACTTTTCGGGCGCGCTCACCGGCGCGGGTTACACTTTAAACACCCCGCTCTACAGTGCCGCTTCCGGAACGCAAACCGCCGGTGCGGGCTTTGCCTTCGATCATGACATGGGCTACTGGCCGAATTCCGGGACGGGCCCCGCGTACGGCGCGGTCATGGCCCAGGAGGAGTTGCA
>CAIYZC010000020.1 GCA_903930565.1 uncultured Pedosphaera sp.
CAGCGTTACACCTTCCGCGCGCCCGGTCAGGCGACCTCTTATTTCTACGGCTACCAGCGCATCATGGAAACCCGCCAAGCGGCCCAGGTGGCGTTGCGCGGCAAATTCGATCGCCTGGCTTTCAACGATTTCGTCCTCGCCTAAGGGTTGGTTCCGCCGAAACTCCTCCGCCGGGCGGTCATGGAGGAATTTGTGCCCACCCAATTGAAGCAGTGAGCCGTCCGTTGAATTAGTGAGGAAACGGCAGGATCGAATACAATAGAATCACCGTGAGCAATTGCTGGAAGTGCGAATGCTCGTGCGTTGACGAGCATTCCCTCCCGTTTCCGGGCCATGCGCATTGCCCGACTCTGGAGGCTTGGAACGTTCAATGTTGGTGACCGGGCTGGTTTTTGACCACGTGGAAATCACCCTGCCGGAGGAGTCTCTGGAATTGTATCCTGATCAGGAACTTCAGAAGTTTTTGTGGTGCAAATTTCAAGGGACCGTCGACCTCGACGACTATGGCACCGCCACCGATGGCACGTTAATCGCTTTCGAACACGCGCTCGGACTTTTGCGAGAAATTGGCATCGCGCACGCCGGGGTCACAGAGTTTCAGATTGGTAATGGGCGCTACGCCGAATTTGCAGGAGGCATTTGGGATCCGTCGGCGGATGGCGGCCACGGCAAAGGATTATTGTGGCCTTCGTGATTTTTGAAGTACGCGTTTTGCCACCGTCGCCTCCGGACTCCCGATGCCAGGGAAATTTGGGGGCCCACTTTTGCATTCCGTTCCGTGCCCGCCAACCGGTGTTGGCGACTAAAGTTTCCCGCATCCAGGGTGGCATGGGAGTGGTGAAATGGCGGCCCGGACGCCGCCCTTTCCGGAGCCCCACAGGAGCGGCATAACTACAGCCCAGGGCGCTGCCCCATAGGCGTTGACTTGTTTAGAGCTTCCCGGTCTCGCATGCCGTTGGCAGGCAGTTTGCCGAGACCAAGCGACCATCGTTTCCACCCCAACGGGGTGGTGTCTCCCAGCCCAGGGTTGCGCCGCCATCGGCGCTACCCTGGGTCAGTTGGCAATGTGTTCCCAACCCCGAAGGGGTTGTGCCGCCGTGGTTCGGGCGTGCCAACGGCCAACCGGCTCAACCCCTTCAGGGTTGCGGCAACGCGGCATCTGGACCCAGGGTAGATCCTTCGTCGCAACCCTGGGCTGGAGGGCTCAATCCCTTTGGGATTGGGAGCACCCTCCGCGTTGCTTTCGGTTTTTTTCATGCCGGCGTAGGGCTTCGCGGTTTCGCCCGTACTTCCAGCTCTGGAGGCATCCCGATAACAATGCACAATGCATTCCACATGCTCGCACTTTTGAGCTGTAGGCACCCCAAGTTAGCGCTTATGGGGCGTTGCCCGGGGCTGGAGCTTGGCTGCGCTTTCAACGCTCCAAACTCGGTGGCCTCGCGCCACTTTTTAAGTTCGCGAAATTTCCACGCCCCGGATTTCCCCTCGCTCCCGCGGGTTGGCGGGCGGCGCAATTGCGGCGGACTTGGGCCTCAGCCTCACGGTTTTTTCCCGATGGCCAGCAGGGCTTCGGTGGTGCGGAAATAAAGGACGCCGTCGGCGGCGGCCGGGGTGGCGAGGGACAGGCCGCCGAGTTGATTGGTGGCCACGACCGAGAATTGGGGGGCGGCGGGGACGACATAGACGAAGCCGTGTTCGTCGGTGAAGTAGAGGCGGTCCTTGGCGGCGATGGGCGAGGCGGAAAAGCTCTGGCCGCTTTTGCCCAGGCGCTCACTGTAGTTGATCCGGCCGCTCGCGCGGTCAAAGCAGGTCGCCAAACCGTCGATGCTCCCCCAGACCTGGTCGCCGACGGCCAGCGGAGTTTCCAAGTAATTGCCTTTGCGCGGCTGGCACCAGGCGATGGCCTGGTTGGTGCCGCCGATCTCGGCCGGGCTGATGTCGCCGCTGGCGGTCGCGAAACGGATCGCGCGGAAGGGGCGGTTGGCGCCGTGGGCGCTGGTGAGGATTGCGAACTCGCCGCTTTGAATGGGGGAGGCGACCGGGATGTCGCCACCCCCTTTGAGATGCCACAGTTCCTTGCCGGTGGCGAAATCATAGCCGCCGGTCTGTTTCCACCCGCTGATGATGATTTGCGCATGCTCCCCTTCACCGGCCACCAGCGGGGTGCTCCAGGTGGGCACGTCCGTGCGCGGAGTGCGCCAAAGTTCGTGGCCGTCTTTCGCGTCCAAGACCGCGAGGAATTGCTGTTTGCCGACATCGCATTGCACGACGACGCGGCCCTGATGCAGGACGGGCGAGGTGGCGAAACCCCAGTGGGTGTCCGGCACGGCGTAATACCCAGCATCCAGGGAACCAAATTCTTTGTGCCACAGGGGATTGCCGGCGAGGTCGAAAGCGTTCAGGCCCTCCGAGCCGAAGAAGGCGACGACGCGTTCGCCGTCCGTGGCGGGGGTGGAGTTGCACTGTGTGGCCTTGGTGTGGCGGGGGGCGGAGGGCACCCCTTCGCGGGCGAGGCGATCCCACAAGATTTGGCCGGTGGCGCGGGACAGGCAGAGGAGGCGCCATTGGTGCGGCTCCTTTTCGGTGTAGGAACTGATTTCCCCGTAAAGGCCCACTTTGAGTTCCGGTTTGGCGCCCGGTTTGACGGCCGTGGCCACAAAGATGCGGTCACCCCAGATGACCGGGCTGGCATGGCCCAAGCCCGGCACGGGCGTGCGCCAAAGCAGGTTCTCGCCGGTGTCCACATTCCAAGTCACGGGCGCCGGGGTGGGGGAGTAGCCGGTCGCGCCCGGGCCGCGGAATTGGGGCCAGTTTTCGGCCCCAAGGGTGAGGGCGGTGGCGCTGAGCAGCGCGCAGGCACCCAGCATGGCGGGGAGCAGCCGCGGACGGAATTCGTTTAACAGCATCATTTTCATAACGTTATTTTCCGCTGGGTTCGGGGCGGCCGTGAGTTGGCGGCTCCGCGCCCGATGGGGCCAGCATACGCCGAAGTCCGTCGGGTGCAAGCGGGGTTGGCAGGGAATTGCGCAATCTCCGACAAGCGGTGGTAGGCCGGTTCTGCCGGCGGGTTCCCCAAATGGGTAATCGGCCTTGTCAGCCGCCGGGGGTTGGGGAAAGGTGGCGGCATGATTTTTCCGCCCATCGTGGAACGCGAATTGCGCGTGGCGGCGCGGCGTCCGGCCACGTACCGCGCGCGCGCGGGCGCGGCCCTGATTTTGCTGGCGGTGTGGCTGGTGTTGATGCTCGGGGCGGCCATGAAGGGACGGTTGCCCTCGGGCGCCACGCTGCTGGGTTTTCTGGGGTGGTTGACCTTGTTCTTGAGCCTGGTGTCCGGGGTGCTGTTGACCGCGGACTGTTTGTCGGAAGAACTGCGCGAAGGCACGCTGGGCTTGTTGTTCCTCACCGATTTGCAGGGCCGGGACGTGGTCTCCGGTAAACTGGTCGCGCACGGGCTCAGCGGTTTCTTCGGGCTGTTGGCGGTCTTTCCCGTCCTGGCGCTGGTGCTGCTGACGGGCGGGGTTTCGGGTGGGGAGTTTGCCCGAACTGTTCTGGTCTGCGCGGCCACTATGATCGGTTCGTTGGGGGTGGGCCTGGGCGTGAGCGCGTATCCCCGCGCGGGGCGGCAGCCGATGGTGCGCGCGTTTGGGCTGCTCCTTTTGCTCGCGACCGTCGGGCCGACTTCGCACTGGTTGATCCACCAAGCCCGGCCGGGCTTCCGGGCGGATTGGATGAACCTCGGCTCACCCTTTTTCGCCTACCTTTGCGCCGCGGACGTCCGGTACCGGTTGAGCGGGGGGCGCGAAGTCTTTTGGTGGGCGGTGGGGGCGTTGCCGGGGATCGGTGCCTTGGGGGTGTTGGCGGCGATGTGGCGACTGCCCCGCATTTGGGGGGAGGGGGGCGAGGCGGTCCGTCGCGGCCGGGGCGCGGAGCCCGCCCTCCGGCAACCCCGGCGCCTGATTTGGGCCGGGGAGAATCCTTGTGCCTGGCTCGCGGCGCGGGAGCATTCGGCCGGGAGTTCGGCGCGGTGGATATTGGTCGTTTTGGGCCCGATTTTTCTGGGTTTGCTGGCCTTTGCGATCCGTCGACCGGCTGACCACATTATCTTGCTGGGGGCGTGCGCCACCGCCCTGGCCGGGCATGTGCTGATCAAATTCCGCTTCGCGATGGAAGCGGGGCGGCGCCTGCACCAAGATCGGTGCAACGGCGCCTTGGAGTTGTTGCTCGCGACGCCGCTGGCGGAAGGGGAAGTGCTCGACGGGTTGTGGCACGGGTTAAAGCGGCAGTTTGCCATGCCGGTAGGTTGGCTGTGCGCCGTCAACCTCCTGCTCAGCGTCGTGGTCATCGTGGGCCACCGGCTTTTTGATATGGACGCCGGCGTGTTGGGGGCATTTTTGACGGCCTTTGTGGGGGGGATTCTGGCGTTGTTTTTGGACTTGCTCGCCCTGGGCTGGCTGGGCCTGTGGTTGGGCTTGGTCCAGGCCCGTCCAGCCCGGGCGGTCTTTCAGGCGCTGGCCTGGGTTTGGTTGAGCGTTTGGTTGGGCACCTTTTTGGCGGGCTATCTGTTGGGGCCGGTGACGGACAACCGGATCATCTATTCTTTGCCGATATGGCTGGCGGCCGGCGGCGGGCTTTCCCTCGCGTTGGCTTGGTCGGCCCGGCGGCGGTTGCGGCGCGATTTTCGAAGCTTGGCCCTGGCCCCGCCCGCCGGCCGGGGGTGAACCGCGAGCGGTGGGGAGTCGGGGCGGAATCGCGCTTGTCAGCGGGCGGGGGTTGGGGAATGGTGACGCCATGATTTTCCCGCCGATTGTGGAACGCGAATTGCGCGTGGCGGCGCGCCGTACGGCCACGTACCGGGTGCGCGCGGGGGCGGCCCTGCTCTTGCTGGGGGTGTGGACGGTGTTGGTGCTGGGGGCGGCGGCGGAACGACGCTTGCCGTCCGGTCCGGTGTTGCTGGGCTTTCTGGGCTGGCCGGCCTTGCTCTGCAGCATGCTCGCCGGGGTGCTGTTGACGGCCGATTGTTTGTCCGAGGAACTGCGCGAAGGAACTTTGGGGTTGTTGTTTCTCACCGATTTGCGGGGCCGGGACGTGGTGTTCGGCAAACTGGTGGCGCAGGGGGTGAACGCCCTCTTCGCCCTGCTCGCGGGGTTTCCGATCCTGAGTTTGGTCTTGTTGGTGGGCGGAGTTTCCCCCGGCGAGTTCTTCCGGACTGTGGTGGTCTGCGCGGTCACCTTGCTGAGTTCCCTGGGGGTGGGGATGGGCGTGAGCGCGTTTCCGCGGCCGGGCCGCCAACCGATGGTGCGGGCGTTCGGGTTGCTCTGCTTGCTGGCGGCCGTCGGCCCCACCCTGCACGGATTGATCGGCTGGATGCGACCGGGCTTCCGGGCGGAGTGGCTGTTGCTGCCCTCGCCCTGCCACGCGTATGCCTGCGCGGCGGATGCGCGCTACTTGTTTCCCGGGGGCCGACACGCCTATTTTGGCACGGTGGGAACGCTTTTGCTCTTGGGAGCGGCGGGCGCGCTGGCGGCCATATGGCGCTTGCCGCGCATTTGGCGGGAAGGTGCCCCGTCGGCGGCGGGCGGGCGGGCGCGAAATTGGTTCCGCCGGCGGGCTGTGCCCGCCACTTGGCAACCGCAACGTGTGCTTTGGGCCGGGGAGAATCCTTGTAATTGGCTGGCCGATCGCGAGCGTTTTGCCCGGCGCACAGCGCTTTGGATCGTGGCCCTCCTGGCGCCTTGTTTTTTGGGCTTGTTGGTCTTCTCCGTGCTCCGGCGGAATTCCCCGCAAACGTTGATCGCCGCTTGCGCCACCGCGCTGGCGGGGCACTGTTTGATCAAATTCCTGGTCGCGGCTGAAGCCGGCAGGCGGTTGCACCAAGACCGGCGCAGCGGGGTCCTGGAATTGTTGTTGGGCACGACGTTGACCGAGCGGGAGGTGCTCGCCGGCTTGTGGCACGGCCTGACGCGCCAGTTTCTGGTTCCCGGCGCCCTGCTGGCCGCGGCCAACCTGTTGCTCAGCGGCGCGGTGGTTGTGTGGGCGGGACATTATGGCATGCAACGCGGGGGGGTGGTGGAGGTTTTTTTGGCCGCCTTTTTGGGCGGAATCCTCATGTTGCCGTTGGATTTCCTGGCGTTGGGTTGGTTGGGGATGTGGTTGGGCTTGGTGCAGGCGCGGCTTGGGCGGGCCATATTTCAAACGGTGGCCTGCGTTTCCTTGAGTGTTTGGGGAGCGACCTTTTTGGTGGGCTACCTCCAAGGCGGCGACGTCTCCGAGAATCAACTCATTTACTGGGTCCTGGCTTGGTTCGCGGGGAGTGGTGGGCTTTCGCTCGTGTTGGCCTGGTGGGCCCGCCGGCGATTGCTCCGGGGTTTCCGGAAGTTGGCCCTGGAATCCTCCGTCCCGCGGCCTTGAACCGGCCATGGCAATGATCGGGAATTTCCTTAGTGGAATTTGCCGGCTTCGGCGGTTGGTGCTAGGTTGCGGTGGTTCATGAATGAATTTTGTTCTGTTGGGCGTGCGGCTTCGCGCACGCGCTGGATTTATTGCCTGGTGCTGCTGCTGGGGTTGGCGCCGGGGCGGGGCGGGGCGGCCGGGGCGGGGACCCGGGTGTTGCCCGGGCATGTGCCCGCCGTGGTGGCGAACCTGGCCGCCGCCGGCCGGTTGCCCGCGACCAACCGCCTGCGGTTGAGCCTCGGGGTGCCGATGCCGAATCGGTCGGCCGCGGATGATTTTCTCGGGCAACTCTACGACCCGGCGCAGCCCCAATACCGGCATTACCTCACCCCGGATGAATTCGCGGCGCGGTTCAGCCCCTCGCCCGCCGATTACGCCACGGTGGCGGCCTTCGCCGCCGCCCACCAACTCACCGTGGTGGGCACCCATCCGAGCCGGTTCGAGTTGGAAGTGGTGGGGGCGGTGGCGGACATTGAAACCGCGTTTCAAGTGACGCTGAGCAAGTACCATCACCCCACCGAGGCGCGGGACTTTTTCGCGCCCGACCGCGAGCCCACGGTGGACGTGCGGCTGCCCTTGGTGGAGGTGGGCGGATTGAGCGATTTTGCCCGGCCGCAGCCCCGGTTGCGGCAGCTGGACGGCGGCTCGCCGGTGCCGCGGGCGGCGACGGGCTCGGGGTATCAAGGGGGATTTATCGGCAATGATTTTCGCGCGGCCTATGCGCCCAACACCACGCTCACCGGGGCCGGGCAGATCGTGGGTTTGTTGGAGTTCGACAGCTACTATGCGAGTGATGTCACGGCTTACGAAAATGCCGCCCATATCGCGCCGGTGACCCTGCAGGAAATCCTGTTGGACAGCGGCACCACCACGCCGACCACCGGCGCCAAGAGCGGGGACAGCGAGGTCACCTTGGACATCGACATGGCGATCGCCATGGCCCCGGGGTTGTCCAAGGTGGTGATTTTCAATGCCGGTCCCACCGGTTCGCAAAACCATATTTTGGCGGCGATGGTCACCAACACCGCCATTAAGCAGTTTAGTTGTTCCTGGGGTTGGCCCGGCGGCCCGAGCCAAACCACGGACAACTATTTCATTCAAATGGCCATGCAGGGCCAATCGTTCTTCACCGCTTCGGGCGACAGCGATGCCTACAGCCCGGGGAGCACTTCCGCCAACGGGGTGGACAACACCAGTTTGGGGGGGGCGCCCGCGAGTTCGCCCTACGTAACCAGCGTGGGCGGCACCACGTTGACCACCAGCGGACCCGGCGGGGCTTGGGTTTCCGAAACGGTTTGGAATTGGGGTTTGCAAAGCGCGGGCTACGCGGGCTCGGGCGGGGGCATCAGCTCCCACTACGGTTTGCCCACCTGGCAAGCCGGCCTCAGCATGACGGCGAACGGCGGCTCCACGGCGTGGCGCAATCTGCCGGACGTGGCCCTGACCGCCGACAATGTCGCCATTTACTACAATGGCAACGCCACCCCCACAGTCTTGGGCGGCACCAGTTGCGCCGCGCCCCTGTGGGCGGGGCTGACCGCCTTGATGAACCAAAAGCTGGTTCTGGCGGGGCAGCCGAGTGTGGGTTTCCTGAACCCGGCCGTGTATTCCCTGGGCAGGGGCGCGGGCTACGCGGCGGCGTTTCACGACATCACCACCGGCAACAATTTCAACGGGGTCAGCCCGAACTTGTTCAGCGCGGTGGCCGGGTATGACCTGTGCACCGGCTGGGGCACGCCGACTGGGGAGGCGCTGATCGACGCCTTGACCGGGCCGCCGGACCCCTTGGGCGTCTCTCCCGCCACGGGCTTCTCCGCCACGGGCCAGGTGGGTGGTCCGTTCGCGAACACCAACACCACTTACACCCTCACCAACGGGGGGAGCGGGAACCTGCCCTGGGCGGTGTTGAACCCGGCGGCGTGGTTGTCGGCGGTCCCGGCCGCCGGCGTGCTCGCTCCAGGCGCGGTCACCAACGTGACCGTGCAATTAAGCGCGGCCGCCAACCTCCTGGCGCCGGGCGTTTACCTGACCAATGTCGTGTTCACGAATGCGAACACGGCGGCGGGAGTGTTCCTCCCCTTCAGCCTGCAAACCGGGCAATCC
>CAIYZC010000021.1 GCA_903930565.1 uncultured Pedosphaera sp.
CGAGGAAGGAGGATCTGCAAGATGTCTTAATCCGTTTGGGTAAAAGTGTGCCGGCTTTCTCCCAGCGCTTGCTGGAAGATTGCGCTCCCAGGCAGGGCTAAACACCACTTTCCGCCTTCCCGCTTTTGTTCCCCTGCGGAACTCCGCCCCTGGCAAGGTGTCGCCAGTTTGGTGGTGTCGCATCTTGATCACCTCGAAGTCCATGCCCGAACCGCAGCAGTCCTCTTAGAAACGGCAGTTCAATCGGGAGCAGCACCTTAAACCAACGTTCCAATATTGATGCAAATAACTTGAGGCCAAGGGTTTGTGGATGAAGCGTTGAACTTCGGAGCCGTCGGGGCAAACCTAACCCGCGGGTAAAACAAGTTGGGGTTCAATTTGCCCAAGGCTCGGCCGCCAAGCTTTTAACCCGGAGGATTTATGGAAATAAGTCGGCGGTAACACCACCGGTTTCCTTGTTCTTTGGCCCGACCGCCCCGGGAGGGGCGGCGAAACCTACGACGCACTTGCAGGGCACCAACAGAGTTAAGTTGCCCAAAGGACCCTCGTGCGGCTTCCCCCGCCCCTGCCGGGGCGGCGTGCATAAAACGGCGAGGTGCCCGGCGTGGTACGCCGGGCTAATTTCCCAGAACCCTCCGGGTTGCCCCGATCCTCCGCGGGTTGCCAACGCTTCGCGGCGCATCTTGAAAGGCAATTTTCGGGCTTGAATCGCCGTTTTTAGGGTCAGGGAACCCCGGCCAACTCGCCCGAGGATCTTTCGATCGGCTTCTTCTTTCGGCGCTTCACGTTTCCATTTGCGGCCGCCCCATGGCTTTTCGATTCCTGGTCCCGACCGACCACTCCTTTTTTGCGCTGCGGGACGGGGCTTGCGTTGGAGGCGGGGGCGTGGAATCATAGACCCTGCTGTATGACGCATGGCACTGACAATCAAATCATGAAGGAAACCGACCCGTATTGGGAACTTTTCGAGCGCCGGGAAACCGGGGCGGGGCAACCCGCCTGGGTGCATCCCCTCCGCAAGGCGGGCATGGCCCGCTTCGCCGAACAGGGCTTTCCCACCCTCCAGCATGAAGATTGGCGGTTCACCAATGTCGCGGCGATCGCCGGTCGTCCGTTTGCGCCCGGGGTGCCGCCCGCGGCCGGATCCGCGGTCGATTTGGACCTGGCCGCCCTGGCCGAATTTCCCTTTGCCGGCCTGCCCGGCAGCCGTTTGGTGTTCGTGAACGGTTATTTCGCCCCGCACCTGTCGCTCGTGCTGCCGCAGCCGGACGGGGTGCGGATCGGCAACCTGACCGCCGCGTTGGCCACGGACGGCGCGCTCATTGAGCAACACCTCGCCCGCTATGGAACCGGGGAGGGGAACGCCTTCACCGCTTTGAACACCGCGTTCTTCCAAGATGGCGCGTTCATTTATGTACCGGCGGGTTTGGAAGTTGCCGGGCCGGTGCATTTGCTGTTTGTGACCACCGCCGACGGGGCCGGGGCCACCACGCAGCCGCGCAATTTGATCATTGCCGAGCCGAACAGCCGCCTGACCGTGGTGGAAAGCTTTGTGGCGACCGTGGCCGGCGTTTATTTCACGAATTCCGTGGATGAACTGGTCATTGGCGAAAATGCGAAGGTGGAGCACTGCAAGTTCCAGGACGAGAGCCTGGCCGCCTTCCATGTGGCCGCCCTGCATGTCCAATTGGGGCGCCACTGCGATTTCATCGCCCACTCCATCGCCACCGGCGGCCGGCTTTCGCGCAACAACATTCGCACGCACCTGGGGGCGCCGGGGATCGAGTGCGTGCTCAATGGTTTGTACCTGACCAAGGAAGATCAGTTGGCCGACCATCACATGATCGTCGATCATACCCAGCCGCACTGCAACAGCCACGAGTACTACAACGGCATTTTGGACGACCGTTCCAAGGGCGTTTTTCACGGCCGCATTTTGGTCCGGCCCGGCGCGCAAAAGACCGATGCGAAGCAGACGAACAAGAACCTCTTGTTGTCGGACTCCGCCACCATCGACACGAAACCCCAACTGGAGATTTACGCGGACGACGTGAAGTGCACCCATGGCGCGACCATCGGCCAATTGAACGATGAATCGATCTTTTACCTCCGCGCCCGGGGCATCGGTCTGGAAACCGCCCGCCGGATGTTGATCCACGCCTTCGCCGGCGAGATCATCGACCGCGTTCGTTTCACGCCCTTGCGCGAGGAACTGGACCA
>CAIYZC010000022.1 GCA_903930565.1 uncultured Pedosphaera sp.
GGAGTCAACGCGAATCCCCGGCGACAAAGCGCTTGCCGGGCGGGGCGGCCGGCGCTATGGCTAAGCGCAGATTGAACCACGGTCAGTCCATCCTGGGTCTGCTCCTGCCGGCGTTGTGGTTGCTGACCGAACCGGGCCGGGCGGCGGAAGCCACCCCGCCGCCCCCGCCCTCCCCCACCCCATGGTTTAACCGCGCCTGGCAATCCGATGAAGGATTGCCGGACAACACCGTGGTGGCGGTGGGGCAGACGCCGGACGGTTTTTTGTGGGTGGCGACGCAGGCGGGTTTGGTGCGGTTTGATGGTCTCCAATTCCACCAATTTGCCGTGGGCGGCCGGGCGGATGGTCCCCCCAGCCTGATTCAAGCCATGCTGGTGGATCGCCGGGGCCGGTTGTGGTTGGCGGGCGACCGGCAGGCGGTGGTGTGCGTGGACGGCGGCCGGGTGACCACCGTCGCGGCGGGCACCGAGCAGGCCAACCTGGAGGCACGGCTGATGCTCGAGGATGCCACGGGCTCCATTTGGGTGTCCTATATCGGGGGCGAGGTCCACCGGTTCGGCGAAGGCGGACGGCAGTCCTACTCCGCCCGGGATGGTCTGACCGGGGGCGGAACCTGCCAATTGGCCACGGACCGGGACGGCGGATTGTGGTACGCGGAAGGCGGGGTGCTGGGCAAGTATGCGCAGGGCCGGTTCACGATGTTGGAAAAATTCCGCGCGCAACGCATCGCACCGGCCCGGGCGGGAGGCTTGTGGATTTGCACCGCCCGCCAGGTCTTTCGATTCCAAACCGGCGCCCCGCCGGTCCGGGTGGCGGATTTGCCCGTGACGGGAGGAGACGTGAACCCCACCGTGCTTTACGAGGACCGCGCCGGCGGCTTGTGGATCGGCACCCGGGAGGCGGGCCTGTTTTGTTGGCGCAACGGTCAAATCCAGAAAATTCCCACCTCCCACCAGGAAATCCTGAGCTTGTTCGAGGACGCCGAAGGGAATTTTTGGGTGGGGACGCGCGGCGGCGGCTTGAACCGGCTCCAGCCCCGGGTCGTGGAATTGCTCGCGCCCGACCCCGCCGTACCCTTCGAAGGCATCCGGTCCGTGTGCGAGGATCGCCAGGGCCGGCTCTGGGCGGTGGGCGAGAGCGGCAAGTTGTTTCAACGGACCGCGGAAGGTTGGCACGCCTTGACGGCCGCCCAAGGTTGGCCGGTACCGTATGCTTTGTGTGTCGCTCCGGACGCGGAAGGCGGGGTCTGGATCGGCACGCAATACTTGGGGTTGTATCATTGGCGGGGGGAGAACCTGGCCACCAATTTGAACCGGACGACCGGGCTGGGCGGCGATTTGGTGGGGGCCTTGCTGCCGCGGAGCGACGGCACGATTTGGTTGGGCACCCAATCCGTGGACGGGCGGCAGCACACTTTGGAACAGCGGGGGCCGGGGGCGGGGCGGGTGTTCGTGCTCCCCGGGGGGAGCGGCCCCGTGGCGGCGTTGGCGGCGGACGCCGCCGGGGATGTTTGGGCGGGCACTTCGGGGGGAATGCTGCTCCGGGTACACCAGGATGCCTTGCTGGCCGAGACGGGCCGCACGGTCTCCGGGCGGGCGGCCATCCGCTCCCTGTATCCGGCCCCGGATGGCAGCCTGTGGATTGGTTACGCGGGGGCGGGCGTGGGCTGGTTGCAGGCCGGACGCTTCGCCCATTTCGGCCAGGAGCAGGGGCTCCCGGATGACTACATTTCGCAAATCCTGGAGGACGGCCGCGGGTGGCTGTGGTTCGCCGGGAACCGGGGAATCTTCCAAGTGCGGGCCGCGGACCTGGCGCAAGTGGCCGCCGCGGGGGGCGGGCGCCTGCAATCCGTGGCCTACGGCCAGAACGAAGGGCTGCCCCGCCTGCAGGCGGGGCACGAGTATTTCCCGGGCGCCTGGCGGGCGGGGGACGGGGAACTGTGGTTCGCCATGCAATCGGGACTGGCCCGGGTGCATGCGGCGAACCGGCCGCCCAACCCCACCCCGCCGCGGGTCGTGATTGAAGGCCTGCGCAGCAACGGCCAAACCTTGTTGGACTACGGGGCGGGAGCCTTGGTGCCAACGGAGGCCGCCGCGGCCCGGTTCACCATCCGGGGCGGGGAGCCGGAGTTCCGGTTGCCACCCGGCCAACGCCAAGTCGATCTGTTTTTCACGGCGCTGAGCTTCACCCTGCCGGAGGCGGTGGGTTTCCGCTACCGGCTCGCCGGCCAGCCCTGGGTGGAAGCGGGAGCCCAGCGGGTGGCTTCCTACCCCCAACTGTCCCCGGGCACGCATCATTTCCAAGTGGAGGCCGTGAACAGCGATGGCGTACGGGATGAGACCGGCGCGGGCTTGACGCTCGTCGTGGTTCCGGAGTGGTGGGAAACGCTTTGGTTTCAGGTCGCCGCGCCCCTCACCGGCTTCGCACTGCTCGGCGGCGGCCTGCTGGACGCATTGCGCCGACGGCATCGGCGCCAAATCGAACGTCTGGAACTACTGCAGGCGACCGAGCGCGAGCGCGCCCGGATCGCCCAGGACCTGCACGACGACCTCGGGGCGGGACTCACCCAGATCAGCCTCAACTCCGCCATGGTGCAAAACCCCGCCGTCGCCCCCGAGGTGGTCGCCGGCATGTTGCAGGAAATCGACCAACGCGCCCACGAGCTGGTGACCGCGCTGGATGAGATCGTCTGGGCGGTGAACCCAAAAAACGACACGGTTCCCTCCCTGGCCCGCTACTTATGCCAGTTTGCCCAACACTGCCTCCAGCCGGGTGAAATCACTTGTCGGCTGGAGGTGGCCGCCGCCCTGCCGAACGCTCCGGTGAGCGCCGAGCAACGGCACCAACTCTTTCTCGCCTTCAAGGAGGCGCTGCACAACACCCTGCGGCACTCGGGCGCGACCGAATTGCGCCTGGCCATCGCGGGGAACGTGCGCGCGGTGACGATCACACTGGCGGACAACGGCCGGGGATTTGTCCCGGGCCCGCCCAAGGAAGGGGAGGACGGGCTCGCCAACATGCGTTCACGGCTGGAGCGGCTGGGCGGTTCCTGCCAGATCACCACCGCACCCGGAGCCGGGACGGTGGTCACCTTCGAACTTCCCCTCCTTGCGGGAATCCGCGAGAGCTGATAACCTGCCCGGCCATGAATTCCGTCGTCGCCCCGGCTTCCGTCCGGGCCTCTTCAATTAGTTCCAAGGTGCCATTGCCGCCCCCGGTGGGGGGCCGTAAAGTGGGGGTGGGTGAAAAGTCTGCCTTGGGCGGGATTATGACAAAGCCTGCTAATCTCGAGGGGCAGCCTCATGGGAGCGGCGCAGGCGCGGGGGTTCGAGTCTCCTTGGTCGAGGATGACGCCGGCCTGCGCCGCAGCCTGGAGCGATTGCTCAACCTCTCGCCCGGCTTCCATTGCGTCTGCAGTTGCGGCAGCGGCGAAGAGGCCCTCAAAGCCATTCCCCGCCAACCGCCGGATGTCATCCTCATGGACATCCATTTGCCCAATCGCTCGGGCATCGAGTGCGCATCCCTGCTCCGCCAACAGTTGCCGAACCTGCAGATCATCATGCTCACGGTGTATGATGATTCCGACACCCTCTTTCGCGCCCTGCGCGCGGGGGCCTGCGGCTACCTTCTCAAACGCGCGCGCCCGGAGGAAATATTGGAAGCGATCCTCGAAGCCCGCCGCGGCGGAGCCCCCATGTCCAGCGAGATCGCGCGCCAAGTGGTGGCGGCGTTTCAAGAACCGGTCCCGGCGGGCGTGCCGGATCACGGTCTCTCCCGTCGGGAACAGGAAATTCTTGACCTGCTCCGCCAAGGCTTCGCCAACAAAGACATCGCCGCGCGCCTTTCCATCAGTGTTTTCACCGTCAAGAACCACCTGCGGCACATTTACGAGAAACTCCATGTTCGGTCCCGCACCGACGTGCTGCTGCGCTACCGCGACACGCGCGGGGGCGAAGCGGATGCCAAGCCCCGCACCACGCCATGAATTGGTCCCTCGCCAAACTATTGCTCTGCGCCGGCTTGCTGGCCGGCCTCGCCGGCTGCGGCCGGCCCGCCGACCCGGCGCGGGAAAAATTCTCCGCTTTGAAAGCGCGCGCCGAACAGGGCGAGGCGGCGGCCCAGTGCGAACTGGCTTTTCTTTACATCGATGGACAGGGGGTCGGCCGCGATCACGTCGCCGCCGCGCAATGGCTGCGCAAAGCGGCCGATCAAGGTAACGCCCTCGCCCAATTCACCCTGGGTGGGGCCTACGCGAGCGGCAACGGGGTGGCGAAGGATGAAGCGGAGGCCGTGAAGTGGTTTCGCAAAGCGGCGGAACAGGGCAACGCCGACGCGCAGCAAAACCTGGGCGTTTACTTTGCGCAAGGGCAGGTGGTGCCGAAGGACGAAGCCGGCGCCGTGCAATGGTTCCGCAAGGCGGCCGAGCAAAACCATCCCCTGGCCCAATCGCGGCTGGCCTTCATGTATGCCAATGGCTTCGGCGGGTTCCGCGACCCGGTGCAAGCCCACGCTTGGTGGAACCTCGCCGCCGGCAATGGCGACCGGGACGCCTTGCAAAACATCAACGCGTTGGAAAAGGAGATGAACCGGCAGCAAATCAACCAAGCCATCAGCCTCGCCCAACAACTCGCCGCCCAGATCAAAGCCCGCAAATAGTTCGCGGGTGCTATTTCCCGCCGTTCGCGTTGGTGGCAAGGTGGGGTGGAAATGCCCGCCCCACCTGATTTCCGCGCCCCGCTTTCGCAAACACCGAGCCGGGGACTGGGTTTTACCCTCATCGAGCTGTTGGTGGTGATCGCCATCATCGCCATCCTGGCGGGTTTGCTCCTGCCCGTGCTGGCCAAGGCCAAAATCAAAGCCCAGGCCGTGGGATGCATGAACAACACCAAGCAACTGACTTTGGCCTGTCTGTTGTACGCGGGGGACAACAATGATCACCTGCTCGACGCCGGGGCCATGGCCACCGCGGACATGCGCGACCCGATGAGCACCGATTTTATCGACCTCTACAACACGCTGGCCGGTGATCCGCTGTCGCATTATGTGGGGCGCAGCGTGAAAATCTACCAATGCCCCGGGGACACGCGGAAGAGCACCCTGGCCGGCTACGTCGGTCGCCCGGAGGCGCGCTCTTATTCGATGAATTGCTTCATCGGCTCCTATTTTCACAACCGGGGCGAATTCTTTTTCCTCAGTTTCGTAAAAACGGCGGACCTGACCCGCCCCGGCCCGGTGAACACCATGGTGATTTTGGACGAGGGCCCCAGCATCAATGACAGCTTCTTCCTCGTGGATATGAGCGGTTATGATCCGATCAACCTGGCCGGCAAACGCCTGAACGACAATCCGGCCACGTACCACAAGCAAGCGGGCAGTTTTTCGTTCGCCGACGGACACTCGGAGATCCATCCCTGGCGCGTGAACTTCAATTTGCCCGGCAGCCAGGTGAACACCGCCCCGGGGAATTTGGACGTGGATTGGCTCCAATCCAAGACCACCGCGGTGGACCTTCATCCCACCCGCTAAAACGGATGGAGGGGCGGTGGCGGCATCCATTCACCCCCCGCCACGCGCCATAATTAACGGATACCCGGGGTTCGCGCCAAAAATTAGTTCCCCGGTGCCATATACCGGCTTGCCACGGCGGACTAGGCTAAGGATTGTGACCATCTTAGCGATTTTTGTTCCGGCGACGGCCGGTGGGACTGGCGCCTTAGGCGCCCGACACCCCGTGCCGTTCGGTCGCCGGGGACGTTGAGTGGGCACGCTTTCGAACTCACCGCAAGATTCAGATTCCAATAGCAACACTCCCCCTATGCGAAGAATACTTCTACAGGCCGCCGCCGTCCTGGCGGGCGTCCTGACCGCTTCCGCGGACGTCATTCCATACTCCTGGCAACGCTTCGATTTTTACAAAAATCCGGGCGCGGACGAGTTTGGCCAGCACCCGATCGCCAGCGGGTACACCGGCAACGGTGAGACCCCGAACAACACGCTGAACGTCTTGAACAATATTTGCGTGGGCGGTCCGCTCGGCAACCAGGGCTACTTCAGCACTTACTCCCTCAAAGCCGGCGCCAATGTGGGCGCCAACCAAGGCACCAAATTTGAAGAACCGGTGCCCGTGGGCGCGCTGACCAACACCAGCGCCTGGGGTAATTTCTTCCAGACCAATGCGAACTGGGTTGTCGAATGCTGGTGGTTGCCCGCCGGCGACGGCGCGAACGGCGCCGCCCCGATCTTTTCGACGGGACTCAATCGCAACAACCGCAGCCCGAACGCCCAATCCGGCGTTTGCCTGATGGCCATCAACGGCACCAACGGCACCGTGGCCACCGGCAGCACGGTCACCGACAACAGCCAAAACAACGGCAATTCCTACGTGCGCCTGCAAGCCTTGTGCCCCGTCGGGGCGCAGGACACCAACGGCAACACGATGGACTTCTACATCGGCCCGCCGGTGTTGGTGAAAACCGCCTCCAACGCCCTGTGGATGCACTTCGCGGTGGTGCGTGATGATCTCGCCGGCACCGTCTCGTGGTACACCAACGGCACGCTGGTGGCCTCCGTGCCGAGCTGGCGCGTTTACCAGACCAACGTCTTCAGCTCCCCGGGCTTCGCCGGCATTCAAGACTCCGGCATCACCGACAACACCGTTGATGCCAGCGGCAACCTGCCCGTCGGCTTGGGCGCCGGCGCCCAGACCCTCCGCGGCTATATGGCGGAACTCCGTTGGTCTTCCTTTAATCCCGGACAATTCTACACCAGCGACCTCCTGACCCGCCGCACGGGCGTGGGCAGCACGACGGTGAGCACCGCTCCGGGCATCGTGCAGGATCCCCAGAGCATCACGGTGTTCGCCGGCGCTTCCGCCCCCTTCCGGGTAAACGCCGCCACCGATTCCCGGATCACTTATCAATGGCTCCGCGGCGGCATCCCCATCCCGGGCGCCACCAGCGACACCTATGTGCTCCCGAACGCCCAAGTGGCGGACAGCACGTCCCAATTCAACTGCGTGCTCACCACGCCGGATGGCACCACCACCAGCGGTGCGGCCCTCCTCACCGTGGTGGCCCAGACGGTTTCGCTGGCGACCGGCTATTCCAACGCGGTCGTTTCCGAACCCTCCCTGGTGGCCTACTTCCCGATGGACGGCAGCACCGGCAACACGATCAAGAACGTGAAGGATCCCGCCAACAGCGGCACTCTCTACGGCGCGGCTTTCCTGAACGGCGACACCAACAAAGTCGGCGGCACCCAGGGCCTCTCCCTGAACAGCCCGAACATGGGCTACTTCGGCGGCTACAACCTCACCAACGGCTACGGCTTCGCCCAAATTCCGGGCAACAATCCGGGTCTGCAGTTCCCCAACGGCAAGGGAACGATTGAAGCGGTGATTTACATGGACCCCAGCGCCAAGTTCACCTTCGCGGCGGAGCAGCCCTGCTTCCTCTCGTCCGTGACAGTTCCCGGCACCTTCGACTATTACCAATTCCGCGCCGACTATTACGGCAACCTCTATTATCAAAGCTCGTCCCAAACCACGGCGCTGGTGTGGACGCTGCCCACCGGGCTGGTCGGGGTGCGCACCCATGTCGCGTTCACCTTTGACCAAGTCGCGGGCGTGATGACCTGCTACGCCAACGGCATCAGCCTCGGCACCAAATTGATGTCCGGCCTGGGCAACACCCCGACCGATTCCTTCCAACCGATCTGGATCGGCCGCCGTGATATCACGCCGGAGAACGGCAACAACGGCGGCGTCGCCACCATTAACAACGACGGCTATTTCTACAACATGTGGCGCGGCACCATCGACGAAGTCGCCATCTATGGCGACGCGTTGAGCGCCAACACCATCTCCGCCCACAACTACCGTTTGAACAACGGCGCGGCCAACAACCCCGCGAGTGTCGCCTCCATTTCGCCGTCCAAAACCCTGTATGCCGGCTTTGCGGTGCAAAACCTGAGCGTCACGGCCGGTGGTTTGGCTCCTTTCACCTACCAATGGTTGGCCAACAACGTGGCCATCCCCGGCGCGACCGACAGCAGCTACGCGGTCACCACGCTCCCGGTGGGAACCTACAACTACAGCGTCCGGATCCAAGGCGCCATCGGCGGCCCGGTCACCAGCGCGCCGATCACGCTCAACGTGGTCAATCCCACCGACTACGCCGCCAAGGTGTTCAGCAGCTCCGGCGGACCGCCCGTGGGCTACTGGCCGCTGAATGAAACCGGCGGCACCACGGTGTTCGACTGGGCGGGCACCCATGATGGCGTCGTCAGCGGCGGCTATCAATGGGACCCGGGCAACGGCCCTGTGGCCGGCTCGACCGGCTCCCTGCGCATGTTCGGCACCAACGCGCTCAACGACTTCTCCCAAGTGCAAATCCCCTACTATCCGGAACTCAACCCCGTCAGCGGTCAGTTCACCTGGGAGTTCTGGTACCGCTTGGACAGCGCCACCGCCAGTTCCTGCGTCATGTCCTCCATGTTCGCCGTGGGCAACAACAAGGCCGGCCCTTCGATCTATGTGGGCTTCGGCACCACCGGCTTCAACCAGACCACGATCAACAACTGGACGGTGGTCATTGGCCGCTATAATAACACCAACCAGGGTGTCGGCCAAAACGTCAACGGCTCCGGCGTCAGCGTGCCGGTCACCAATTCGTGGTACCACATCTGCTACGTTGTGAACGGCCAGGACGGCGGGCCCAGCTCGGACTACCTCTTCGTCAACGGCGCCTTGGAATACACCGACGGCACCGGCTACTCCAGCAATCCGAACGCCAGCTTTGTCTGGAACCAAAACTTGTTCGCCCCCCTCATTCTCGGCAACCGCAATTTGGGCGCCCTGCCCATGTTCGGCGCGCTCAGCGAAGTCGCCATCTACAACTACCCGCTCACGGCTTCCGACGTGACGAATCACACCTCCCAAATCTGGGGTCCGGCCGGCTTCGTCACCCAGGCCAATGGGGACCAGCTCTCGCCCAACGCGGCGCAATTCAGCGGCTACATCACCAACGGCACCGCCCTCGTGGTGACCAATGTGGCCTACGGTCCCATTTCCTCCGGTTATGTGCTCAGCGCCCCCGGCATGACCCAAGGGACCAAGATCTCGGGCACCCCCGCCAACTTCAATGTCGTGGGCACCATGCTTAACAACATCCTTACGGTCACCAAGCAGCCGACCAACTCCCTCGGCCAGGCCATCTCCCTCTCGATCGGCCATAAAATCACCGGCAACAACAGCGCGGGCAACCCGATCATCATCGGTTACGGCCCGGGCACCACCGGTGGCATCGGCACCTACCTCCTGAGCGTCCCCGGTCAGTCCGCCTCCATCGGCGTCTTCACGGCGAACGCCGGCGGCGTCGGGGTTTATACCATCAGCCCGGCCAACGCCATCAGTGGCGCGTTCACGGCCTACGCCGGTCCGCAATTCACCGAAGGTGTCGGCAGCAGCCTCACGCTCAATGCGGGCGCGGTTCTGGGCCTGCCCAACTCGTACAACTGGCAGTTGAACGGCGCCAACTTGGTGCCCGTGAACAACTTCGATGGCACGCCCCACTACCCGCGCGTCGGCACGGCCGCCGGCGACAGCCAGGGCATCTTCAGTCCGAAATTGGTGATCACCGAACTCACCACGAACGACACCGGGTTTTATAACCTCCAGGTGCAGAACCCGCTCAACGCGAACGGCGTGACCAATTCCGTGGTGATCTACCTCCTTGTCACCAACGATGTCACCAAGCCCACGGTCACCTCCGTCGGCCCCCGCAGCGTGATGACGGGTGGCCCGATTCTGGACAACCTCATGGTGGGCAACTACCAGAACCAGAACTCCCACTACGCGCCCTACTCGGTCGTGGAAGTCAAGTTCTCCAAGCGCGTGGATCCCGTCACGTCGCAGAACCCGGCCAACTATACCATTAGCGGCGGGGTGCAGATCACGAACGCCATCCTCGCCAACGCCGTGTTGGACACCAAATTCGGCGGCCAATTCACCACGGTGGGCCTGCAAACCACCGGGCTGCAACCCAACACGACCTACACCGTGACGGTGAGCAACATCAAAGACGAGGCCACGGTGCCCAACGTGCAAGCCGGCA
>CAIYZC010000023.1 GCA_903930565.1 uncultured Pedosphaera sp.
GGGCGGTGGCCCCGGATTGGGCCGCGTTCGTGCCGTCATGATTCACGGTCGTTTGACCGAACCAATCCGAGGAACCGCCCGTGGTCCAGTTCCAGGCCGGAGTGTTGACCGCGGTGGCGAGCGGCATGGTGACCGTCAACGTGGCGTTGGAACTCACGGTCGAGCCCAGGCTGTTGGCCACCATCACGGAGTAGTTTCCCGCGTCCGCGGGCTGGGCGTTGTTGACCAAATAACTGGCGCCCGTGGCCCCGGGGAGATTCGTGCCGTTCAACTGCCATTGATAAGCAAATGGCCCGGTGCCGGCCGCCGTCACCTGAAAACTTCCGCTGCCCCCGGCGGGCAGAATCTGCGGCCCCGGCTGCACCGCGACCGCAGGATTGGGTGTCAAGGTCAACTCGGACACCCACGCGGCGTCCAGTCCGGAATCAAACCCACCCTGGGAATAGACCCATTGCAGGGTGTGGGGACCGGTGGCGAGATCCCGCGCCACGGGCAACCAGGCGGAATTCTGCCCGGCAATCTGGCCCTGGTAATTGCCATCCAAGTAAAAGGTCACCGTGAAAGCACTGGCGAGTTTCCACCAAAAGTTCACGGTGGCGGGACCATTCACGATGGCGGTCATCACGCTTTGCTGGAGCCGCGGCACGTGGCCACTCTGGGCGGCGATGACCCCGTCATGGGTCACATTGGTCTGCCCGAACCAAGGCGCCGCGCCGCCATAGGTCACGGTGGCGGCGGGAGCTTCCAGGGCGGCCGCCAGCGGGCGGCCGTAGTAAAGAATCGCGGCGGGGGAAAGGAGTTCACAGCCTTCCGGCGAAGTCACCCGGCAACGATATTGGTCCAGGTGCAGCGCCGGGGAGACCGCGGACACGATCAGTCCGGTGCTCGAAGTGCCGCTGAATTGGCCGCCTTCGGCGAGGTTCGTGAACAACAAGGCACCGGCGGGCCGGCGTTGCCATTGGTAAAGCGCGCCATTGCGATTGGCGGAGACCGGGAAGTAAGCCGGGTGGGCCTCATCCGCCAATTGCTGCGTCGGCACCGAGGAGAGGCTGAATGCCCCGGCGGGGGTACCCTGGAACTGATAAGCCCCGAGGTCTACGGCCCCGCCAGAACCGAGCCGCGGCTGGCCGGCCAGGTCCAGCAATCCGGCACCGATCAGCCCCGGGTTGCCCGCCTGGAGCAGCGGCGAGCACGCCGATGGCATAAAATTACCCGCCAGTGTGGGAGCCTGCGTGGCGTCAATCGGTTGGACGAAGATCGGATCAATCCCGGAAACACCTTCGACGAAGGAGTTGGCGAAGTTGACACCCGTGCCATTCCCGCCCTGGACCTGCCAATCCGCCACCCCGGCCAACGGATCCCCCACGTTATTCCAAACCACCGAGTTCAGAATCGAACAGGAACCCGATTGAATCAGCATCCCGCCCGCCTTCCAGCCATTCACGCCGGCGACGGAACCCCGATTCCCGGCGACGGTGGAATTGCGCAGGATGAGCGCCCCATAAGTCTGGGAAAGCGCCGGTCCCTGCCCTGAGTAATTGCCCGCGATAAGGCAATCCACCATTTCGGCGACGGCCGCATACAGTTCAATCGCCGTATCCGTCTGGCCCTGAAAACTGCAACGATCCACCTGCACAGTGGTGCGATTGGGGGAATGGAGAGTACTGGCCAAAAGGGCGCTTTGATTGCCCGTGAATGAGCACTGGGACAGGGCCACGCTGACCGGCATGCCGGAGTAGCCGTTATCGTAGGCAATCAACGCGTGGCCGTTTTGGGAAAAGGCGCAGTTGGTGAGCAACAAGGTTCCGCCGGTGATGGAGATCCCGGAACCATTGGCCCGGAATTGGCAATTGGTGACGGTGATCAATCCCACATCCACCAGAGTGCAAGCGCTATTGGTCACGAAGAGGCAATTGGCGATGGCCGCGTTATTGTTTTGGCAATAGAGCCCGCCATTTCCGGTGAATGTCAGCCCATCCACGCGCGGACCGGCATAGAAAATGGTTGATCCCGTGACGACCGCCGGAGCGCCCGCAAGGTTGCGTTGCGCCAGATTGGTTTCGGTCCCGGAAAATCCGCCGTAAAGAACCAGGTTCGCGGGCGGGTTGATATTTTGCGACAGAACATAGGTTCCACCCGCAATCCAAATTTCCGCCCCGCA
>CAIYZC010000024.1 GCA_903930565.1 uncultured Pedosphaera sp.
CGGGCCACCACTTCCGGCCGGTCGGCGGCGAGATTCCGCGCCTCGGCGGGGTCGGCCGCCAAATCGTAAAGTTCCGTGGTGGGCATTTCCGCCGGGCGGGCGGGGGCGGGCAGCAGATGGCGGCGCACCAGTTTCCAATCGCCCTCGCGCACCGCCACCTGCCCCCCCACCCCGTGGAATTCGCGGTATAGGAAGGGCCGGGCCGGTTGCGGCCGACCGAGCAGGGTCGGGGCGAAGCTGACGCCATCCAATTCGACCCCGGGCGGCGGCGGGGCACCAGTCAAATCCAGCAAAGTGGGGAACCAGTCCTCGAAACCGGTGACCCGCGATTCCGTCATGCCGGCGGGGATGCGCCCGGGCCAGGCCACAATCAGGGGGACGCGCAAGCCGCCTTCATAAACATCCTGCTTGTACCCGCGCAGGCCGCCCGTGGAGTGGAAAAACTCGGGGTCCACCCCGGCCAAGGGGAACACGGCCCCATTGTCGGACGTGAAAACGAAGATCGTGTTGTCCGCCAGCCCGAGCTCGCGGACCGCCGCCAGCAGGCGCCCGACGTCGCGGTCCATACGGGTGATCATGGCGGCGTAAGCGGCGTGCGGCGAAGGATGGGGCAGGTAGCCTTTGCCTCCCGGGTACGGTTGGTCGGCCAACTGGCCCGAGTACTCCGCGAGCGAGTCCGCAGGCACCTGGAGGGCGAGGTGCGGCACGGTGGTGGGGTAGTACAGCAAAAACGGCTGGTTGGTGTGCGCCCGCAAAAAGGCCAAAGCCTGTTCCGGGCAGAGGTCGGGGGCGTATTGCGTGCCTTGAAAGGCGGCGTACCTGGCGGGCGCGCGGGGATCGGCGCCGGCGGGCAGTGCCACCCCCTCGTTCTCCGTCACTGCGGCGTTGCCGGGGAGCGGCCATCGACTCGCATCATCATTCAGGTATTGGGGGTAATAATTGTGGGCCTGCCGCTGGTCGTTGAAGCCGAAGAAGTGATCAAACCCCTGGCGGAGCGGATCCCCGCTCGAACCCACGCCGCCCAGCCCCCACTTGCCAAATGCCGCCGTGGCATAACCCGCGCCGTGCAAGGCGCCGGCCAAAGTGGTCGTGCCGGCGGGCAAGGGCATTTGACCTTGAAACGAATACCAAGTCCCCACCTCAACGTTGTCGCGCACCCAGGCGTGACCCGGATGCCGTCCGGTGAGCAGCACGCACCGCGAAGGGGCGCACACCGGGCTGCCGGCATAATGGTGCGTGAACCGCATGCCCTGCCGCGCCAACTCATCCAGATGGGGGGTCCGAATGAGCTTCTGCCCGTAGCAACCGAGATCGCCATAGCCCAAATCATCCGCGAGCACGAACACGACATTGGGCCGGCGCCCGGGCTCCGCGCCGTGCAAACCCGCGATCGGAAGCAGGAGCAACAGCCCCAGCCAAATACCGGCAATCAGTTTCTTCATGATATGAACGCGGGCCGGTGTCCCGGCCAAGACGCCTGTTTTAGAACCGACCCGGCCGTTCTGCAAGCCCGCCTAACTACGGGAGCTGGTCCCAATTTGCCTTGCGCCCCGCCCGACCAAAGGCCACGCTCCGGGCAGTTCATGCGCGTCCCCAGGCCAACCGCCAGCGTTCGCGCCCCACCTGCCCGGGCTTTGCGCCGGCCGGGCGGCGGGCGCCCCTTTGCGGCGGAACGTTCCCGAAGCGCCCACGAACCAAGTCATGCTGCGGAAAATCATTTGCCTTAATGCCATTCTGGCCGCGCTGCTGGTGGCGGCCGTGCTGATCTACCCGCCGGTGCGGGCACTGCTCGATTTGCGGGATCCCGCCTTGCGGCAACCAGGCACGCCGGCGGCGGCCTGGCGCGGTTTCCATTACCTCACGCCGCGCTTCGCCGCCTGGGCGCGGGCGCGCCGCGAGGATGGCCGGGCCGCAACCACCTCCACCAACGATGTGTCCGGTACGGAATGGCCGCTGTTCGGCACGGTTTTTTACCTTTGGTCCGTGGAAAATTTCCAAACCGCATGGGACGCCGGCGATCATGCCGCAGGGGTCGAGCCGCGGGTGTTTGCCCGGGATGCCGTCATCGCAGCCACCGAACTGGTGACCGATCCACGCCAGGCCGGCTGGGTGAAAAAACACTGGGGCGACGACTACCTGCACCGCGAAAATGTCTTTTACCGGACACTCCTGATCAGCGCCCTGACCGCGCGGGAAAAGCTGCTCGGCGACAAATACCAATTGGAGGTGCTGCGCGACCAAGTGGAATCCCTCGCCCGGGAGCTGGACGCCGCACCCACGGGTTTGCTGTTGGATTATCCCCGGCATTGTTATCCCGGGGATGTGATGCGCGCCTGGTGGAGTGTTCGCCGCGCCGATCCGGTGCTGGGCACCGATCATTCCCGGCAGATCACCTGGGCGCTGCGAAGTTTCACGGGCATCCACACCACGCGGCGCCAACTGCCGCCGTATTCCGCCGGTCCGGACGGCAAACCCAACTCGGACGCGCGCGGTTGCGCGAACTCCTACATGCTCCTGAGCGCCCCCGAACTCTGGCCGGTGGCGGCGCGCGAATGGTTCGACCTGTACGACAAATCCTATTGGCAGGAGCGCCTCACCGCGGCGGGCTATCGCGAATTCGCCCCGGACCGTGCGGGCGGAAGCGATTGGACCCTGGATTCGGTCGATGCGGGGCCGGTGGTGGGCGGCTACGGTGTGACGGCCTGCGCTTTCGGTCTGGGCGCGGCCCGGCTCAACGGACGCTTCGACCGCGCCTATCCTTTGACGGCGGAGTTGCTGGCCACCATGTGGGAACTCCCCACGGGGGAACGCCTGATTCCCCGCCTCCTCTCCAATGCGGCCGACGCGCCCCTGCTCGGCGAAGCGGCGTTCCTCTGGCACCTCACCCTGCAACCGGCCAAAGGTTTCCCCGTCAAGACCGGCGGCGCCCTACCGCTTTACGCCGAGTTGGCCACCGGCCTGCCGCTGTTGCTGGCGGCGTTTCTGCTGTTGGTCAGCGGCTACAATTTCGCTTCCGCCCGGCGGTTGAAAAAGGACCCCGAAATCACCGCACCCGGCCTGCAAATCGGCGCTTGGGCGTTCTGCCTCGGGGGCGCCGGCGGCACTTGGGCCACCGGCCATCCCGGCTGGGCATTGCTGCTGTTCCTCGCGGCCCTGGCGTTCCCCCGCTTGCCGCGGCGGAAAGCGCCCAAAGGCACGGAAGATTGGGAGGCCAACAGCGCGCCGCCGCCCGCGGCGCCAAAAGTGTAGGAACGAGCTTTTTGCCTACTTTCGCCAACTCTTGGCTTTTTAATCGCCGAACCAAAACGCTCGCTCCCGATCAGCCGCCTGCGCGGCCGGATGGCGTAGCACCTGCCGACAAAAGAAGCCGCTCTCACCCCGCTGATCGCCCTGTCACGCGAGGATTGAACCCCATCCCGGTGGCGAAGCGATTCCGCTCCGCGCGGCCAAACCACATCAACTCCCAGGACACGCCCGCATGGAGGCACTTTTTACGCCGAACTTCAAAATGATGCGTTTTTCGCTTGCGCTTTGGCCCAAGTTCCCAAAACAATTCCGCCACGTTCTCAATCAATAAATTAAATTTTGAATTTCCAAAATGGTGAATGCTTTTGCGTTGAACCGTGCCCGGGCTGGTCTCGTATTGGTTTACCTCTTGGCCGCGGCGCATCCGGCGCGCGCTTTTGACGAACCCAGCGTCAATCTTGGCGCCTCCTCTTTTTTTGATGGAACCGCCGCTCTCAAGAATGGGGAAGCCGATCCCGGGTTTTATTTCAACCAGTATGGACAGTGGTACACCGCCCATCGCTTCAATGATGCGCAAGGCCATGCCATCCCGGGCACCCCACGCTTGGAGGTGGCAACCAGTTTGACGCAATTGATTTACCTGATGGACAAGCCCCATGTCCTTGGTGGACGCTTTGGCTTCGACGCTTTGATTCCCGTGGTGGGCTTGGATGCCCGTCCGGGCGACGGTTTCCTCAATGCGAGTCCAAATGTTTTGGGAGATTTGACGGCCGGGCTGGCGTATCAATCCGACCTGATCATGTATGGGTCCACCACCAACCCCTTGTTCATGCATCGGATTGATCTGGACGTCATCGTGCCGACAGGCCATTACGACCGGAATTACGCGCTCAATCCGGGGGCGAATTTTCTCTCGTTCAATCCGTATTGGGCGGGAACCTTGTTCTTGGGGAGCAAGGTCGTCTCCTCCTGGCGATTACATTATCTTTGGAATGATGTGAACAACCAACCTTACATCGCCCAGTACGGACCAAACGCCCGGGTGCAAGCCGGCCAAGCCGTACATCTCAATTTCGACCTGGCCTATGACCTGTATGACCACCGGCTTTATGCCGGGATGAACAGCTATTATTTCAAGCAATTGAACGAATCGCAGATTAATGGCATCTCCGCGGCCGGGACCGAAGAGCGGGTTTTCGGAATTGGTCCGGGCGCGGCTTTCCGGATTTCCGAAAAAGCCAATCTCCTTCTGAATGTCTATTTTGAAACCGCGGTGGAAAACCGCCCCAGTGGCACGCGCTTAAACGCTGTGTTCGCGTATCACTTTTAAGGATGCGCAAGCGTCGCTCCGCTCCGCGGACTGCCCGACCGGCGCTCAATGCCCAACCGGTTTGGGCAAGCCCCGGCGAACATTTGGAGGCGCTCCGCGCCGCCCCATGGTTTATTTGAAGGGCCGGTAGTGCTTTCGCCTGTTCAGCCACGTAATCGACCTGGGAATGGCAAGAGAACCCAACAGTGACGTGGAATCGGTGGCTTTGAAAAAGAATGCACCAGGGTCAATTGCATGGCCTTGGATGGTTAAACCTCCAAGCGCCCGTCCGTCGAATTGGAGTAGAGGAAACCACCGTAGGCAACCAGTTTGCGGATTCGGACCACCAGCAGCCCGACTCCGACGATGAGCACGAGGACCGCCGCCTGCGCAAATTGGGGTGTGCCCGGTCCGCCGGGGAAAAGGTGTTGCAGCCAGTCAACAATCACTTCGGGCCTCCACAAAGCTTCGGGTTTGGCGCAGCCAAGCGCGAACACAAACGGGAAAGACACCGAGTGGGCCAGCAACATCCATTCCCTTCCCGGCCGCCGGTATTTTCGGCGATATTCCTCGAGGGTTTCCCCCCGCTCCAAGGCCTGGTGGATCGCCTTGTTTTGGAAACAGATTTCCGGCAGGTAGAACAGCAAGCCATCAAAGAAAAAGAAGCTGAAACCGGTGATCAGCCAAAACATCCAACCCAACGAAACCGATCCCAGAGGCGATTCGTACGCCAATCGCAATCCGCTGGCTAAAATGCAAATCGCGGCGGGCGCCGGCAGCAGCCTGGTTGCCACCCACCATTTGCGGTACGTTGCCGCCAGCGGGCCAAGCCCACGATCCCGGGCCCACATTCGGCCCCAAGCCTCGAACAGGCAGTACGCGCCAAACAACAAGAACAAGAAGAGCAGGACGATTCCAAAGTAGTGGATGGCCCGGACAATGATGGAAGGAGGCGGGACGTTCCCGGCCACGGGAAGGCAAATAAAAAGCGGAATCAAAGTGAAGACAACCAGCGGGGGAATCAAGTTCGCGAGCCGCTTGGTGGCGGCGGGAACCGATAAACCCGCCCCGGTTTTCACCACAAGCAGGAGGCCCAACCCAAGCCAAGCGAGGACGCCCAAACAAATGCAAATCAGAGTCATGGCGGGCTTGTTCTATCGAAATTCGGCGGCCTCGCAAAGGCTCTTTGCCCGGCGTCGATTGCGGTTGGTTCCGCGGGACTTCACATCCCCCCTTTCGCGCCGGCGGAACGAGTGGAATAGCGTCTGCAACCGTTGCCGCACCATTCCGGCTAATGGGCTTTGGAAAGCGCAAAGCCAATGAAGCCGGCCACGCCTTCGATTGCCGCAGCGAACGCCGCGAGTTTTGCGGACTGGGAAATGCACCTCGTGAGCACAAATACCAAGGTGAAAATCGAGCCGTGCAAGATCCCCGTGGCCGCACACCCGAACATCACTTTGACGGTGGGATTGGTAAAAATTCCGGCGGCGAGCACGAGCATGGTTACCAAAGCGCAATGCAACAGCGATTCGCGCAGCCAGCGGTGACGGCCGGTGATACTCATGAGTGCGCAACATGCAAAGGCCACTCCGGAAACCAACCCACAAACCCCGGCTACGGCAAAAACCCCGTCCCCAAACAGTTGGGGAGCAAAGATGACCACCGGCACCAGCACGCCCGGCAAGGTGCCGATCAAAAAAGCACAAAGCCCCCCAAAAAAATCCGTCCCTCGGTAACCGCCTTCCGGCAACCGCTGCCGAACATACGCAATTGCCGGTTCACATTGAGACGGCAAGCAGTCGCGCAAATAAGCGCAGAATTCATGGGCAAACTCCCAAAATCCGCGCCCCGCTCCCCGCCCGCCTGCCGCCTTGAGGGGTCCGCGCATGGCCCATGCGGAAAAAGCGATGGCGCATGAACTGAGCAATAGCGCCGTGATGAACAGAGCGGGTGAATCGCCATAAAAAGCCTTGGCGCGCGAGCCGACGAGTCCTCCGACAATGAGGTCAACGAAACGATTGGAGTCCGGGGCCATGAGCCCCCTTGAAAAAACGCAACTTTGCGACAGCGCGAACAGGCAGGCGAACGCCCACCCGCCCAACCCCGTCCCCGCGTAGCTCACGGCGGCGGCACATGGCCGTGATCCCACCGCCGCGAGAAAAAAGGCCCCGCCAAAAGCCACGAACGTCCAATACAGATCAAAGTGGGCCACCCAAAGAGCGGGAACCAGGAGCAAAGCGACCAAGGTGCCAAAAGCAGGCCAGAGCAAAAACGTGTCGCGGAACAGGGTGGAGCGTAACAATCCCGAACCGGTGTTCGCGGCGTTGAACTGATTGCGATCCCATCCCGGATAACTCATTTCCCGTTCCAAAAGGTTTAGCCGGGCGTTGGCGCGCAAAGCCTGCAACAAACGTCGAAACGAACCGACAATGCGCCCAAGGATATCGGCCCCCACCCCATACCGCGCCCGGAGCGCCTGTCGACGGGTAATCCTCGTCAGCGCGGAATCGGTGAAGGCCGCCAACGCTTCCGGCTGATCACTGCGGCAAGTCGTTGGGGTGCCCGGGACCAATTCATCAATCCCCGTGGCCACCGTGATCTCCCAAAACTCCTCTTGGTCAATATAGACCAAGGTGCCCCCTTCCGCGAGCGTTTGCGGAATTTGACCGAACACACCGGAAGCCTGGTCTTCGGCATCCTCACTGATAAAAATTTGCACGCAACCTTTCCTTATCTCTTGTATTTTGCGAGCCCGCTTGAGTTTGCCAAACAGAACGAGCAGTCGGCTGACGATGCTGGAGCCGCCCAGCGGGGTTTCGCCAGGAATGTCCACGATCAGGATGCCGACTCCTTTGTTGCCAATGCCGGGGTGCCGGGACAGCCCAAGGATCGCTTCCTTTTTCAGCTCCGCGTTGTTTTCGGTGAAAGTTATGAAATCAAGAGCCGGCTTTTTCCGCACCGAGCCGTTCGGATCAACGACCTCAATCTGCGCTTTGGCCAGCCGGGCATTTAAATCCTTGAGTTCGTTTTTAATGGTTGAACCGCGCGCCTTTTCAAAACAATGGGCGACAAAAAATGAAGCCGAGTTGAGCACCCGCAAAAACCGACCGTACTGAATTGGCGAGGTGGCGTGCTCCTTGTGATACTTCCAAGTAGCGTAATCGAGTCCCGGTTTGCCGGGCTGCGAATCCTCGGTGCGCCCGGCCCAGTTCTCATAGCATTCCGCGGGCAGGTACCGGCGATTGTGGCCGGCGTCGCAATTCTTTGGGTCACAAGCGCCCACGATGCCCTCAATCGCCGCAATCGCCGGGCACACTGCCGCCGCGCCGCCGGGCTTGGCGTCAACACCCATAATGCCGGGTTGAAATCACATGCATCCCGGGACTTGTTAAAGCTGAACGCCAACCGTTTCGCAAGCGGATAACGGCTACGCATGCGCGGCCGGCACCGCCGGGAGTTCCAACAGGTCCAGGATCGCATCGATTTTCAACTCCGGGCTGTTATCTTTCGCATTAATAAAGTCCATGGCCGGGTACGTTTGCACTTCTCCGTTTTCATAGTCAACCGCAACCTGGGCGCTTTCCAGCCGCTCCATCAAATTTTGGAGTTCGCGCCGATTCGGTGATGATCGCGCCCGGATGAAACTGTAGCTGACAAAGAAGGACGCCGATTCGACCACCCGCAAAAACCGGCCGTATTCAATCTCGGAAGTTGCCTCCTGCTTGTAGTGGTTCCAAGTGTCAAAATCGAGCCGGGGTTTGCCGTGCATCATGTACACCGTGTAGCCCGCCCAGAATTCATAGCAGGCCGCCGGACCGTACCGCACATTGTTGATGGGATCACAATGCTCCGGGTCGCAGGCGGCCGCAATGCACTCCAGCATGGCCATGGCGAGGAGCCTGGCCACCGGCACATTCGATTCCACGGAATACTTCATCAAGTTCGCTTCCATATCAGGAGCCTCTCAGCGCAGTTCCATCAAACCGGCAGCGTCGTCGCGACCGGCACTGGTCGATGGCGATCCCGGTTCAAAAAACCGCAAATCCGGCCTTTCGCCCCGGGGCGCCAGGACTTCTCCCGCCACCCGGCGAACCGATCTGGTCCGTTTGGACCGTTCCTCCGCGCTCGAATTTGCAGCGGGCAGGCAACGGGTTGCCTTGCCGGGCCGCACATGGCCTGCTTGCGGAGCAGGCCGCCGGACAAAATCCGACGCCGGCTTGCCTTCACGCCATAACCCGGCATTTTTTTTCAACAGCGCACTTTGCACCGTACCGCGGTGATGGAAACTATGCATACGCTCGACAACCTGTTGTCATCATCCTTCTTTTAAGCGTTAACCGAGGCGGTTTTAAACTGCGGTTTTCACAAGTTAGGTACGCCTAACATGGAAATATTCGACTTGACTTCCCCGATATTGGTACGCGGACCGTCCGAATTGTGTCGGCACACCCCGAACGCCGGCCGCGGCATCCTTTCTCCAAGGCCTCCCCCGCGCCGTCCAAGCTCCAGCGGTGGTTGGCCAAGCCCGTCGTTTCAGGCCGCCAACGGAAGCTTGCGGGAGCATCCGGCAGCGGGGATTTTCGCGGGGATTCGACTCAACCTTTCGTCCCCGCTTGTAGTTGGTCGGCGGCCGAATCCGGCGAACCGGCATTAGCGCCTCCCGCTGAAAACCTTTGCCGGTGGCCGATTCCGGAGGTGGAGATGCTTTAAACCGCCCGGTAGCGCTGGGCGATGGGGATGCGGCGGCCGACGCCGAAGGCTTTGCTGGTCACTTTCAGGCCGGGGGCGGCTTGGCGGCGCTTGTATTCGTTGTTGTCGATGAGGCGGATCACGCGGCGGACAGTGGCCTCGTCGTAGCCGAGGGCGGTGATTTCGGCGGCGGAATGGCCGGCCACCACATAGGCGTCCAAAATGGCGTCGAGGATTTCGTACGGCGGGAGGGAATCCTGGTCCGTCTGGTTGGGCCGCAGTTCGGCGGAGGGGGCCTTGGTGATGGACGCCGGGGGGATGATTTCGCCGTCGCGGTTGATCCATCGCGCGAGGCGGTACACGATGGTTTTGGGCAGGTCGCTGATCACGGCCAGGCCGCCGCACATGTCGCCGTAGAGCGTGCAATAGCCCACGGCCAATTCGCTTTTGTTGCCCGTGGTGAGCAGCAGCGAACCGAACTTGTTCGACAAGGCCATGAGCAGGACCCCGCGCAGGCGGGCTTGGAGGTTTTCCTCCGTGGTATCCTCCGCCCGGCCGGCAAAGACGGGGGCCAACTGCGAGCGCACGGCGGCAAACGGCGGTTGGATGGGGATCACATCGTATTGGATGCCCAGATTGGCCGCCAGCGCCTGGGCGTCGGACAAACTGCCCGGGGAGGAGAACTCCGACGGCAGGGCCACGCCCCGGACATTTTCAGGCCCAAGGGCGGCGGCGGCCAGACAACCCACCAAAGCGGAATCAATCCCGCCGCTCAGCCCGAGCACCGCGGCGCGGAAACCGCATTTATGCAAGTAATCGCGCAAGCCCAGAACGAGCGCATCGTGCAGCATAGCTTCCGCGGGCGCGGGCGTTGCGGGCGGCAGGACCGGCGCGGCCGCGAGGTCCACCAGCTGGAAATCTTCGGCAAACATTTGGGCCCGGGCCAGCACTTCGCCGGCGGCGTTGAAGACCAGGCTGCCGCCGTCGAACACCAATTCGTCGTTGCCGCCGACTTGATTGCAGAACACCACCGGCCGGCCCGCCTTGATCGCCAGGCTGCGCAGCATCGCGTGGCGGGTGGCTTCCTTGCCCAAATGCCAGGGCGAGGCGGACACATTGAAAAGGATCGTTGCACCCGCGGCCGCGAGTTCCATGGGGGGATTGCGGCGGTAACGGCGATCCGGCCAGAAATCCTCGTCGTTCCAAATGTCCTCGCAAATCGTCAGCCCGTAGGTCCCGCCCCCGAAATGCACCGGCGCATTCTCCCCGGCGGGTTCGAAATAGCGGTCCTCGTCGAACACGTCATACGTGGGCAAAAGCGTCTTGACGCGCGTGGCGGCGATCCGGCCGCCCTGGAGCCAGGAAACGCAGTTGTGCAATTCGCGGCCGGGGGGCCGCGGATTGGCGGTGACATGGCCCACCAACATGCCCGTGGCCGCGTGGGTGGCCGCGGCCAACCGCGCGAGCACGGCCGCATTGTCCGCGACAAAGCCGCGACGCAAGAGGAGATCCCGGGGGGGATAGCCGGTGATGGTCAGCTCGGGAAAGACGACCAAATCGGCGCCGGCCGCCACCCCGCGGGCATAAGCCGCGAGAATGCGCGCCTCGTTGCCCGCCAGGTCGCCGACCGTCGTATTAATTTGCGCGAGCGCGACCTTCATCGCTTGATCGGGAAAAACACTTTGGCGAAGGGGCCGTGCTCCGAGCTTACCACCATGCCGGGTCCCACTCCGTTTTTCTGGAACCAACCCTGCGGGGTTTCCAGGACGTACTGGACGTTCGCGGAGGCGGATGGCACCGAGTTGGTATCGAAAGGCTGGAGGTCGTGGATTTCCAAGATGGCGCCGTTGGGGTCAATATACGCCAGGGAAAGCGGCACCCGCGTGTTCATCATCCAAAAGGACTTTTGCTCCGGATAGGCCGAGGGAAAGAGCATGCCCTCGTTTTCATCCATGTTGGTGCGGAACATCATGCCGGTCTGTTGTTGGAGCGGGGTGAGGGCCAACTCGGCAACCATTGGTTTGGGCCCCACCCATAGTTTAAGGGTCTGCAAACGACCTTGGGCTTGGGTGGGAATGCGGGGATCCACCACCGCGACCGGGGGGGCAGGAGCGGCGGCACCCGGGGCCGGAGCGTTCGTTGCGGCGGGTGGGGGGGGCGTGGCCGCGGGCTGGCAACCCGCCAAAGCCAAAACGGTCAGGCCACCGCCGATCCATCCGCAAATTCGTTTCATGCCGCCAAACTGCGGCAACCGGACCGCTTTTTCAACTGCAATCCAGCCCGATGGACTTCAGATACTCCGCCTCGGGAAAGCCCGCGGGGTGATCCACCGCGTGGGCCGCGGTGAAACGCTCCACGGACCGGCGTCCCGACGCAGCGACCGCCCGCCGTACGGCGGCGTAAAACTCCGCCGTGTTCACGTGTGCGGAACACGAAGCCGCCACCAACATCCCCCCGGGGGCCAGGCGCCGCATCCCCAGCCCCACCAACCGTTCATAGGCGGCCACCGCGCCGCCGCGCTCGGCCTCGCGCTTGGCGAGGGACGGCGGGTCCAAAATCACCAGGTCATACCGCGGGGTCGCCGCGGCCCCCAACCAGGCGAACGCCTCCGCCTGCACCGCGGTGCGCGGGCACGCCGCCACGGCGGGGAGGTTTTGGTTCAGCGCGAAATTCCGAGCACCCGCCGCCAACGCATGCGCGCTCAGGTCCAAGTCCGTGACGGCCCGCGCCCGGCCCCGCGCCGCATAGAGGGAGAAGCCGCCCGAAAAACTGAACGCGTTCAAGACGGTCCGCCCGGCGGCGAACCCCTCCACCCGACGGCGGTTGTCGCGTTGATCCAAAAAGAAACCGGTCTTTTGGCCCTGCAACACATCGCTCTCCAAAAATAGGCCGTTTTCCAAGAAAATGACCGGCCCAACCGGCGGAGTTCCGAGCAGCACCTCGCCATCCGTGCGCTGAAATTCCCGGCGGGCGCATTCCTGGAGGTTGCGGCTCAACCGCAGCACCAAGCGCCCGGCGGGCAATTCGGCGGTGATGAGTTCCACGACTTCCCCCAAGCGCGGCAACCAGACGCCGGAATACAATTTCAAGACCAGCGTGTCGCCGTAGCGGTCCAGCACCAGCCCGGGCCAGCCGTCGCTTTCCCCGTTCACACACCGATAGCCGGTGGTCCCCGGTCCGAAGACACCGGCCCGCCGCGTGAGCGCCGCCACCAACCGGGCGCGCCACCATTCCCGGTCCACCGTTTGGGGTTTGCCGGCGTGGAGCAAGCGCACCCGGATGGGGGATTCCGCGTCGTACAGCCCCAGCGCCAGGAAGGCGTCCTTGCGGTCGTAAAGCACGGCGACTTCACCGGTGATCCCCGGTCGGTTTTGTTCGCGCACGCTGTCCGCGAAAAGCCACGGATGGCCGCCGCGCACGATGGTCTCCGCGGTGGCGGTGACGCGCAAGCGCAGGCGGGCGGGCGGCGGCGGGGGCGAGTTGGTCGGGGGCGGGTTCAAAATGGATGGGCCGGCCCGCCCGGCGGCGCGGGGCCGAAGCTCAACGGCCGATGCCGCGCTCACTGGCGCGCACGAAGCGCACCAAGTGTTGGATTTCCGGCAGCGGGGGCAGTTCCGCCTCGATGCGGGCCAGCGCGTTGGGATTGGTGAGTTTGTCGCGGAAGAGGATCTTGTAGGCCTGGCGCAGGGCCTCCTGCGTCTCCTCGGGGAAACCCGCGCGCTCCAACCCCACCTTGTTCACCGTCCGCGCCTTCGCGGGATTACCGTCGGCGAGCATGAACGGCGGCACATCCTGGACAACCTTGGAACAACCGCCGATGATGGCGAGCCGGCCGATGCGGCAAAACTGATGCACCGCGGCCAGTCCGCCGATGATCGCCTGGTCCTCCACCGTGACATGCCCCGCGAGGGTGCCGACATTCGACATGATGACGTGGTTGCCCAAGGTGACGTTGTGCGCGACGTGGCAATAGGCCAGGAGGTTGTTGTGCGAACCCACCGTGGTCGCTTCGCCATCGCCCGTCGCGCTGTGAATGGTCACATATTCGCGAAAGGTGTTGCGGTCGCCAATCACCGTCAGGGTGGTGCCGCCCTTCCACTTCAAATCCTGGGTCTTCAGTCCGATGCTGGCGAAGGGGTAAATTTCGTTGCCCTCGCCCAGCCGGGTGTGACCGTCGATCACCACATGGGAATGCAGCCGGCAGTCGTGGCCCAGCACCACGTGCTCGCCGATGACACAGAAGGGACCAATGGTGCAACCCGCGCCGATTTCGGCCCGGGGATGGATGACCGCGGAAGGATGAATCATGCCGGTGGGGGGAAGGTCAGGGCTCAACCAACATGAAGGTGACTTCCGCCTCGCTCACCGGTTCGCCGTCCACGGAGCAAACGCCCTTGGCTTTGCCGATCCGGCCGCGGGATTTCGTGAGCTCCACGTCGATGACGAGGGTGTCCCCCGGGCGCACCGGCTTGCGCCATTTGACGCTTTCAGCGGACATGAAATACGCGATCTTGCCGAGGTTGTCGGCCTGCCGGAGGGTGAGGATGCCGGCCACCTGGGCGATGGCCTCGAGTTGCAGCACGCCGGGCATGATGGGGTGGTTGGGGAAATGCCCTTGGAAATAGGGTTCGTTCACCGTCACGTTTTTCACGGCCACGATCCGGTTCCCTTCCACCTTGGTCACCTTGTCCACCATCAGGAAGGGATAGCGGTGGGGCAGTATCTTCATGACTTGGATGGCATCCAAGGTGGCTCCGTCTTGCAGAATCGGGGCCGTGGCCTCGGTTCCCGCCGCGGCAGCCGGGGCTTTCGCGGGGGCGGCTTTGGCGGGCGCGGGCGGGGCCGGCGGCGCCGGGGCGGGCGGAGGCGGCGGCGGGGCGAAGGTTTGCGCCACGATCAGTGGCCGCCGCATTTGCGCCACAATGAGTTTGGCGAGTTCGCAGTTGGCGCCGTGGCTGGGTTTCACCGCGATGACATGGCCGCACAAGGGCCGGCCGATCAGCGACAAATCACCGACGATATCCAGCATCTTGTGCCGCACGAACTCATTGGTGTAGCGCAGGGGCTCGGTGGTCAGCACCGCATCATCGCGCACCACGACGGCGTTTTCCAAGCTGCCGCCCTTGATCAAACCGTTCTTAATCAGGAATTCGATCTCCTCGAAAAAGCAAAACGTGCGGGCGTGGGCCAGTTCCTTTTCCCAAGTCTTGGGATCCAGCACCACGCTGAAGAACTGGGTGAAACGGCCCTGTTTGTCGGAGCTGGTGCAGGTCAATTTGAATTGGTCGTGCGGAAACACGGCCATTTCGGTCTCACCCACCTGCAATTGGATCGGTTCGGTGATCCGGTAGGGATCCTTGCGCTCGGCCTGGCCGGTGATTCCCGCCTCCTCGATCATCTTGCAATAAACCCGCGAGCTGCCGTCCCCGATGGGCGGCTCATAGGCGTCCAATTCCACCACGGCATTATCGATGCCGTAACCGGCGAAGGTGGCCAGGACGTGCTCCACAGTGAGGATGCGGGTATTGCCGCGGGCCAAGGTCGTGGAGCGGTTGGTCTCCACCACATTCTCCACTTTGGCCTCGATTTCGGGCCGCGCCTCCAGATCCACCCGGCGGAAGCGGATGCCGGTCCCCGGCGCGGCGGGGAGGAAAGTCATGTTGACCCGCGCGCCTCCGTGCAGGCCAATGCCCGCAAAACCAACCGGGCGACTGATCGTTTGCTGTAGAAACACGCCAGGATTAAACCGGTCCGCCCCCGGCTTGGCAAGCGGGAGATTCACGCGGCGGCCCGCCGCCCGCCAAAAAAGCCCCATTGACTCCGCGGTTTTTGGCGCTACCCTTGCCCTCCGGTTGCCGCCGGCCGCGCCAAGTTCCGGGAGGGGACGCAGCCTTTGCCGCCCCGCCCCCCGAAACCCGTCGCCCCCGGCCAACCCGAAACAATTGTCCCATGCTCACGATTCGTGAATTGAAGATTACCCTGGGCGCGCGCGTGCTCTTCGAGAACGCCACCTTCCAGGTCAACGCCGGCGACAAGGTCGCGCTGGTCGGCCCGAACGGCGCCGGCAAGTCGACCCTGTTTTCCCTCATCCTCGGCCAGCGCGAGCCGGACTCGGGAGTGGTGGAGCGGGACGCCTGGACGATGGTCGGTTACCTCCCGCAGGAGGCCGAAGCCCACGGCGAGGAGACGATCATGGACGTGGCCACCGGTCGCGTCGACGAGGTGCCGCAATTGGAAAAACGGCTGCACGAACTGGAAAAGATCGGCGACGTCTCCAGCCCCGAATACCTGGAAGCCCACGCCAAGCACGATTCCCTGAACGACCCCCAAGTCGAGACCAAAGCCAAGAAAATGCTCCGCGGCCTCGGTTTCAAGGAGACCGATTTCAACCGCCCGGCCCGCGAGATGAGCGGTGGCTGGGTGATGCGCGCCCGCCTCGCCCGGCTGCTCGTCATGGAGCCGGACCTCCTGCTGCTGGACGAACCGACCAACCATTTGGACCTGCTCGCCCTGCTGTGGCTCCAGAATTACCTTAAGAATTACTCCGGCGCCCTGCTGCTCATCTCCCATGACCGTGAGTTCATGGACGAGGTCGTCCAACAGGTGCATGAGATTTCCGAGCGCAAGCTCATCGCCTACACGGGCAACTACACCGATTACCTCCGCCAGCGCGAGGAACGGTATGAGCAGCAGCTCGCCGCGTACAACAACCAGCAAAAGGAAATCACCGCCCTCCAGCAGTTTGTGGAACGGTTCCGCTCCGTGGCGTCCAAGGCCTCCCAGGCCATGAGCAAACTCAAGGCCATTGAGCGCATGGAGCTGATCGAAAAGCCGCAGGCTCCCCGCAAGCCCTTCCGCTTTCAGATTCCCCCGCCACCCCGCGGCGGTCAGCGCGCCGCCTCCCTGCGCGGCATCCACATGGCCTACGGGAACAATGTGGTGTACCGCGGCTTGGACCTCACGATCGAGCGCGGCGAACGCACCGTCCTGGTCGGCCCGAACGGCGCCGGCAAATCCACCCTGCTGAAAATCCTGGCAGGCGTCGTCGAGTTCCAACAGGGGGAACGCGATCTCGGGCACAACGCCAAAATTGGCTATTTCAGCCAGCACCGCGCCGCCACCCTCGACCCCAACCGCACGGTGCTCGACGAAGTCATCGCCAGCGCCCCCGCGATGCCGGAAAACGAGGCCCGCGGCGTCCTCGGCTCGTTCATGTTCCGCAAGGACGACATCTTCAAACTCACCCAGGTGCTGAGCGGCGGGGAAAAAAGCCGCCTCAACCTCGTCAAATTCCTGGTGGATCCGCCCAATCTCCTGCTGATGGACGAACCGACCACGCACTTGGACATCCACACCGTCGAATCCCTGACTTTGGCGTTGGAACGGTACGAAGGCACGCTGGTATTCATTTCCCACGACGTCCACTTCATCAAGCACCTGGCCACGAAGGTGCTCCACGTGAACGCCGGCGCCGTCACCGCGTATTCCGGCGGCTACGAGTACTTCTTGGAAAAGACCAACGCCTTGGACGACGCCCGCGCCGCGCTGACCGCGGCCTGATGTCCGCGCCATCCCCCCGCCCGGCGCCCCTGGTGGAACCGGGCCGGGGGGGATTACTCCTTCAAGTCCCCGCGTTTGTTCAACAGGGCGAGGATGGCGGCTTTGTTGGGCTCGAAGGTCAGGCTGCCCAATCCATTCAAAACCGCCTCCTTGGCGGTGTTGCAAAACGCGGTGTTCTTCACCAGCACTTCGAGCAAGGCGACTTTGTTGTTGTCGAAGTTAAAACTCTCGTAACTGCGCCGAACCAGATGCACTTGCGCGGCCTGGCTGAGTGTCGGCCGGGCCGCGATGGCCTTCATTGCCTCCATCCGCGTGTTCTCAAATTGCAGTGCGGCGGCAGCGTTGATTTCAGAGATCGTGACCGAATCCGCCGGCGAACCACCCACGATTGGCGGAGGTGGTCCATCGTCATTGGAGACCGAGCAACCACCAAGGCAGACCAGCAGTCCGAGCAGGCTAATGCCGAAAAAGAGGGGTGTTTTCATTTGGGTGCGACCATGGGGCGGATCGTTTCCCGCCCCGGCTTCGCCCGCTTTTATCCCCCGTCCCCGGCCGGCCTGTCAAGCCCCACCCCGCGGGAACTAATCCTTCAAATCACCGCGTTCATTGAGCGCGGCCAGGAGCGTGGTCTTGTTGTTCTCGAAAGCGAACTTGGCCAGCTGTGCCAGCAAGGTTTGCTTCGCCGCGTTGGCAAATCCCGAGTTCTTGATCAAGACTTGGAGCACCGCCACCTTCGAAGGCTCGAAATCCAAACGCGAAAAAGTCCGATGAATGAGGTGGATTTGCGCGCCGACGGGCAGCGAAGCACGCCCGGCAATGGCTTTCAACGCCTCCGCCTTGCTGTTCTCGAACGTCAGATTGCCCGCGGCATCAATCTCCGCGATGGCCACGGAGTTGGCGCTCACCGGCGCTCCGGGAACAGACTCCGGCGCTGCCGGTGCCGGGGGAGTTGGAGGGGAATGATGCGGGAAAAAATCGATCGACAAGCAACCACTCAGGGAGGTTGCCACCAGAGCCAATCCGGCCAGACCAACGACTTTATTCATAACGTCTAAAATCCGCTTTGCTTTCCCTTTCGACCGCGGCCCGCGCCAAATTATTCACCGGCCACTACCAGGCCAGGAGGTCGAATAACGCTACCCCCATTCCAAACCATGGTCATCAACTCATCCCAAGCCTGTAAATAGGGAAATACTAAAGTTTGACCCCCTAATGGGGTCAAACCATAGTATTCCTCTATTTGCGACTGAGGACGCCGCAAATTCGCGTGCATTCGACCGCGTTTGCCCCTACATCTTCCGCATGAAATTTGTGATGGAACATATCGGCCTGGCGTCCCAAAACCCCGCAGCCTTGAAGGATTGGTACGTGCGTGTGCTGGGTGCGGAATTGGTGTACGAAAACCCCCAGACCCCGCCCGGCTTTTTTATCTCCTTGGGCGGCCCCACGCTGATCGAAATCTATGAGGGCGAAACGGCCGTGCCGCAGACCGGGGTGAACAATGTCTTTGGCTGGCGCCACTTGTCGGTCCAAGTGCCCCAAATCGAACCTGCGCGCGCCCTCTTGGAGAGTCGCGGCGTGACCTTTATCGATCCCGTCAAACCCGCCGGGGGCGGCGGCCGGATCCTGTTCTTCCGTGATTCCGAAAACAACCTGCTCCACTTGGTGGAGCGCCCCGCCGGTTCACTCTTCAGCCGTTAAGGCCGAGGCGTTCCCAGATCAGACGGAACGCCGGGGCGAATTCGCCCGGGCGTTCCGCCAACCAGCGGGTCACCGCCGCCGGGGCAAACCAGCCGCCGGCCGCGATCTCCTCGGGATGCAGGGTGAAGGGCCCTTCGGCCGCCGCCCGGTACACCCACACAAACTCCCAGCCCGTTTCCCCGCAAGCCTCCAGCCGGAGCCAGCGTTCGGGCGGTGAGACCAGCTCCAGATCAATCTCCTCCCGCACCTCCCGCACGGCACATGAATCGTACGCCTCCCCCCGGTCCAAATGGCCCGAGGCCGAGGAATCCCACACCCCGGGGTGGGTGTCCTTCAGGAGTGAACGCTGCTGCAAAAACACCTCCCCGGCGGCGTTGAAAACCAGCACATGCACCGCCCGGTGCCGCAGGCCCAACCGGTGGACTTCCCCCCGGTAATTCCAGCCGGTCACCTCGTCCCGCTCGTTGACCACATCAAAAATCTCATCCGCACGTTGCGCCATGGGCCCATCCAACCATGCGCGCCCCGCCCTGGCCAGCCGCAACTGCCCCGTCCGACCCGGTGACCGCCGCTTACCGGCACTCCTGAATATTCAATTTCGCGAGGGCGACCGCCAGATTGCGCCGGGCATTGAACAGCCGCGACATCACCGTGCCGAGCGAACATTCCATCACGGCGGCAATTTCGCGGTATTTCAAATCCTCGAACTCATGGAGCACCAGCGTCATGCGGTGATCGGGGCTGAGCTGCGCCAGCGCCAGGTCGATCCGGCGGCGTAATTCCGTGCGCTCCAATGCGCCGGAAGGATTGGCCTCCACCACGGGCATTTGCGCCTCAAGCCGCTCCCAATCAGCGCCGGGCTCGTCCATCGAATCGGTCCGCTGCCGCGCGCGGCGGCGTAATTGGTCCAGACAAACGTTGATGGTGATCCGGGTGATCCAAGTCCCGAAGGTTGATTCGCCATGAAACTGATCCAACCGCTGCCAAGCCTTCACCCACGCCTCCTGGGTCACATCCAGCGATTCCTCCTCGTTCCGCAACATGCTGAAGGCCCGTCCGTAGATTTTGTCCCGGTAACGGCGGACCAACTCCTCAAAAGCCTGCATGTCCTCGCTCCGCGACGCCGCCACGAGGGCTTCATCGGACATGGCGCCAATATCAGCGCCGGCAACCAGCGACGCGGAACTGGGGGAGGCTCCGCGGCGGACGGCGGGCAGGGGCTCGGCGCCCGGACACCGATCCGCCGACCAGCGGGGGATCCCGCCGCCGCGATCATTATGGGCGGGCAAGAGGGGCAAGACCGGAAAACTGGGGACAAAGGGCGTTGTCATGGTGCTTTCGCTACGGTGGTTCGGTTCGTCGCTACCGGCGAGGACTTTGGTCCCCGCCATGCACCCTTACGGCGCCGCCCGCCCGATCTTGCACAAAAAGTGGACAGCCCATTCCGGCGCCCCAAGGCTGCTCGGTTTGCCGGGCCGCGACGGACTGATCGAACTCATCGGTCGGATCCGACGGATCGGTAAGACAGTCCCCTCGACAAAACCCACCCTTTCCCGCTACCTTTTCGCCTGCATGACGAACGATCAACCGACGCCGCTCAGCCCTGCCGCCATCGCGGCGCTGCGGGAATTGGTCGGGGCGGAAAATGTGATCGTGGGCGGGGACGAATTGCTGGTGTACGAGTGCGACGCTTACACCATTGAGAAGCAATTGCCCCACGCGGTCGTGCTGCCCAAAAACACCGCGGAAGTGGCCGCCGTTGTCCGGCTGTGCGCCAAATGGGGGGTTCCGTTCATCCCCCGCGGCGCGGGCACCAGCCTCAGCGGCACGGTCCTCGCCGTCACAGGCGGGGTCATGATTGCGCTCACCCGCATGAACCGGGTATTGGAGGTGGACTACCGCAACCGCCGCGCCCTGGTCGAAGCGGGCTGCGTGAATGCCTGGATCACCCAGGCGGTCAAAGGCCGCGGCCTCTACTACGCCCCGGATCCCTCCAGCCAATCCGCCTGCACCATCGGCGGCAATGTGGCCACCAACTCCGGTGGCCCGCACACCCTCAAATACGGCGTCACCACGAACCACGTCCTCGGCTTCGAGTTCGTGCTTCCGGATGGCGAAGTCTGCTGGCTCGGCACCCGCCCGGACGGCGGGGAGGAAGTGGACGGTTACGATTTGCGCGGAGTGGTCATCGGGTCCGAGGGAATGTTTGGCATCGTGACCCGGGTGCTGGTGCAACTGACCCGCGCGCCGCAAAGTTTCAAGACCATGATGGGGGTGTTCGAGAGCGTGGACGCCGCCAGCCAGACCGTCAGCGACATCATCGCAGCGGGCATCGTGCCGGGCGCGATGGAAATGATGGACCAACTCATCACCCAGGCGGTCGAGGCCGCCTATCATTTCGGCTTTCCATTGGACGCCGGCGCGGTGCTGATCATCGAACTCGACGGACTCGCCGCCGGGTTGGAACGGCAGGCCGACCGCGTCCAGGAAATCTGCCGGCAAAACGGCGCGCGCGAAGTGCGGTTGGCGCGCACCGAGGCGGAACGACTGGAGTTGTGGAAATGCCGCAAGCGGGCCTTCGGCGCCATCGGCCGGCTCAGCCCCAATTTCCTCACGCAGGACGGCGTGGTGCCCCGCTCGCAACTCCCCGCCATCATGCGCTACATCCGCGCGTGCAGCGAACGCCACGGCCTGCGCATCCCCAACGTGTTCCATGCGGGCGATGGCAACATCCATCCCCTCATCCTTTACGATGAACGCGAGCCGGACCAAGTGCGCCGGGCGCTGCTCGCCGGCCACGAAATCCTCGAGCAATGCATCGCCCTGGGCGGCAGCGCGAGCGGCGAACACGGCATCGGCGTCGAAAAGATCGACTTCATGGCCCGGCAGTTTTCCCCGGACGATCTCGCGGCCATGCGGACGGTGCGGCGCGTCTTTGACCCCGCGCAACGGTGCAATCCGCACAAAATGTTTCCGGGCTCCAAACGCTGCGCGGACTTCGCGCCGCGCAAGCAGGCCGCCGCCTGAGTCCACCCACCGGTCATGCCCTTGAAGCTAAAACCCGCCCACCGTCAGGAACTCGCCGCCGCGCTCGCCGCCGCCACCGCGCGCGGTGAAGCCATTGCTGAAGTGGACGTGTCGGCCCTGAACCGGGTGATCGAACATCAACCTTCCGACCAAACGGTCACGGTGGAGGCGGGTCTGACGCTGGGGGCACTCCAGGAACTGCTCGCCCGCCACGGCCAGTGGCTGCCCGTGGATCCCGCGCACGCCACCCGGTTGACTTTGCGGGAACTGATCGACGCCAATCTCAGCGGCCCCCGCCGCTGCGGCCACGGCACCATCCGCGATCATGTCCTCGGCCTCACCGTCGCACTGGCGGACGGCACCCTCGCCCGCTCCGGCGGCCGGGTGGTGAAAAACGTCGCGGGCTACGACCTGGCCAAACTGTTCATCGGGGCCGCGGGCAGCCTCGGCGTGGTGACGGAAGTCACCTTCAAGCTCAAGCCACTCCCGCAAGCCGAGGAATTCCTCGCCGCCCCCGGCGCCACTTTGGAGGCGGCCGCCCAATTGTTGGAAGCCGTGGCCGGTTCCGCATTGACGCCCGTGGTGCTGGACCTGCACCGCCTCGACCCGGCGACGCCGGGCGTGACGGTGGTCGCCGGATTCGCCGGCGCGCGGGAGGATGTCGCCTGGGAGACCGCCCGCGCCCGCGCGCTCGGTTTTACGGCCGTCGGCGACCTCGGACACGAGCCCGCGTTCTGGTCCGCGCCCGGGGCCGCGCACCGGCTTTCGGTTCTGCCCGCGCTGGTCGCGCCCGCCCTGCGCCCCCTTGGCGCCGCCACTTTTGTGGCCCGGGCGGGCAACGGTGTGATTTACCACCGCGGTCCCGCCGCCGCGCCGGCCCCGCCCGCCCCCGGTCCCCTGGCCGTCATGCGGCGGCTCAAGGCCGCATTCGATCCCGCCGGCATTTTCCCCAACCCGCTGCCCCCGCCCGCCCCCGGAGCGCCCCCCGTATGACCGCCGCCTCCCCGCCCGCCCCGTTCCTCGATCCCGCCAAGTCCATGGCCTGCATTCACTGCGGCCTTTGCCTGGCGTCGTGCCCGACTTATTTGGAGACCGGCAACGAAAACGACTCCCCCCGCGGCCGCATCTACCTCATGCGCGCGCTCCAGGACGGCCGCCTCGCCCCCGGGGACAGCACGGCCCGACACCTTGATTTATGCCTGGGTTGCCGGGCGTGCGAGGCGGTCTGCCCGAGCGGCGTGCAGTATGGCGAATTGCTGGAGCACACCCGCGAACATTTGGAGCAGAATTACTCACGGCCGTTGGCGCAGCAATTCCTCCGCCGGATTGCGATCGAGAAAGTCTTCCCTTTCCCCGAGCGCTTGGAGCTCGCCCTGCTCCCCGCTTGGATCGTCAAAGGCCTCCGGCTCGAATGGCTTTTGCCCAAGTTCGCCCGGGAAGCCTTGGCGCTCCTGCCCGCCGGTCCCGATCCCGCGCCGCTCCCCGAGTTTTGCCCCGCCCCGGCCCCCGCCCGGGAGCGCGTGGGTTTCGTCAGCGGCTGCGTCATGTCCGTCCTCTTTGGCGGCACGAATGCGGCCAGCGCCCGCCTGCTCAACGACGCCGGCTGCGACGTGGTCACGCCCGGCGACCAAGGCTGCTGCGGCGCGCTGTTCGCCCATGGCGGGCAACTGGACGCGGCCCGCGCCTGCGCCCGCCGGAACATCGCCGCCTTCGAACGGCATCAACTATCCACGATCGTCATCAACGCCGCCGGCTGCGGTTCCACGCTCAAGGAGTACGGCGCCCTGCTCCGCGATGACCCCGACTGGGCGGAGCGCGCCCGGCGGTTCAGCGCCCGCGTCCGCGACCTCACGGAAGTCCTCCCGCGGCCGACCGCCGGCCCCACCCCTCCGACGGCGGCCGACGCCCGCGTCACCTACCACGACGCCTGCCACCTCGCCCACGCGCAACGCATCACCCGCCAACCCCGCGATCTCGTCCGGGCCGTCGCGGGTGATCGTTTTGTGGAACTGCCCGAGGCGGATGTCTGCTGCGGGAGCGCCGGCAGTTACAACCTCACCGAACCCGCCATGGCCGGGCGGCTCCAGCGGCGCAAGATCGAAAACATCCTCAAAACCGGCGCCAAAACGGTGGTCACCAGCAATCCCGGTTGCCTCCTCCAAATCCGCGCCGGCCTCCTCAAAGCCGGCGCGCGGGACGTGGAGGCCATCCATATCGCGGACTACCTCGACCGCGGCCCGCGCTGAGCGACGGCCGCGCCGGCTCCATCACGCGACCGCCCAGCTCAGAATCGACTTTTGCACATGCAGGCGGTTTTCGGCCTGGTCGAAAATTGTGCCGGCGTGCGCCTCGAAAGTGGCGGCGTCAATTTCCTTGCCGCGGTAAGCGGGCAGGCAGTGCATGACCAAGGCATCGGGACGCGCGAGGGCGACGAGCGGGGCGTTGATTTGATAGCCGGCCATGCGCTGGAGACGTTCGCCCGATTGGGCTTCCTGGCCCATGGAGACCCACACGTCCGTGTAGAGCAGGTCCGCTCCCGCGGCGGCGGCGCGGAAGTCTTCAGTGACCACGACGCGGGCGCCGGCGGCGCGCGCGAGAATTTCGGGGGCGGGCTGGTAGCCGGCGGGCGCGGCGATGCGCAGCTCAAAATCCAGGCGCGCGGCGGCGAAAATCCACGAATAGGCCATGTTGCTCGCGCCGTCGCCAATGAACGTCACCACGCGGTCACGAATCGAACCGCGCTTTTCCTGAAAGGTAAAAACATCCGTCAACACCTGGCAGGGATGCTCATCGTCGGTGAGCGCATTGATGGTCGGGATGCGGCTGTAAGCGGCGAAGTCCTCGACGTCGCTCTGCTTGAATGTGCGGATGACCGCGCCGTGGACCATGCGGCCGAGCACGCGGGCGGTGTCCTGAATGGGTTCGCCGCGGCCGAGCTGGATGTCATTGGCGTTCAAGAACATGACCTGGCCGCCGAGCTCGCGGATGCCGACTTCGAACGATACGCGGGTACGCGTGGAGGACTTGGAAAACAACATCGCCCAAGCTTGTCCTTCCAACGGCCGGGCGGCGTGATTGCCGCGCGCGCCTTTGATGGGACCGGCGGCGGCCAGGATGCCGACCACGTCTTCCCGCCCCAGTTTTTCGATGCTCAACAGGTGTTTCATACTGATGAATGGCCAAGTTTCTCGCTCAGGCGGGCAGCGCCGCCAGCACGTTCTCCAAAATCCGCAAGCCTTCCTCCGCCTCGTCGCGCCGCAGATTCAAGGCGGGCAAAAACCGGATGATCCGGGTGCCGGTGGGGATGACCAACATCCCGGCCGCCTGCAAAAGTTCGGTGAGGCGCAACGCGGCGCTTTTGCCCGCACCACTCCACGCCGGGTGGTCGTCCCGCAATTCCAAACCGATCATGAGCCCGAGGCCGCGCACTTCACGCAAGTAAAGCGGGAAGCGGGCGATCAGATCACGCAACCCTTGCTTCAAAAATTCACCGACCTCGTACGCATTGCGGTCCAATTTTTCCTCGTGGATCACGCTGAGCACCTTGAGGGCGATGGCGCACCCCAGCGGGGTTCCCCCAAAGGTGCTGCCATGGGTGCCCGCACTGAGCAAATCCGCGTAGGGCGCCCGCACCCAAAAGGCCCCCATGGGGAAACCGCCACCCAGGGATTTGGCCATGCTGATGCCGTCCGGCAGGAAGTTCTCCCCGCCGGGCACGCCCGCCAAAATGCGTTGAAAACTCTGGAATCGGCCGGTGCGGAAATGCCCGCATTGCACGCTGTCCATGAGCAGCAACAGCTTCTTTTCGTCGCACAAGGCGCGCAACCCGAGCAGATACTCCGCCGTGGCGGGCGTGACGCCGCTCTCGCCCTGAATGCCTTCGATGAGGATGGCGGCGGTCGCCGGCGTAATCGCGGCGCGGGCGGCTGCCAGATCGTTGAACGGCACGTGGCGGAAGCCGGGCATCGCGGGTTCAAACCCCTTCTTGATCTTGTCCTGCCCCGTGGCGGCCACGGCGCCCAGCGTGCGGCCGTGGAAGGAGTTCAGGGCGGTGATGATTTCAAACCGGCCCTCATCATGGCCGAACTTGCGGGCGAGCTTGAACAAACCTTCGTTCGCCTCGGCGCCGCTGTTGCAAAAGAAGCACTTGCCCGGCCCGATGAGGCCGGTCAAGGCCGCCGCCAGCCGCCCTTGCGGAGCGTGGTAGTAATAGTTCGAGCAATGGATCAGCTTGGTGGATTGCTCGATCATCGTTTCCGTGATCGCGGCGGGCGAGTGCCCGAGCGCGCAGACCGCCACGCCCCCGCCAAAATCGAGGTAGCGCTTGCCGGTCACGTCCCACAATTGGCTGCCGGAGCCGTGGCTCAGCACCAAGTCGAGACGGCCGTACGACGGAACCACGTGGCGCTGAAACAGCGATTGGATTTCCACGGCATCGTTGCGAACGATGGGCGGCGGCGACGGCACGATTTCTTTCATGTTGGGTTAAGCGAAGGAATCGAATGGGTGGACGAACCAGGAAGTTTTCATGGGCGGAGTTTCCGGCTCAGCGCCACCCGGGCAGGGTTTCCACCACCGGCGGCCAGGCCGCCAGCTCGGGGATGCGAACTTTGCCCCAGACCGTGCACAACAAGCCGAGCATCCGGGGATCCTTTTGCCGATGCGCGAACTCATTCAAAGCCCGGGCCGCGTCCAAAGGTTGCCAAGCGGCCGGCCAGACCCGAAATCCTTTGCCCAGCAAATAGGGCACCGAGGGGTATTCGGTCCGCTTGCCGTAGTGCCAGTCGCAGAGAATGATGTCCTTGGGAATGAGGTCCACCGCCCCTTCGGTGTGGTTGATGGCGGCTTCCCACTCGGAATTACCGGTCGCTTTCGCCCCGATCAACCGGTCGGCCCACATCAGCATTTCCACTTGGTTCCGCTCCACCAAGTGGGCGTGGAACTCGTTGACCGCCCGGGCGAACAACCGGGCGGGATCGCCGCCGCGGCAACGCGGGCAAAACTCCGAGGCCAGGATGAAGACCTCGTCCATTCCGACGTGAAAAGCGTCGGCATCAAAAGCCTCCACCAACTCATCGGTCAGCGCAAAAACGCATTCATTCACCGCCGGATTTTGCGGGCACCAACTGCGGCAATAAATTCCCTGGTTGCCGGGGTGTTGACCGGGGGTTTCGTCAAACTCGGGATGCTTCGCGAGCAGGGGCAGAGTGTTGGCGGCCCAGGATTGGTGGCCCAGGCAGTTGATTTCGGGGATGAGCCGGATGCCGTTGGTGCGCGCCGCCGCGGTCAGCGCGCGGGCCTGCGCCCGGGTGACATACTGCGCGGGCCGCAATTCGGGATGCGACTGAAAATCGAAGCTGTAGTCCACTTCGGCGATCAGGACGTTGACCCCGACCGCCGCGAGCCGCGGCAATTCCGCCTGTAATTGTTCGGCCTGCCGCCCGGTGTCCACGGCGAGATGCAGGCCCCGCCACACCGGGTTGCGTGTGCGCCAAGCCTTGCCCCAGGCGGCCGCTTCGGCCGAGGGCGCGCCCGCCGCACCGGCCTGCGCCCCGGCGGCCAAGGCCAGGCCCGCGATCAGCAACCATCCGGCGAGGGTTTTCATGAAGCCAACTCCGCCGCGGGCGCATTCACCGCACCACCTCCGTGCCCACGCCGGCATCGGTGTAAATTTCCAGCAACACGGCATGCCGCACCCGTCCATCCACCAAGGAGACCTTTTCCACCCCGGCCTGAATCGCCGCCACGGCGCTGTCCACCTTGGGGATCATGCCCTTGTCCACCACCCCGGCGCGTTTCAAACCGGGCACCTCGGCCACGTGCAGTTGCGGCATGAGGGTGGCGGGATCCTTGGGATCGCGCATGAGACCCGGCACATCGCTCATGAACACAAGCCGCCGCGCGCCGAGTGCGATCGCCGCCTGCGCGGCCGCCACGTCGGCATTGCAATTGTAAACCGCGCCATCCTCCCCGCGCGCCGTCGGGCTGATCACCGGCGTGATGCCGGCGGCGAGGCATTCGCGCAACGGAGCCGTGTTCACGGCCGTGACTTCCCCGGTGAAACCGATGTCCAACCGCTCGCCCGCCGGGCCGGTGAGATAAACCCGGCGGCAGGTGAAAATATCCGTGCCGGCGAAGCCTTGCGCCTGGCCACCCAGGGCGTTGATCGTGGCCACCACCTCGGGGTTGATTTCGCGGGACAAAACGCGGTCCACAATGCCCGCGGTGGGTTCGTCCGTCACCCGCAGGCCCTGCACGAAATTCGCCCGCAAGCCCGCGGTCTCCATGGCGCGCGTGATCGCCTTGCCGCCGCCATGCACCACCACCGGCAGGATTCCCGCCGCGGCGAGGAACACCACGTCCAACGCCACGCCGTTCCGCACGGCGGGGTCGGGTGAGTCCATGAAACTGCCACCGTATTTTATGACGAAAGTGGCGCCCCGGTATTTCAACAAGTACGGCAGCGCCTCCATGAGGGTGGCCGCTTTGGCGATAAGGTCTTGCATGGTGGTGCTCCGGATCAGCCGCCCAAGGAGGTGGGATCGCCCACGTTCCCTTTGTTGAAATCCACGTACTCCTCGGTGAGGTCGCCGGAGTACATCACGGCGGAGCCTTTTCCCACGTTCAGATGGATGTGCAGCTCAAACTCCGGCTCGGCGGTCACGGCGCACAAGTCGCGGAACGGGGTCTTGGTCGGCTGGCCCTGCCGGAGGGCGTAGAGGAGCTTTTTATCCCCGGGCCGGCTGTAGGCCAGGTCCACCTTGTGCTCGGTAATTTGGGCCGCGGAATAGCCCAACGCGCAGAGAATCCGGCCCCAGTTGGGGTCGCCCCCGAACCAACTGGTCTTCACCAGTGCGCTGTTGGCCACGGCCCGGGCCGCGGCGTCCGCATCCGCAAAATTCCGCGCGCCCGACACGCGGATCGTGATGAAACGGGTCACCCCTTCGCCGTCGCGGACAATTTTCTTGGCGAGCTCCAGGCAAACATGGTTCAAGGCGGCTTGGAACACGGCGCGATCCGCCTTTTTCGCGGCGGTCACCAGCGCGTTGCCGGCCAGGCCGTTCGCCAACACCAGCACCGTGTCGTTGGTGCTCATGTCGCCATCGACCGTGATGCGGTTGAAGCTGTTCGCCACCGCCTCGGCCAAGGCGGTTTTCAACACCGGGGCGGCGACTGCCGCATCGGTGGTTATGAATCCCAGCATGGTGGCATGCAAGCCGGCGTATGGCGCGGCGGCGGGCCGCGCGCCGGTCGGACTCATGCCCGGCTGAATCATGCCCGCGCCTTTGCAGATCCCCCCGATCCGCACGGTCTTCCCCCCGAGCGTGAATTCGACGGCCACCGCCTTGGGCTTGGTGTCGCTCGTCATGATCGCCTCGGCGACGTGCGCCGCGCTGTCCTGGTCCGCCGCCAAAATCCCCGCGGCGGCCTTGATGCCCTTGACCACATTTGGCATGGGCAGGGTGACGCCGATCCGGCCCGTGGAGGCGACGAGCACGTGCTCCTCGGGCAGGCGCAGGCGTTTCGCGGTTTCCGCGGTCATGCGTTGCGCATCTTTTAGGCCCCGCTCCCCGGTGCAGGCGTTGGCGTTGCCGGAGTTCACAACGATGGCTTGGGCGGTGGCCTGCGCCGAGCGGGCCGCGCTGATTTTCACCGGCGCCGCGCACACTTGGTTCGTGGTGAACAGCCCGGCCACGGTCGCCGGGGTGTCCGAGACGATCAACGCCAAGTCTCGTTTCGGCCCCTTGTCGGAGCCCTTGCCGGTGCCCAACCGTTTGATGTCGCAAAAAACCCCCGCGGCCCGGAAACCCCGGGGCGCGGTGATGGAACCGGGAATGGAAGTCAGTTGGGTGCTCATGTTGCCTGAAAATGAAAGGGGAAGCTCAAGTAAACCACACGGACCGGGGAAAGTTCACATCAACCCGGCGGTTTCCGGAAATCCGCAGCGGATGTTCATGCTTTGGACCGCCTGGCCGCTGGCGCCTTTGACGATGTTGTCCTCGGCGCTCATCACCACCAACCGCCCGGTGCGCGGGTCCACCCGCCACGCGAATTCCACCACGTTCGTGCCGGTCACGTTTTTGGTGTCCGGCAGGGCTTTGCCCTCCAACACCCGCACGAACGGTTCGTTGGCGTAAGCGGCTTGGTAGCAGGCGGCAACCTCGGCATTCAAGGCCGCCGCGCCCGCCGCGTCGTCGAAATGCCGGGTCGGTGCCAGGTAAAGGGTGGTGAGAATGCCGCGGTTCACGGGCATCAAATGCGGCGTGAATTGAATAATGACGGGTCCGCCGGCGGCCAAGGACAGTTCCTGCTCGATTTCGGAAAGGTGCCGGTGTTTGGGGACGCCGTAAGGCCGGACGCTTTCGTTGCACTCCACAAACAAATAATCCAGCTCGGCTTTGCGGCCGGCCCCGCTCACGCCGCTATGGGAATCGGCGATGATGCCCGTCGCTTTGATCAAGCCCGCGCGCAGCAGGGGCAGGGTGGGCAACAGGATACTGGTGGGATAGCAACCCGGCGACGCGATCAAACGCGCGCCCCGGATGGCCTCCCGGTACACCTCCGGCAAACCGTAAACCGCGGTGGCCAATAATTCCGGCGCGGGATGCGCGTGACCGTAAAACTCCTGGTACACCGCCGCGCTCCGCAAGCGAAAATCGGCGCTGAGATCAATGACTTGGCAACCGGCGGCCAACAACGGGCCGGCAAACTCCACCGAAACACCGTGAGGCAGGGCGAGGAACACGATTTCCGCCTCGGCGGCCAGCCGCTCAATGTTGGGCTCGCTAAACCGCAGCCGACGCGCCGCCGGGTAATGACCGAACCGCGGGAAAATCTGCGCGAGAGTCTGGCCCGAATACTGCCGCGACGTCACCGCGGCCAATTCCACATGGGGATGGGTCAACAGCAGCCGCGCCAGCTCCTCCCCCGAATAACCGGAGGCGCCCACAATGCCAACTTTCACCTTTTTATCCATGCCGAAATACCCACTTGTTTGTTGTGCGGCAAAAAGAAAAACCCCGCAAGATCGTTCTTGCGGGGGTGGAAATCGCAAAGCAGATCAACGCTTGCTGTACTGGAAGCGCTTGCGGGCGCCGGGTTGGCCATACTTTTTGCGTTCCCGTTTACGGGGATCGCGAGTGAGCAGGCCGTCCGCCTTCAGAACCGGGCGGAGATTCAAATCCACTTCAAGCAGCGCGCGGGCAATGCCGTGGCGCACCGCGCCGGCTTGGCCGAAGGGGCCGCCGCCTTGCACGTTCACGCGGATGTCGTATTTGCCCGTCAAAGCGGTGACCACCAGCGGTTGGTTCACCACCATGCGGAGGGATTCGGTCGGAAAATAGTTTTCCAGTTCGCGGCCGTTCACCATGATCTTGCCGGTGCCGGAGGCGATGCGCACGCGGGCGACGGCCGTCTTGCGCCGTCCAGTGCCCAGAAATTCGGAGATAGCTGCCATAAATTCGTCGCTTGCTTAGTTCTTGGGCGCCAACGCGGTGGGTTGCTGCGCGCCGTGGGGATGCTCAGTTCCGGTGTAGACTTTCAACTTCGTCATCAGAACCCGACCGAGGCGGTTCTTGGGGACCATGCCGCGGACGGCGTGGGTGATCAGGCGCTCCGGCGTGCGGGCGCGGACTTGGGACACGGTGCGATAGCGTTCGCCACCCTTCCAGCCCGAGTACGTCATGAACGTCTTGGCCATTTCTTTTTTGCCGGTCAAGGCCACTTTGTCGGCGTTGATCACGACAACGAAGTCACCGGCGTCCAAATGGGCGGTGTACACCGGCTTGTTCTTACCGCGCAACACGTCGGCGATCTGCACCGCCAACCGGCCCAGAATGGCCCCGTTGGCATCAATGACGTGCCACTTGCGCTGGTCCAAATTTACTTTCGGCAAATACGTTTTCATCTAAAGTCCTGCAAAAGGAGTTGAGAAACTACCAAGCCCGCGGCGGGAGTCAACAACCTTTTAAGTTTTTTTGCGGGTTTTTTTAAAAGCCGCGCCGGGGACAGGAAACCACCGCTTCGGAACGCCCTTTTGCCACATTCCCATTGCCCCGGACCCGGGCGGGCGCTAATTTGGCACGGCTCATTATGACCACCCGAACCGCCAACTCCCCCGGCCAACGGCCCTGCCGCTCCCTTGCCGCCGCCCCCTTGGCCCCCGGCCGCATTCTGACCCTCATCCTCGCCTTGGCCGCCAGTTCATTAACCAGCTCGGCGCAGGACAATTACGAAATCCAGGTTTACGGCTGCGAAACGGTTGCCCCCGGCGACACCATGGTGGAAATCCACAGCAATTACACCGTGGACGGCCGCAAGGTGCCGGAAAACGGGATGTTGCCCACCCAGGACGCCCTCCACGAAACTTTGGAAATCACCCATGGATTCACCCCTTGGTTTGAAACCGGGGTCTATCTTTTCAGCAGCGCCCGTTCCGGCGATGGTTGGCAATGGGTCGGCAACCATATCCGCCCGCGCGTCCGCGTCCCCGAAGAATGGCATTGCCCGGTGGGCCTGAGCTTGTCCATGGAGGTGGGTTATCAAAAACCGAAATTCAGCGAGGACACTTGGACTTGGGAAATCCGGCCCATCATCGACAAGCAGTTTGGGCGGTGGTACGCGGCCGTCAACCCGGCGTTCGAACGGTCGTTCTCCGGGGCCAATTCCGCCCGGGGATTTGAGTTCTCCCCGTCCGCCAAGCTCAGTTACGACTTCACGAAAAAGGTCACCCTGGGTGTGGAGTATTACGCGAGCTACGGCCCGGTGACGAATTTCGACCCCCAGAGCAGCCAACAACACCAGATCTTTCCCGTCATCGACCTGAACCTCTCGCCCAAATGGGAGTTTAACTTTGGCGTCGGCTTCGGCCTGACCCACAGCACGGATCATTTGCTGCTCAAAATGATTGTCGGGCGGCGGTTTTAACCCCTTGCCGGGGAATGCTTTGCGCTTGCGGGGCGACGGTTTGCCGGCAGCATGAAGGTGGTTGGACCGGCGGACCAACCGCCGAAGGCGGCAAACGTTTTTGTTATGTATAAAATCATCGGAACGGATGGCAAGGAATACGGGCCGGTCTCGGCGGATCAAATGCGCCGTTGGATCAGCGAAGGCCGCGTCAATGCCCATACGCGGGCGCAGATGGAGGGCGCGCCCGATTGGCAGCCGGTGTCCGCCTTCGCCGAATTCGCACTCAGCCTCCCGGAAGCCCCCACCGGCGGCCCGACGGCAGCCAATCCGCCGCCACCCCAACCCGCCCCGACTTCGACCGGCAGTGGGCGGTTTAAGATCATCGGCTCGGATGGCAAAGAATACGGCCCGGTGAGCGGTGATCAAATGCGCCGTTGGATCACGGAAGGTCGGATCAATGCCCAAACGAGGGCACGCAAAGAAGAGGAAACCGAATGGCAAGCCGTGGCGGCCTATCCCGAGTTCGCCCTGAGCCTGCCCGCCACCGGCACCCCCCGGGGGGGAGCGGGCGGCGGACCTCCCGCCTTCCCGGCGGACGACGGCATCACCGGTACCCCGCTGCCCGAGGATTTGTACACGCGGCCGTGCGAGTTGTCCGCCTTTGGAGCATTCGGACAGGGTTGGGCCCTCCAAACGAAGAATTTTGGCCCCATCGTCGGCGCGGCCGCGGTGGTGCTCGGCATTTCGATCGGCTTGGGCCTCTTGGGCGCCATCCCCATCATTGGCATCCTGTTTTCCCTGACCAGCATGGTCATCAGCGGTCCCCTCATGGGCGGACTCTTCTATCTCGTGCTCCGGGTCCGGCGCGGAGAGGAAGTCGAGATCGGGGATGTCTTCGACGGATTTCGCCGCGAGTTCTTGCAGTTGTTCCTCGTGGTACTCGTCCAATCGATCTTGACCGCGCTGGTCGCCCTGCCCGGTGTCGGGCTGGCGCTCTTGGCGATTTTTGTGGGCGCCAAGGGGCAAACCCCCTCCGTCGCCTTGGGCTTTTTGATCGCGGCGGCGGTGCTGGCGCTGCTGATTCCGATGCTCTACCTCTCCGTGAGCTGGATCATGGCCCCCATTCTGGTCATGGACAAGCACTTGGAATTCTGGCCCGCGATGGAAACCAGCCGCAAAATGGTCGGCCGCGTCTGGCTGAAGGTCTTCGTTCTAATCATCCTGGCCGGGATCGCCAATATTTTCGGATTCATCGCCTGCATCATCGGTCTCTTTTTCACCGTTCCGCTCGGCTACACGGCCATGGTTTGCGCCTATGAAGACCTTTTTGGGGATCGCCCCGCGCCAGACGCTTGACCGTGCGAAGGCTTGGAATTGTGTGATCATCAATCAGTTGGCCACCCCGGGTTTGGGGACCTTGCTGGCCGGCCGCTGGCTGGCGGGCACGTTTGAACTGGCCTTGGCGGTGGCGGGTTTTGTGCTCATCATGGGAGCCATGTGGCGCTGGTTCGCCGCCCAACTGCAGGCGGTGGAGGTTGGCGTCCCGGGTGCGTCGGCCGCCGGGGGACAATCCGATTGGCTGGGATTAAACATCTTCGTCCTAGCGTGGCTGCTCGCCGGGGTGAGCAGTTGGCGCCTGCTCCGGGAAGCCAAACAAAACGAGGCCAACCAGCCGCCCATCATTGTCCCGCCGGGCGCGCGGCGCCCATGAATCGCTTTCGGCGTGACCCCGGACGCGCCCTGTGGCATGGGTAAAGGTGTGCCACAGCTGGGACCGGACGAATTAAGCGCGGAGCTGGCCACGGTGCCGGCTTGGACGCACCGGGCCGGTTGGATTTCCCGCGTGCGCCCCTTTCCCGACTTCGTTACGGCCATCCGTTTTGTGAACGCGGTCGCCCGTGCCGCCGAGGCGGCCAACCACCATCCGGACATCGACATCCGCTGGAACCGCGTCACCCTGGCGCTCACCACCCACGACGCCGGCGGCCTCACGGCGCGGGACTTCGCCCTCGCCCGCCAATTGGATCAAATTGATCCGGCAACCACCCCCACCCCTTTATGACACCCGCCTCCGCGTTGTTTCAAACCCATTTCGGCTCCGCCCCGCTCCGCTCCGCCCGGGCGCCCGGGCGCCTCGAAGTTCTGGGCAACCACACCGACTACAATGACGGTTTGGTGCTTTCCATCGCCATCGACCGATATTTGGAAATCGTCGCCAGTCCGCGCGCCGACGGCTTGGTGGAACTGGTTTCAGCCGCGTTTCCGCAAGGCGAGACCTTTCCGACGGACCAATTGGTCCCGAACCCCGCGGCCCCGTGGGCCAGTTACTTGAAGGGGGTGCTGGACCAACTGCGCCGCACCGGCGTGCGCTTCGGGGGATTCAATGCCGCCATTCACAGCCAAATTCCTTTGGGCGCGGGCCTGAGCAGCTCGGCCGCGTTGGAGGTCGCCACCGCGCTGATCGTGCGCGAACTATACCCCTACCAATTGACCGGCCCCGGCCCGCTGCACCCGCCCGCCCGCGACGCGCGCGGCCGTTTCCCCGCTTGCTCACCGGACGAAACGCTGGCCCTGGCCAAACTCTGCCGCGCCGCGGAAAACCAATTCGTGGGCGTGCAATGCGGGCTGCTCGACCACTTGTCCTCCCTGTGCGGCGAAGCGGGGAAGGTGCTGGAGATTGATTTCCGCTACCTCACCGTCAAAGCCGCGCCCTTGCCCGACGCGGCGATTATCGTGTGCAACTCAGGGGTGAAGCACGCCTTGGTGGGGGGCGAATACAACGAACTGCGCGCCAATTGCGAAGGCGCGGCCCGGGCGCTCGGCGCCCCCTCGCTCCGCTCGGTCAATCTGCGCACTCTGCTCGCCCACCGCGACCGGTTGACCACCCGTCAATTCGAATGCGCCCACCACATCGTCACGGAAATCGAGCGCGTGGTGCTGGCGGAACTGGCGCTGCGCGAAAGCGATCAACGCCGCTTCGGGCAATACATGTTCCAAAGCCACGAGAGCTCGCGCGATTGGTTGCGCAACAGCGCGTGCGAACTGGATGTGCTCGTGGACCTGGCCCGCCGCCAACCCGGCTGCCTGGGCGCACGCCTGAGCGGCGGTGGATTCGGGGGCGCCACGATCAACCTGGTCCGGCCCGAACACGCGGAGGAATTCATGCGGGCCATGGCGGCGGGCTATCGGGAACAGACGGGCCTTACCCTTGAACCGATGCGCTGCGCCATCGTCGACGGCGCGGCCGCGCCGCGGCGGGATTGACGCGGCGTATTATTCTTGGAGACCGGCTTCCGGGACCACCGCTTCGTGGCGGCCCGGCCCGAGCGGACCGGACGGGGCCCCGGCAATCTTCGCCGTGGTCCCGGGCGGCACCGTGAGGGCCATCCGCAATTGGCCCTCCGCCCGGGTCCAAGACACCGAGATTTCGCCGTGCGGGGTCGGCACGACGCCCTTGGCCCAAGTCAACCCGCAGGGGTGCGGCCGCACCGTGAAGCCGGCAAAACCGGGCGCGGTGGGGCGGACGCCCAACACGGTGCGGGAAAGTTGGATCAACGGCGCCCCGCCCCAAGCGTGGCTGTAGTCGCCCGCGGTCCACATTTCGCGGTAGGTCTGGGTGTCGTCAAAAATTTTCAGCCGCTTCATCTGCGGCACCGCGTACCGGTCGAAGCGGCCCGCATGGTCCAAGGCGCCGAAGACAAAGTGCATGAAATAAGGCTGGGTGTTGAGATCCGGCCGCGCCATGAGCCGGTCCACGATCGCCCCTTGGCGGTCCGTGGGCGCCAGATCGTAAAGCACCGCCAACAGATTCCCCTGGCTGCTGAAGGTCTCGATGTCCTTGTCCGCCGGCAGCCATTGGCTGGGTTTCACGGAAGTTTGAAACGGTTGGCCGTCGCGGTACAGTCCCGCCTTGTCGTTCCACAATTCCCGTTGGAAGGCCGCCGCCACTTCCCCGCGCAATTGCCGATATTGCGCCGCCCGCCGCGTGTCCCCGGTCAATTCCGCCACCCGGATGCCGTCCGCCAAGGCCTGATAATAAAAGGCGGTCATATAACCCTGCCCGATCACCGCCGGGGGGTGGTGGCAACCGAACCCCGCGATGTCCACCCAGTCCATGAACATGTAATTGGGGGCCTCGCTGATCAGTCCATTTGTGCCCCGCCAGCCCGTGAACGTGTCCAGCAGGCCATGCACGTCCGGCGCCTGTTCCGCCACCAGGCTCGGGTCGCCGGTATAGTCGTGATAAGCCAGCAGCATTTGAAGCCAAAGGAGGGCGTAACTGGTGTGGAAATTCCGGTAGTGCAACTGGTGCAGCAAACCGCCGAATTTGCGCACATCCTGGCGCGCGAGCCAGGGTTCGCCAAACGCGTAATAGTTCTCGAGGGACTCAATCAGGTAATCACCGGGATCGCAAATGGGTTCCTGGTGGTTTGGCGAATCCAAATGGTGGGTCTGCATGCAAATCTGGGTCAAATAGCGCGACACCTTCCACAGCCGGTTAAGTTCCGGATCGTTGCATTCAAACGCGCCGCGGTAGGCCACCGGCGCCGACGAAAACACCGCCCCCGCGTCCAAGATTTCCAAGGGCGAGGTGACGTTGGTCACCTGCAGCTTCAGCACCGAAAAACTGTCCAAGTACGGATACTCCAATTCTTGCAGACCTTCCCCCAAGTGGAAGCTCACCACCCGCGAGCGCTGCCCCAATCGCTCGCCCGGGACCACGGTCAGGGTCGCCCCCGCCCCACCCCGCACTTTGAACGTGGGATACGCCGCCAGCACCCGGTCGAATTGCAGCGTCAGCGCACCGTTCCCGGACAGCGTGAAGGCGGTTCCCGAGGCGTGCACATTCGTGCCCGGTTCCAAGACCTTGCTCCAAGGGTACCGCGCCTCCATCAGCGGCGGCAGTTCACTCGCCGCGAGCGGCTTCCACACCGAGGGCACCACCGCGCCGGCGGCCCAGGCGGAATCATCAAAACCCGTCGTGTGCCATCCGCGCAGCGCCGGCACGGGCGTGGTGCGCCATTCGCCGGCGCGGGAACGCCAGGTGGCGTCGGATTTTACCGTGACCGCGGGTCCGCCCACCCGCTGGATTTCCGCCTCAAACAACCAACCGTGTCCGCGCGACACGCGGGAACTCACAAACCCGTCCGTGAACACTTCCGCCGCGATCACATTCGTGCCGGCGTGGAAGAACGGCGTCAAATCCCGGAAATCATAGAGCCACTGCGGCCCCGCTTCCCCCCGGTCGTAATCGCGCCCGATGTCCGCCGGTCCGCGGGACACCAATTGCCCGTTCACATACAACCGGTAGATCACATCCGCACTCAGCCAAGCCGCCACCTCGCGCGGTTCCCCGGCCAACACCAGTTCCTTACGGAACCAGGCGACTTCCACCTTGCCCGCGGGTGGCTGGCCCAGCCAAATCCAGTCCGCCCGCCACGGCGCCGGCTTCACGCAACGGTTGGTGAAATGATAGTCCGGCGCCTGCACGCCTTCGGGACTCACGACCACCTTCATGCCCGGCGTGGGCACCGGCCCGCGCAAGCTGGGCTCGGCCGCCCCCGCTGCCGGCATGATCAACCCCAGCCCCAGCGCGGCCAGGAAGCCGCCGCCCCACCCCTTGCCCAAGAATTTCATTCGTTTTTGTTTTCGTTTCCGCGCGATTGTCCGTTGGTCCTTATTTGAAAAACTCCGCCACCGTGCGCACCCATTCGTCGGCCATTAATTGGTGGCCCGAGTAAGTCGGATGCACCGCGTCCCAAATCCAATACGAAGCGGGGGCGCGTTGGCAGGCCTTTTCGAAGAGTCCTTGGTATTTCACCAGCGCCGCGTGATGCCGGGCGGCCAGGCGCGCCACGATTTCCCGCCGTTGTCGCTCATCCCGCACCCGTTCCTCATTCACGGGCTGGCCCTCCTTGGGCAGGTAAAAGGGTTCGCCGAGCACCAAGCGAATTTTCGGATTGGCGGCCTCGGCATCCACCAGCAGTTTTTCATACCCCCGCTCAAAATCCGCCATCGGCACGGCCGGATTGCCGCCATCGTTGATGCCGATCAAAATGCTGAGCACATCGGGGTGAAGATCCAGCGTATCCGACTGCCACCGCGCCGCCAAATCCCGCACCCGGTTGCCGCTCACCCCGCGATTCAGAAACGTCAATCGGCGCTCCGGAAACCGCGCCCCGTATTCCGCCGCAATAATGAAGCAATACCCATGGCCGAGAATATGGTTGGGATCGGCGTTTCGCCCACGGTTCCCGTCGGTGATGGAATCCCCTTGGAACAAAATCCGCGCATGCGGTGGAAAGAGGGTTGGCATCTCCGGCAATTCGCCGGCGGGACTAAGGCCAACCCCAAAGATCAACAGCGCCACCCACCCCGCCATACCACCCCACGGAAAATGGGATTTGCGCTTCCGAAAAATGCCGGGCGGTCGTTGGGACAAATTCATGCCGCGCCAGTTTCGGCGGCAATGATTTGCTCGTCAATGCGGAACGGCTCCCACGCCCGGGCCGCCGGGATAGAGCAGGCGGAAGAGGGAAAGGTGGTTGGTGGGCGGGGCTTCGACGTATTGAAACAGTCCGCCGGCAGGGGCATTGGTGGTGAGCACGGGGAACCACGGACCGGCGGCGTCATTGGTGGAACGTGTCACTTGGTAAGCGTAGCCCGGCAGGCCGGAGAAGGTGGGCTGTGCGGCGGTCCGGGTGAAGGTGATGCCGGGCGGCGTGGGACCAAAGGCGCCGTAAGGATTGACCAGCAGGGTGATCAACCCCGCGGCCGTGCCGCCAAAGCCATCGCTGACGGTGTAGGTGAACTGATCGTTCACGCCCCGGGCGTTTTGGTAAGTAATGGCAGTCGCGTTCGTGATGGGCTGCACCCCGTTCGTGCTCACCCCCACCGCACTCAGCGTGATGTTGTCGCCATCCACATCACTCACCCGGTTGGTGAGCAAACCCGCCAGATTGATCGCAAAGCTGCTGCCGGGTATCAGGGTGTAGCTGCCGTTGCCCGCCACGGGCGGATGATTGGTGACGACCTGGGTGAAGGTGTTGGTCAGGGGGCTGTAATCCGCATCCCCCGAATAAACCACGGTGATCAGATTCGTGCCACGCGGCAAGCCCGCCCAGGCCGCACTGGTGGCGTTGCCGCCGACCAGACTGTTGGTACTGATGGGGGTCCCCCCCGATTGGAACACCACCTGTCCGGTGGCATTCGGCAAAACGGCCAGGAACGTCACGGGGGAGCGGTAACCCACCGGACTGATCGAGGAGGAAAGTTGCATCACCGGCACGGCGGTTTCGTAGGTGATCGCTGCCGGAGCACTCGTGATACTGCCGTATAGATTGGTGACCACGACCGCGTAGTTGCCCGCCAACGCGGCGGTCATGCCACTGAGAGCATAGCTCGTGGCCGTGGCATTGGCGATCGCGCCACTATTGAAGGTCCACTGATACGCCAAAGGCGCCGTGCCGGCCGCCGTCACCGTCAACGTGGTGTTGCTGCCGTAGCCCAATACCTGGCCGGCGGGGGGAATCGTAATCGTGGGAGCGGCGCCCACGGTCCAAGGGTAGCCAACCTGCGCGCTGTTACCGGCCCGATCCGTGGCTTGCAAAGTGAAGGTGTGTGCGCCGGCGGCCAAGCCGGACAAAATAACCGGTGAGGTGGCCGCGAACCAGGTTCCGCCATCCAATTGGTATTGTGTCGCGGCGAGCCCGCTGCCCGAGTCGGTCGCGGTGAACGTGAACGTGGCGGTGGGTGAAGAACTTAGCGCCGCCGGCTTGCCGGTCAACAGGACCATCGGCAAAGTGGTGTCCACGGTCCAAGTGAAATTAGTGGCGGCCACATTGCCCGCGACGTCGGTGGCCTGCAGCTTGAAGGTGTGACTGCCGTCGGCCAAACCGGTCAAGGTCAGCGGACTGGTCGCAGCCCCCAACGCCCCGCCATCCAATTGGTATTGCACGTTGGCCAGTCCGCTGCCGCTGTCGGCGGCGGTGTAGGCAAACGTCGCCGCATTGGTGGCGGCAAAGGCCGCCGGAGTGGCTGTCAGCGCCGCCGTCGGCAGGGTTGTGTCGATGATCAGAGTCGTATTGGCGCCCAGCGAACCCGCCGCCCCGGGAGCGGGCAGGGTCAACCCCACGGCGGTACCGGCGGCCATGATCGTGCCGCCATTCAAAGTGAGCGCGGTCGCGGAAGCATAATCCAGATGCGCGCTGGTGTCCCCGGCGGCGGGAACATAGTTAAATGTCAACGACGCGGTGCCGCTGCCGCTCGCATAAACTGCGGTGCCACCATCCGACAAGGCCAGGTGCGGGTTGCCCGTCACCGTGACCGCGGTGGAAAAAGTCACCACCAAGGGGACCGTTTGACCCGCCACGTAGGCATGGCTGGACGGCGTGGAGTTGACACCCGTCGCTTGGGGCGGGGCCGTCACCGTGATCGCCGCCGCGATCCCCACCCCGTCCACCGTCGCGGTGACACTGCCGCTGCCGGCCGTGGTTCCCGTGAAAGTGGCCGTGGCCGCGCCCGCGGCGGAAACCACGGCGGCCACGCCGGAAAGCGTCCCGTCCACCGCGCTGAAGGTCACCGGCAGATTGGTGAGCGCCATCAAATTGACGGCGGCGATCGAGTTCCCCGCCGAATCCTTCACCCAGGTGGCGGTCACCCCATCCCCGGTGCCGGCGACGTCGGTCGCCGCCGCGGCGGTGTTGGTGAACACCAACCAATTGGCGACCGTTCCGTTCAGCACGGCGCCCGCCGCCGGGCCGGTGTTGGCGGCCCACCAATTATCGTTGGCCGTGATGTGCGAAGTGCCGAAGGTGCTGCCCCAGATGGCCGACCCGCCGTTGGCGGCGGCGGTGTTGCCCGTGAACCGGCAATATTGCACGAGCACGCTGCTTTGGTTCTCCTGCACCAGCACCCCCCCGCCGTTGCCCCCGTTCCCACTCGCCCCACCCAGCGTCGCATTGGCGGCGTTGTTGGTGAAGGTGCAGCCCACCAAGCGAATCGTGGAGCCGGCCCCGATATACATGCCGCCACCACCGAAATCCGGGCCTTGCGGGCCATTGGACGACGTGGCCGTGTTCGCCCCGAACACGCAGTTGGTCAAATTGCCGATCGAACCAATGGCCTGGTTCGTGTCCAACGTGACGCCGCCACCTTCGGCCTGCTGCCCCGCACCCGTGGCAGTGATCTTGTTACGGAGGAAGAAGCAACCCAGGGCGGTGAACGTATCGCCGGTGTTCTGCGGGAGGAAAAACACCCCCCCGCCCAGCATGGTCCCGCCGCCACTGATGCTGTTGCTGGAGAAGGTGCAGCCCACCATCGTCACGCTGCCGCCGTCGGCATCCAAGCCCGCGCCGTCCCCCGTGGTGCTGCATCCCGTCACCACGACATTCGTCAGAAAAAGGTAATCCGGGGAACCCGCGCCGCCGTTGCCGGTGATAATCCCGCCGCCCCCAAAACCATCCAGGGCGTCATGCCCGCCCGTGAGGGTCACATTCGCGAACGCAAACGTCGCGCCCCCGTGGGACTGCGGATCCAGGTTGAAGACCCGGTTTTGGCCGTCGGTCTGCCGGATGATGGTGTTCGCGGCCGAGCCGGTCCCGATAATCGAGACATTATTCGCGGCGCCGGCGCCCACCGTCGGCCCCAGATCCAACTCCCCCTGCGTAAGGGAATAGGTGCCCGGCGGAATGCTGATAATACTGGTTCCGTTGGCGTTGGCCTGGGCCACGGCCCACCGCAGGGTGCCCGTGGTGGAGGCGGAGTCGGCCGTGCTCGTGACGGTATAGGTGGCCCCGCGGGCGTCACCGCACCAAGCGCACAGCGCGGCCAAAACCAACGACGCAAAGGATCTCCATTTCGCACTCATAAGGTTGCTTCTCAAACACTTGGTCCGGCCAAAAAAAGCGCCCCACCCACTGGGGGAAGGACGCACGCACCAAGAAGGACGCGAACCCCCGCCGGCGGGCTCAGCTCCGGGGCGGGAAGGCTCCGCTCAAGCAGATGATGAAATTGAGTCCCAGGAAGGGTGCCAGATTGTTGTGGGCTTGCCCGCCGCCCGCGGCCTGCAGAGCCGACGCGGCCATGGCGACCAAGTTGGCGCCGGGAGTGGTGCTGTAAAACGATTGCGCGGTCCGGCCAACGGTGATTTCCGCGCTCACGTTGCCCATGGGAGTGGTGCTGTTGCCGCTCGCCGCCAAGGCGGCGGGCGGATGGCCATGGGCGGGCAACTGGGTGGTGTTGAGAGTCGCGGTGGCCGCCCCCAGGGTCTGGCCCATGTTTCGTTGGCTCAAGCCGGGGCCCTGGCCGAAATCCATTGGCCCCCGGGCCCGGAAGTCAGGCAGGCCAAAGGTAGTGGTCCCGTCCCCGCCAAATTGAGTTCCCAACAGGGAAAACAGGGCGGTGTTCTGCCGGATGGGGAGCAGGCGACCATCGCACAGGGCCCAGTTCACCGGGACGAAGTTGCCGCTGAATAATCTGATTTCTCCAAGGTATGCGTCCATAATAGTCGGGGTGGGGTGGGCGGCGGTGGATCGGTTAGTTCCGTGATGGGTAAATACCGCTGATGGCGATGCAAAAATTCAGCGCCAAATAAGGCGGCCGGTTTTCGTGGGGTTGCCCCCCTCCCGTCGCACTGATCGCCGCGGCGCTCATCGTGGGCGCCCCGGGCCCCGGCAGGGCGGCGGCATAGACGTTGGCGGATTGCGCGACCCAATAATTATTGGTGGGCTGGCCGGCGTTGGGAGTTGCGGCCCCGCTGGCCATGGCCGTATGCGTGTGGGTCGGTATTTCGGCCGTGGTCAGAGTGTGGAAGGCCTCGCCCCCCACCCCGCCCAACGCCACTGTGTTCCCCACCCCATAGGCCATGCGGCCCTGCAGGTTGGGGAGGGCAAACGTCCTGATCCCGTCCCCCCCGAAGGAAGTGCCCAGAATGGAAAACAGGGCCTGAAATTGCTGGATGGAGAGAAGTTGGCCATGGCAGACCAACCAGCCCTTGGGCGCGAAGCCAAAACTAAATTGCCGAATTTCGCCGAGAAATGGTTCCATAAAAAAATCGGGTTCGAGGAGGTCAGGATTGCGAAGGATACACCCCCTGCAGGGCGATGATGAAATTGATCACCAACAAGGGCGGCATGTTGTCGTGCGGCAACCCCTGGCCAACCAGCTGCACCGAGGCGGGGTTCAGCGTTTGATTCGGAGCGGCGTTGGAATACTGATCACCGCTGGTATTGGACCAGACGTTCCCCCCGGGGGTCGCGGCACCCGGCGAGGGGTTGCAAACCGCTTGATGGCTGTGGCCGGCCATTTGCGCCACGCCCAAGTTGACTTGCTCCGCGCCGCCGTTCTGGCCCACCACATATTGGTTTCCCTGCGGGTCCGTGCCTTGGTGGACCGGCACGCGCGATTGCAGATTTGGCACGGCGAAATTGGTTTGCCCATCACCCCCGTAGGTGGTGCCGATCAGGGTGAAGAGGGTCGAATACTCCTCGATACTGAGCAGCTGCCCGTTGCACAGCGCCCAACCTTCGGGAGCATAATTAAACCCGGTCATTCGAATTTCGCCTATGTATGGTGTTGACATAACTTCATTGATTTTTACGACCCTGTAGCGACACCCCTGACATGAAGCCACAGGCCCGGTTATGGATCTATGGCTTATTAATGCTCGTTAATCTACTCGAACGACGCCGATTTGTCAACCAAAAAGTCCATGCCAAAAAGTGGCGCGCGGCGCGGCTGGCGGCTTGGCGCGCGCGACTGGTCGGTCCGCCGAGGCGGAGCTTGCTTTCGGACGCCGCAAAGGCAAAGTGGCGACGGCTCGTCCGGCTCCCGCTGGTCCGGACCAGCTCATTTCATCCATGGTGCGCCTAACTTCGATCCATCGTCATCCCGGGGCCCTCCCGGCGGTTTTCGCCGCCGCTGCTTGCCTCCTGCTCACCCCGTCACCCGCCCGTACTGAGCCACCCGCACCCCCCGCCCCCGCCTGGGCTCCGTTCGTCGAACCCGGCTTCCCCTTTTTTTCCTCGGTGCTCGACGCTCGAAACACCGGTCCCGGCTGGCCAACCAATAATTTGACCCCGCGCGGGCTCATCCTCAAGCTCGGCCACGGCTGCTGGGCGTGCTTCGACACGGACCTGCTGCGGGTCGCCGCCGTTTGGTATGGCCCAGGCGTCTCGCCGGCCGCCATGTCGCAAATTTCCTACCACATTCCCGGAGCCAAAACGCCCGAAGGACAGGAGCATCTGCCCCAAATCGTGGGTGATTTATGGCTGGCGAACGGCCTCTACCCGGGTTGGCAAACCGGAAGCACAGTCAACTTGACCGATCCCCGTCCGCCCACCCCCGACCCCATGGAAGTGGGCCGCGGACCCATTGATCCGCGGCGGGGTCGATTCCGGGCGGTGCGCTTCACCGGGGATGGCGTCCGGCTCGAATACGAAGTGGCCGGCACGGCCGTGACGGAATGGATCTCCGCCGGGGACTTTGCAGGCCGGGCCCGCGTGGAGCGCCGGGTGCGGCTGGCGGCGGTGCCCCAACCACTCATCTGGGTGATTGGTCAACGCCCCGTTTCGGCCCAACCGCCCCTCGCGACCGCCCTGCTTTTTAACTCCGGCGATCGCCCCTTACCAGTTTCAATGAGCGGCGACCCCGCGGGGCTCACGGTGGCGCGGATCGGGGTATCGAGCCAGCCCGTGGAGTTCACTTGGTCGCTCGGACCAAGGCCCCCGGCGCTTCCGGCATTGGCGGCGGCCACCCACCCGCCGGTCCGCTGGCCGGAAAGTGTGGTCACCACCGGCAGCCTCGCCACCAACGGAGGCGCCTATGTGGTGGACAACATCGCCCTGCCCCTCGCCAATCCCTGGCGGCGCAATGTCCGCCTGGCCGATCTGGCGTTCCTGCGGGACGGGCGGGCGGCGGCCGTCACCTTCGACGGCGATGTGTGGCTGGTGGACGGGTTGCGGGATGATCTCCAACACGTCACTTGGCGCCGGTTCACCTCGGGCTTTCACGAACCGCTCGGGATATGCGTGCGAAACGAGGAACTGTTCGTCGTCGACCGCAACGGGCTCTGGCGGCTGCCCAAGCCGGACGCCACCGGCGGCGCCGCCGACCGTCAAGAACTGTTCGCCAACAACTACGCGCAAACCGCGGAAACGCGGGAATTCGCCAGCGGGATCCGCGCCGCGCCGGACGGTTCGTTCCTCCTGGCCAAGGGCGGCCAACAGGCTTCCACCACCGGCCGTCATAATGGCACCATTCTCCGCGTGGCACCGGATGGCGCCTCGGCTTCCGTACTGGGCTGGGGATTGCGGCAGCCGTTTCTGGGCGTGAATCCCGTGACCGGCCTGGTCACCGCCAGCGATCAGGAGGGGCATTACATCCCGACCACGCCGCTTCACGTCATCCGCGACGGGCAATATTACGGTTTTCTATCCGCCCGCATGCCGAAGGAAGTTTACCCCGCGCCCATCGCCGACGCGCTGACCTGGATTCCCCATACCATCAACGCCTCGGCGGCGGGCCAGGTCTGGTTGCACGGCGCCCGCATGGGTCCGCTCAACGAAGAATTATTGCTCCTGAGCTATTACCGCCCGGAAGTCTTCCTCGTGCTGCTGAACGATCCCGCCCACCCCACCCAGGCGGCCGTGGTCAGCGTGACCGGCGACCTGCGGTTCGCGCCCTTGAACGGGGCCGTGAATCCGGCGGACGGCCAACTCTACGTCGCGGGCTTCCAAAGTTGGGGCACCGAGGCCCCCCAGATCAGTGGTCTGGCCCGCGTCCGCCACACCAGCCGACCGAGCCCCCTGCCCCGGTCGGTTTTGCCTTACGCCGAGGGGGTCTGGCTGCGCTTCGACCAAGCCTTGGATCCCGCCGCCGCCCGCAACCCCGCCAATTATTCCGTCGAACGCTGGCAATACCGTCGCACCGCCAATTACGGCTCGCCCCATCTGCGCCGCGACGGCCGCCCCGGGCAGGAGGTGCTGCTCCCTTCGAACGTTCAGTTATCAGCCGATGGACGCGCGGTTTTCCTCGTGCTGCCGGACATGCAGCCCGTCATGCAATTGCGCGTGGGCTGGTCCCTGGCCAACCGGGCGGGCGAAACGTTGGCGCAGGAGGCTTACCTGACGGTTCACGAAATGCCCGCTTTCCAGCCCGCGGCCGCCGGCTTTGCGCCCTTTATTGCGGACCTCGCCCCCCGCACGCCCGGCCCGACCGCGGCCGCCACCCCCGTAACCGTGGCGGAGGGCCGGCGCCTCGCGACGCTGCTGGGCTGCGCGGCCTGTCATTCGGTGGACGGCTCGCTCGCGGGCAAGGTGGGGCCGACCTGGAAAGGCCTGTTCGGAAGCCGGGTGCCCTTGAAGGGCGGGGGCGAAGTCCTGGCGGATGCAGCCTACCTCCGGGAGTCCATCTTGGAACCCCAAGCCAAAATCGTGCGTGGCTTCGATCACGCGGACGCCGGCATGCCCAGCTACGCCGGCGTGATCACCGACCCCCAGTTGACGGCGTTTGTGCGCTATCTGGAAAGCCTGCGGTAAAGCCACCCCGAAGGTTTATGCCGCCGGGGGCGGCCCGGTCCGGGAATGGCGCATTTTGTCGATGAGCACCGCGCCGAGGATCACGAGACCGAGCACCACCTTTTGGGTGTAGCTTTCCACGTTGGTGAGATTCATGCCGTTTTGGATGACGGCAATGGTAAGTGCGCCTGTGAGCGTGCCGAACATTTTGCCCTCCCCGCCGCTCAAGCTCGTGCCGCCGACCACCACGGCCGCGATGACGTAGAGTTCGTACATGTTGCCGTACGTGGCGGAGCCGCTTTTCAATTGCGAAGCCAGAATCACCCCGCCCACGCCCGCCAGCAGGGCGCCGGCGATGTACGCGAACATGAGCACCCGTCGGACCGGCACCCCCGAAAGCCGCGCCGCCTCGCGGTTCCCGCCCACCGCGTAGAGATAACGCCCCAGCTTCAGGCGCGCCATGAGGACATGGGCGCCCGCATACAGCAGCAGCATGAGAATGACCGCGTTGGGCAGCCCCCCCAGATTGGCCCCGCGACCGAGCCAAGTGAAGGCGTCCGGCAATTGGTAGATGGACTGGCCCTTTGCCAGGATATAGGCGCTCCCGCTGCCGACCAGCATCATGGCCAGGGTGACGATGAAAGGAGGGATGTCGAAGCGCGTGATCATCGCCCCGGAAAACGCGCCCACCAAACCGGTGACCAAGATCGCCGCCAGGCAGGCCAGGCACATACCGGCCGGCCCCGCGGCCACGCCGCCGGCATAATCCCGGATAAACCCCGCGGCCAGCACCGCGGCCAGGGCGATGAGGCTGCCCACCGAGAGATCAATCCCCCCGGTGATGATCACCATCGTCATGCCGATCGCGACAATGGCGATGACGGCGATTTGGTTGGCGATGTTGAGCAGGTTTTCGGCCTTGAGAAAGTTTGGCCACCAATAGCTGCGGGGCACGAGCACCCGCGGCGCGCCCAGGGCGGGAAAGTCCGCGGACAGGTCCGCGAACACCAGCCAAGTGCCGGCGACTTGGGTGCAGGCGACGGCGTCCAAGCGGCCGCCGCCGGCGGCGGCGAGCTTTTGCAAAGCGGCCCGGGCGTCGCGCGGATCCCCTTGGACCACGCCCACAACTTCCGCCCCCGCGGCGGGCAGCGCGCGCTGCAATTGGGCGGCGAACTCGGCGTCCCCCGGTTGGTCCCCCGCCGCGACCAAAACACGCGGGGCGGGGCCGGGCAGGTTTTTCACCGCGGACAACACCTGCCGGGCCGCGGCCGCTCCCACGGGCGCCTGCTGCCGGTAGGTGGCGGCGCTGAAGAACGCACCCAGCAACAACAGCACCAGCAACATGCCGTATTCGTTCAAAAATCGGGCGAGCCGGATCCGCATAAGTTCAGGCCACGGCCAGTTGCATGATCTGCTCCTGCGTCGCCCCGCGGGCCTCCGCAATTTCCCCCGTCACCCGGCCTTCGTGCAGCACCAGGATGCGGTCGGCCATGCCCAACACTTCGGGGAGTTCGGAGCTGATCATAATCAGGGCTTTGCCCGCGGCGGCCAGTTCGTTCATGAGGAGGTAAATTTCGTGTTTGGCGCCGACATCAATCCCGCGCGTGGGTTCGTCAAAAATCAGCACTTCGCAATTCCGCGCCAGCCATTTCGCGAGCACAACTTTTTGCTGGTTCCCGCCCGAGAGCCGGCCGGCGCGCACTTCGGAGTGGGGCACTTTGATGCGCAACCGGGCGGTGTACTCCGCGAACGCCGCGCGCTCGCGCGCGGCCTGCACGAACCCGCGGCGACACAGCCAGTTGAGATTGGGCAGGCCGAAGTTCTCCCGCACGGAGTGCTCCAGCACCAAGCCCTGGAGCTTGCGATCCTCGGTGAGGAGGGCAATGCCGGCCGCGATGGCCTCGCGGGGTGAATGAATGGCCAACACGCGGCCATCCAGACGGATTTCCCCGCCCTCGCGCGCATCGGCGCCAAAGATCAGCCGCACCGTCTCCGTCCGCCCGGCCCCGACCAGGCCGGCCAGGGCCAGAATCTCCCCCCGCCGCACACTGAAAGACACCTCCCGCACCGCCCGGCCGCGCCGCAAGCCGCGGACTTCCAAACGGACCGCGCCGGGCGTGACCTGCCGCCGCGGAAATTCATCCTGCAATTCGCGCCCGACCATCCACTCGATGATTTGCCGGCGGGTGATTTGGGCGATCGGCCGTTCGCCGACGTTCCGCCCGTCCCGCAACACTGTGACGCGGTCGGCGAGGGCGAACACCTCTTCCAATCGATGGCTGATGTAGATGATGGCGATTCCCTGGCTCCGCAGTTCGCGGATGATGGTGAACAACCGCCCCACCTCGTGGGGCGTGAGCGCGGCGCTCGGTTCGTCCATGACGATGATCCGCGCCTCGCAGGCCAGCGCTTTGGCGATTTCCACCAACTGCTGTTGCGCCGTGGTCAACCGACGGCAGGGCAGCTCCAAATCCACCGCCACGCCCAACCGCGCGAACAACCCGGCCGCGCGCCGCGTTTCGACCCCGCGCGCCAGAAAACCGCCCCGGGTGGACTCCCGCCCGAGAAACATGTTTTCCACCGCCGTCAACCCCGGCACGAGATTGAACTCCTGGTAAATGACCGCCACCCCGGCCCGCCGGGAAGCTTGCGGCGTGGCCAGCGGGGTGTCGCGCCCGTCAATCCGGATCACCCCCGCCTCGGGACGCAAGCCGCCGCCGAGCAATTTGATGAGCGTGCTCTTGCCCGCGCCGTTTTCGCCGAGCAAGGCCAGCACTTCCCCGCGCCGGAGCGTCAGGTCCACCCCGCGCAGGGCTTGGACCCCGGGGAAGGATTTCACCATCCCGCGCATCTCCAGCAAGGGCGGCCCGTCGGTCATAGCCCCATGGCCGCGGTCAAGGCCCGGCGCATCACGCCGGCATCCGGGTCCACGCCCGTCCAGTATTTGAGCCCGATCACCCCTTGGTTGACCAGCATCCCCAACCCGTCGAGCGTCCGGCAACCCCGCGCTTCCGCCTCCCGGAGAAACCGCGTCCGGGGCGGGCTGAAAACCACATCCGCCGCCACCATGCCAGGCCGCAGGCTCGCCAAATCCACCACCGGCCGCGCGTCGGAGTCGTAGAGTCCGATGGAAGTCCCGTTGATCACCAAGTCCGTGTCGGCGGGCACCGCGTACTCGCCGCCAGCTGCCACCAAGTCGCAATCCAAGCGCAGTTTTTCCCGGAGCAAGGCGATGAGTTCCGCGCCCCGCGCCGCGCTCCGGTTCACGATCACCATCCGTCGCACCCCCGCCAGGCCGAGTTCCACCGCCAAGGCGCGCGCCGCGCCGCCCGCGCCGAACAACACCACCGCCTTGCCGCGCGGATCGGTCAGCTCCATCAGCGATTTCAAAAATCCCTTCCCATCGGTGTTTTCCCCGATGAACTGGTCGCCGCGGCGCACCACGCAGTTCACCGCCCCCATCACCGCCGCGGATTCCCCCAGGCCGTCCAAATGCGCGATCACCGCCACTTTGTGCGGGAGGCTGCAATTAAAACCGCGGAAACCCATCGCCCGCGCCCCGCGCACCGCCGCTCCGAGATCCGCGGGTGTCACCTCCATGTTCACATAACGCCAAGCCAATCCATGGTGCGCAAAAGCCGCCTCCATCATGGCCACCGTGGGATTGCCCGCCGCGCCCTCCGACATGGACCCCACCAACTCGGGTCGAAAACTTCCGGGTATGCTCATCGCTTTAACACGCTTTCCGCTCGTTACTTGAGTTCCGGATCTTTTTGCGCATCCGCCTTGCGGTAAAGGCTGGTGGGAATCAGCATCTGCGGCGGCAGCGTTTCGCCCTTGGAATGCCGGACGATGGACTCGACAATCCGCACGCCCATCTGGTCGGGGAATTGAATGGGATCGGCATAGATTTTGCCGTCCTTGATCGCCTGCTTGCCCTCGGGCTGGCCGTCAAATCCGATGATGAGCACCTGGGTCTTGCCCGCTTTCTCCAGCGCGGCCCGGGCGCCCAGGGCCGCGGGATCGTTGATCGCAAAAATGCCGCGCAAATCCGCGTGCGCCTGCAGGGCGTCCTCGGTGGCCTTGTAGCCGCCGTCCTTCGCCCCGGCGCTTTCCAATTCGGTCACGATTTGGACCGGCGCCTTGCTGGTTTGGTTAAAGGTGTCGATGACCTCCCGAAAACCCTTCACCCTCAACTGACACGATTCCGCCTGTTTGAAGTGCAGCACGGCGATCTTGCCCCCCGCTTCCCCCAACGCCTCGATCATGGCCCGCCCGGCCTCCTTGCCGCCGCCGTAATTGTCGGTGGCGACCTGGGTGGCGATTTTCACGCCGGGTTCGTTGCACGGAATATCCACGGTGAACACGGGAATGCCCGCCGCGTTCGCCTCCTGGATCACGGGGATGATCGCCTTGCTGTCGCACGGGCTGAGCACAATGGCGCTCACTTTCTTCACGATGAAATCCTTGATTTGATTGCCCTGTTTCGCCACGTCCTTGTCCCCGCTCACCACGATCGTCGTGTATCCGTGCTTGCGCCCTTCGGCCGTGATGTTGTCGCCGATGACCTTGAAGAACGGGTTGTCGAGGGTGAGCAAGGAAACGCCGATGGTGCCCTTGGCTTTCGCCGCGGCGGGATTCGCGGCCGTATGGCCGGCGGCGGGTTCGGAGTGCTGGTCGCAGGCGGTGAGCAACGCCAGCGCGCTGGTGAAGAAAAGCAGCAGGAAGTGGTTTTTCATGAGGTTGCGATGGACTAAAAATCGGGCGCGGCGTCGAGCCCCCGCCGGGCCGCCCCCGGGGCGGCCGCCGGCGCAGGCGAAATCATCGCCATCAGGCATCGGTCCGGGCTCACGCCCGGAAATCAAATCGCTTCCCGCCCCGCCACGCAAGCATATCCCGTGAAGTGTTGCCCCGCCCGGCCCGGTGGGCCGGCGATTTCCCACTGGCGGCACCGGGCCGGCCAATTTAAGGTTCCCCCATGACCCCGCGCTTCCAGCTTCCGCGCCCCCGCCGGCGCCCCTCCGGGTGCGCCTTCCGGAACGCCTTTACCCTCATCGAATTACTGGTGGTGGTGGCGATCATCGCGGTGCTGGCCTCGCTCCTGTTGCCCGCCCTGGCCCGGGCCAAGACCAAAGCCACCGGGGCGCACTGCCTCGGCAATTTGCGCCAGTTGCAAATCGCCTGCCAGATGTACACCCACGACAACCATGATTTCTTTCCGGGCAACAATTACCAAATGGAAGCGGGCTCCGGAGCCAATCGCGGCCCGCTGAATTGGGTCACCGGCTGGCTCGATCCCCGGCAGGCCAACAACACCGACAACACCAACCTCAGCCTGCTGCTGGACCCGCAATGGGCGCAATTGGGACCTTACGCGGCCTCCGCCGGGATCTACCATTGCCTGGCCAGCCGGGTGGACTGCCAGGAAGGGAACTTGCGCTACCCCGTCGTGCGCACGGTCTCGCTGAACGGCTGGATCGGCTCCCTGAGCATCGCGTGGAACGGCGGCTTCCAAACTTATGCCAAAACCCCGGACTTGCGCGCGCTTTCCCCCGCCGACGCCCTGGTGTTCGTGGACGAACGGGATGACAGCATCGATGACGGTTATTTCGCCATCGACATGGCGACCGATCAATTGGTGAATTTCGCGGCCAGTTACCATGGCGGCTCCGGGGGCGCCACCTTTGCGGACGGCCACGCCGAACTGCACCATTGGCAAAGCGCGGCCATGCAACCCCCGGCGGCGAACGTGGTGGAGACCGTGAAACACGAGTTCACCTCCGTCGCCGGGAACAACCCGGATTTGCTCTGGCTCCGCGCCCACGCCACCCGCCCGCTCCCGTAGCGAATCCCCTCAGCCTCCCTGCCACCACTCGCCCGACTCCGTCAACCGTGCCAATAATCGGGCGTCCGCGGCGGGAAACACATAATTGCCCAACGTCTCGCGCGTGACCCAGGCCAAATCCTGGCAACCTATGGCTTGGGGTTCCCCCGCCGCCCATTCGCAACGGTAAAACTCCAAGTAAACCCGCCGGCCGGGATACTCATGGCCAACGGTCTCCAAACAGCGGCCAACCACCACCTCAATCGCCAGTTCCTCCCGCAATTCCCGCCGCAGGCATTCCGGAAACGTCTCCCCGGCCTCGCGCTTGCCTCCGGGAAACTCCCACAAACCACCCAGGTGATCTCCCGCGCGCCGTTGGGTGAGCAACAGCCGGCCAGCGCGGAAAACCAAGCCCGCGGCCACTTCGATCACGCGTTCGGGGGGCGGCTCCGGTGGGGAGGGCGCATTCATGGCGGCGGCGGGGCGGTAACCGGTCCCCTACCGGCCAATGCTCTTATAGATGAAGCCGAGCGCCTCCATCTCCCGCACATCGAACAAGTTGCGCCCGTCGAAAAGGATCGGGTGGGTGAGGCACTTGCGGACGCGCTCCAAGTCCAATTGCTTGAACTCGGGCCACTCCGTGGCGACAATCAACGCATCGCACCCTTCGGCGACTTCGTTCATGTCGTCCACATAGGTGACGTCGGGCAACACCGCGCGCGCCTTCCCCATCGCCTTCGGATCGTGCACCCGCAGGATCGCCCCCTCGCGCAACAACCGGTGGCAGAGCTCGATCGCGGGGGATTGCCGCACGTCATCCGTGTTTTGCTTGAACGCCAGCCCGAGCACCCCCAGGCGCTTGCCCTTGAGCACCCACAGCGTGTCGGTGATCTTTTTGACAAACCGCGCCATCTGGTCCGCGTTGATCGCCTGCACCTCGCGCAGCAGTCGGAAATCGTAGCCCAGTTGCTCGGAAATCTTGATGAACGCGCCCAAATCCTTCGGGAAGCAACTGCCGCCAAAGCCCAGCGAGGCGTCCAAAAACCGGCGGCCGATCCGGGCATCCATCCCCATGCCGTTCGCCACCTCCTGCACGTTGGCCCCGGAGGCCTCGCAGAGCACGGAGATGGCGTTGATGTAGGAAATCTTGAGCGCGAGAAAGGAGTTGGCGGCGTGCTTGATCAATTCGGCGGAATTGATGTCCGTGACGATGATCGGCGCTTGGAACGGTGCGTAAATCTCCTTCATGGCGGCCACCGGGCGCGGGGAGCGCACGCCCACCACGATGCGGTCGGGCTTCATCAGATCGCCGACGGCGAACCCTTCCCGCAGGAATTCCGGGTTGCTGGCGATGTCAAATTCGACGCGTGCTTTGCAGTAGCGCTTGATGGTCTCGGCGACCTTCTCCCCGGTGTTCACCGGCACCGTGCTCTTGTCCACGATGATCTTATAGCTGGTCATCGCCCCCGCGATCTCGCGCGCGACCCGCTCGATGAAGCTCAGATCCACCGAGCCGTCCGGCAGCGGCGGGGTGGGCACGGCAATGAAAATGACATCCGATTTCTCCACCCCTTCCACCGTGGAGTTCGAAAAGCACAAGCGCCCGGCGGCGACATTGCGCGCCACCAAATCCTCCAAGTCGGGCTCGTAGATGGGCATCCCGCCCGCCTGCAGCAGGGCGACCTTGGCGGGATCGCTGTCCACGCACACGACGTGGTGGCCCACCTCGGCAAAGCACGCCCCCGTGACCAACCCCACGTACCCGGTGCCGATAATCGAGATTTTCACAACAACACCGGTGGGCTCCTCCCTTCCCCCAAGGCGGCACGACCGGCCGGCCCCCGGGAGGACGGGCTGTTCCGAACCGGATAAAAAACTAGGGTTTGCCCGCGTTGGTGCCGGCAGCCGGCGCTTTGGCCGGCGTCCCGGTCGCCGGGGCCTTGGCGGGCGCGGGCGTGGCGGGGGTGGACAGCATGGCCGGCGCGGCGGCTTTGCCGGCGGCGGGGGCGGACATCATCGCGGCCGGGGCGGCGTTCGTCGGGGCGACGGGCGGGGGCCGCAGCTCGGGGTGCTTCTGCAGCAACTCGCGGCCTTCGATTTCCGCTTCGGACGACCAGGAATCGTTATGCGGCACCCGCGCCATTTCTTCATACAAGCGGAGGGCTTGGTCCGGCTTGTTCAGCGCGATATTCAACCGCGCCATGGCGAACTTCACCTGCGGCGTCGTGGCGTCGCTGGGATGCTTGTCGAGGATGGCTTTGTAATTGCTGAGCGCGGCGTCATTCTTGCCCGCCGCCTCCAAACTGGCGGCCACCCCGATCTGCGCCTCCACGCGCCAAGGGGAATCACCGGCGTCGCGCAGAAATTGTTCAAACTTGGCCTGCGCATCCGCATACTTGCCGGCATCGAACAATGCCCCCGCCGCCAGGAGCACGGCGCGCCCGGCGCTGGCCGTACCGGGGTATTGCTCGGCCACCTTCAAAAATGCTTCCGCGGGCACGGTCCGGTTTTCCGTGCCGGGCGCCGCCGAGGGCCGCACGTCGGAGAGCGCCTCGCTCGCCATCCGTTGATGGTGCGCCCCGCTCCAGGTATAAAGCCAGTAACCGCCCGCCACCACGGCCACCGCGGTCGCGTAGATGATCAAGCGCTTCTGGTTGGCGTGCGCCCACGCCACCAAACGAAATATTTCCGCCGACTCGTTTGCTTCTGAATCCATATAAGGGGGTGAAATTTCCCGCCCACGGCCAAAAAACGCAAGCTTGAAATGCAACTAAACTCGGGCTTTCCTCCCCGGGGCCCGGCCCGCCGCCGTTTTCCGTGGCATTTTGGAACGTTTGCCGGTAGGATTGACGCAATGCTGCTCACGCCTGAAGAAAAGCAAAGCCTGCTCCGGGCCGCCCACCGCTCCCCGCACCAACTCCTGGGGATGCATCCCCTCGGGGACGGCTCCGGCTTGGTTGTACGCGCCTTCCTGCCCAATGCCGCCGCCGTAGCCGTGCGCCCCGCCCACAACCCCGGCCTCCCCGCGCTCAAATTGGAACAACTGGACCCCGCCGGCCTGTACGAGGGGGTTACCACCGGGGCCACCGAGGTTTATGCGTATGACTTGGTGATCACCGATTATGCCGGCAACGTGCGGATCACACGCGATCCTTACAGCTTTCTCCCCACGCTCGGGGAAACCGACCTCTACCTTTTCGGCAAGGGCGATGAACGCCGCATTTACGAAAAGCTCGGCGCCCAATTGCGCGTCATTGACGGGGTGCCGGGCACCAGTTTCGCCGTTTGGGCTCCGAACGCCCTCCGCGTCAGTGTCGTGGGCGATTTCAACCAGTGGGACGGCCGTTACCACCCCTTGCGCCTGCTGGGCGCCTCCGGCGTCTGGGAATTGTTCGTGCCCGGGCTCGGCGAAGGCACGCATTACAAATTCGAAGTCCGCGGCCTCCACGGCGACACCAGCCTCAAATCCGATCCGTACGGCTTCTTTTTTGAGGCCGCCCCCAAAAACGCCTCGATTGTCTGGGACAACCAAAAGTTCGCTTGGACTGACGACGATTGGGTCTCCCGCCGCCGGCACTTCAATCCGTTGCGCGCCCCCACCAGTATTTACGAATTGCACCTCGGCTCCTGGCGCAAGAAGTCCGCGTCGGAATCCCTCAGCTACCGGGAATTGGCCGGCGAATTGATCCCCTATTTGCTCCGCCTTGGTTTCACGCACGTCGAATTTCTTCCCGTCTCGGAGCACGCGTTTTATCCTTCCTGGGGTTACCAAGTGACCGGCTTTTATTCCCCCACGGGCCGCTTCGGCACCCCGGATGATTTTCAATACTTGGTCAATGAGCTGCACCTCGCGGGCATCGGCGTCATTATCGATTGGGTGCCGGCGCACTTTCCGCGGGATGATTGGGCGTTGGCGCGTTTCGATGGCACCGCGCTCTACGAACACGAGGATCCCCGCCAAGGCGCCCACCAAGACTGGGGCACTTTGATCTTCAACTACGGCCGCCACGAGGTGGCCAATTTTCTCACGGCCAACGCGCTGTTCTGGTGCGAACGCTTCCACATCGACGGCCTGCGCGTGGACGCCGTCGCCTCCATGCTGTATTTGGATTATTCCCGCGCTGCCGGCGAGTGGATACCCAACCGGCATGGCGGACGGGAAAACCTCGAGGCGATCGAATTCCTCAAGCAATTCAATTACCTCACCCACACGGAATTCCCCGGGGTCATGACCATTGCGGAAGAATCCACCGCCTGGCCCATGGTCACCCGCCCCCCCCACCTCGGCGGCCTTGGCTTCTCGCTCAAGTGGAACATGGGCTGGATGCACGACACTTTGGGCTATTTCTCCCGCGACCCCGTCTACCGCCCCTACCATCAAAACGATCTGACGTTCGCGCTGCTTTACCATTATCACGAGAACTTCATCCTCCCCCTCTCGCATGACGAGGTCGTCCACGGCAAACGATCACTCGTCGGCAAAATGCCCGGGGATGAGTGGCAAAAATACGCGAACCTGCGCGCCCTGCTGGCGTATCAATGGCTCTTTCCCGGCAAACCGTTGCTGTTCATGGGGGCGGAATTCGGGCAAACCACCGAATGGAATGAAAACGCCGGGCTGCCGTGGGAGTTGCTCGGCCAGGGCCCCTACCACCTGGGGATCCAAACCCTCGTCGCCGACCTGAACCGGGTCTATCGCGCCCAGCCCGCGCTCTGGGATGCGGTCTACGAGCCGCAGGGATTTTTCTGGATTGATTGCGCCGACCACGCCAACAGCGTGCTCTCCTTCGGGCGGCGTGACCACACTGGCGGCTCCCAATTGGTGGTCATCATGAACCTCACGCCCGTGGTTCGCCCCCGGTATCGGATCGGCCTGCCGCAACCCGGCACCTGGCGGGAAATCCTGAACACGGACGCCAGTCTGTATGGCGGCTCCAACCAGGGAAACCAAGGGCTGGTTAGAACCGAAAACTACCGGGTGCATAATCAGCCGTGTTCGGCGGAATTCACGCTCCCGCCTTTGGCGGTGCTCGCCTTCGCCCGGGAACAGGCAACCGCGGTCTGATTAATTAACGGTCGGCAAACCGATCCGGGCGGCTTGGGCCAACAGTAGTTCCTTGGGTCCTTCGGACCACACGACGTGGTCGGAGGCAGCCATCTTCTTGGCGAGTGGCCACTGGGCTTGCAAGCGGGCCTGCACGTGGGCCGCATCCCATCCCCGTTCCGCCAAGCGCATGGCTTGCGTTCCTTCCGAGCAGGCGGTGCAAATGATCCGGTCAAATGCGGACGCCGCATTGGTTTCAAACAAGAGGGGAATCACCACCACGCCGCAATGGATTCCGCCCTCGCGCCAACCTGACACCACCCTTTGCCAAGTGGCGCGAATTAAGGGGTGTAATATTTCTTCCAAGGCAACCCGGGCGGCCAGGTCTCGAAAAATCAATTCGCCCAACTTTTCGCGCTGCAAGCGATTATCCGCATCGAAGACTTCCGGGCCGAAACGAGCCCGAATTTGAAGGTTTGCCGGTTGACCGGGAGCCACTAATTCACGGGCCACGTTATCGGTGTCCACGACCGGCACTCCGCGTCCCATCAAGCCCAACGCCAAGGTGCTCTTCCCGGTGCCAATCCCCCCGGTCAATCCAAACAAAGTCATGAACGACGCTTTGGTTTGAAATGACCGGGGCCCTAAAAAGGGTGATTACTGGGAATTAACCACCGCGCGATAGAACTGATACGGCACGTTGCTGGAATTCGTATCCTGGTATTGCAGAATCCCCTTGGAGGAGGCTTGATTGGTGCTCACGACACTCCAATCCACCAAGTTGGTGGAGGATTGAATCAGATAGCTCTGCAACGGCTGCCCGGAAAGCGTCAGAACGAAACTACCATCATTCGCCACCGAGGTGGTGGTGAATTGCGGTGTCGTCAGGACGAAAATCGGCAATTGCAGGGCGTTGTTGCCCGGAATCAAGTCCGTTTGAATGGCGGAAACATTGGCCGCGGTCTGATAATAACCCGGTTGGGCGTTCAGGGTGAGGCTGACGGTTACCGTTCCGTTCGTGGGCACCGCGCCGACATTGAAGACCAGACCGCCCGTGAAACTCGTGGCGGGAACCGACGAGGTGACATAACCCAGACCCGCGGGCAACGTGGCGGTGATCGTCACCCCGCTCGCCGAGGCCGGTCCCTGGTTGGTGATGGTGTAGTTCACCTTGAAGTCGTTCCCCGAATAAAGCGGGCCAACCGGCGCGCTCGCTGTCAAGGCGAGATCGCTCAAGCTGTTGATGGGGTTAACCGTGACCAAGTTCACACTCCATCCGGAGGCGATGATACCGGCATCGCCCGGGCGGTTGTCGAACACGTAGAGGGTCCAAACGCCGTTGGGGTTGGAACCGTTGAAAGCGGTCAATGACGCGGCATACGGCCCGGAGGCTGCGGGGGGCGGGAAATAATCACCGCCCTGCAGGAAGTCCGTGGGCTGGTAAACGCCGGACGAGAGCGGCAAGGTTTCGGAAAGCCCCTGGGCCGCGGTATCCGCGAAGGTCAGGACCAAATTGCTGACGGATTGACCGCCGCCCGCGGCCGACATAAGCACCGCACTTTGGCCGGCCGGATTGACCACCAACACTTGAACATCCGAAGGGAAGGCGTGGTTGAAATTGCTCAACGTGACCGTCGTGCCCGCGACCAAACCACTCAGGCCGGTGATATTGATCGTGGCGGGATAAGGATTACCGGGACCATTGTCCGGAATGATAATGCCGGCCGAATTGGCGAAACTATTGGTCACCGGAAGGTTGAAGACAAAGCTAACCACCCCCAAGTTGGTTTCACCGTCATTGAGCTGCAAGCTGGCAGTCACCAAGCCGTTGTTCGCCGAAGTCGCTTGGAAGGTGAACGGCTGGGAAACCGCGGCGCCGCCATGAATCAAAGCGCCGTAAATCTGCGGCCCGGGACTGACCGGCAAAACCCCGCCGGAACCCAAAAGCGTGGCCTGCAAATTGGCCGTATCGGCCGAACCCACATTGGCCAAGGCCAAGGAAACGGTTACGGTTTCGCCCAGATTAACGGTCCCATTCCCCGGAACCAGGTCGCCCGCCAGTAGGGTCGAGCCGCTGGCCACAATACTGGCCGCGGGCCCCACCACCGAGGTGATGGCGGAAGCAACCGCGCCACCGGGCGCGCCATTGGTGGAGACCGTGGTAAAGGAAACCGTGTTCGTCACCCAACCCAACTGCTGGGGCACGACTTGAACCGTGATGGCCGCACCAGCCCCGGAAGCCAGATTCCCCAACGGGCAGCTCAAGGTGCCATTGAAGTTGGAAATCACCCCGATCGCGGGAGAAACGAGCGAACTGACGTAGCTGAGTCCCACGGGAAGCACGTCCGAAAAGGCCGCCGCGAGCGCAACGTTCGGACCGTTGTTGGTCACCGTAATGGTGTAAGAAAGGTTGCTTCCGGTCACCACCGTGTTGGTAGATCCGGTCACAGTGACGGCCAAGCTGGCCAAAGGCAGCAGCACCGGAGCATTCAAGGTGGCGACATTGTTCGAAAGATTCAAATCCGCTTGATTGGCGCCCACGGTGGCAGTGGAGACCAAGTTGGTGGCGGCACCTCCCACCGTCGGTGAGACGACCACGGAGAAGGTGACATTCGTCCCAGTGCCCAAATTACCGACCACGCAGTACACCACGCCATTGGCGTTCGTGCCGGTGGTGCCTTTGGAAGTCTGAGCGGAAACAAAAGCGGCGCCCACCGGGAGCGGGTTGGTCACGACCACCCCGCTTGCCAAATTCGGACCACTATTGGTGATGCTAAAGACGTTGGTCACGTAGGCGCCCAAAAACACCGGATTCGGGACCGCCACACCGGTGATGGCCAAGTCCGCCACTTGATTGACCGGGGTAATGGTGGTCAGCGTCAACGCCCAACCACCTTGAATGAAGCCCACATCGCCCTGCATTTGATCAATCACATACAAGGACCACGCCCCGTTGGGGGAAATGCCGTTGAGGGAGCTGAGATTGTTTTGATAAGGCTGGCCGGGAGCGGGTTGCGGGAAGGCCACCGAACCGTAGCCACTGGGCTTGTAGGTGCCGTTGACAATTCCACTGGTGGGATACAATTCCGCGGTGGCGGCGTCATCAAAGGTGATGGCCCCGTTGGTCACCCCGTTGTAACCGCCCACATGGGATAGCAACAGGACGCGCTCATTCAGCGCGCTGGGAGCATTGCCACCGGGGCCGACGAGGAGGATCGCAACATCGTCCGAATAGGTGTGGTTGAAATTGGTGATCGTAACCGTGGCCTTGCCGATCACGCCGTTCAATCCGCTAATGTTAATCACGGAAGGATAGGGGTTGGCCGCAGTAGGCCCGGTCAGCTTGCCATCCAGAATGTTAATGAAGGTGGAGTTGGCGAATTGCGTGCTGGTGGGGAGGGCAAAAGTGAACACCGCAGTATTGGTGCTCAAAACGTTGGTGCCATCCTGGAGCAACAGGGTTGCCACCACCGTGCCGCCGCTGGCGCCCGTCGCGGTAAACGTAAAGTTTTGAAAACTATTGGTACCACCCGCCAGCAAAACACCATAATTCTTCGCCTGGGGGCTGTTGGTCACGACTCCGCCCGTCCCGAGCAGGGTGGCGGTCAAATTCTTGGTGGGCACATTGCCAATATTTTGCAGGCCGAAGGACACGGTCACCGTCTGACCAATGTTGATGGCTCCATTGTTCGGTCCATTGCCCACGCTAACCAAGGTGGAACCGGCCGCAACGACGCTGATGTTGGGAGCCGCCACCAAGGTGCTAACCGAGGCATGGGTCCCACTGGCATCCGGCTCGGCTTGCGCGGAGGAAACCGAGGCGGAATTCACAATGTTGGTGGGCACCGCTTTTGCAAAGCCCGCCGTGCCAACCACAATTTTCATGCTCGCCGTGGCGCCCACCGCCAAATTACTCACCGTGCAAGTGACAATCGAACCGTTGACCACCGTGGCGCCTTGGAAATTGGTGGCGGAGACCAAAGTTGCCCCCGTGGGCAATTGATCCGCGACCACCACCCCGGTGGCGGCACTCGGTCCCTGATTATACACACTCAATTGGTAGGTGACGTTGCTACCCACGATCGCCGCCGCGGGAGTGCCCACCATGTTGAGCAGCAACTGCGCGGCCGGGCTAACCGTGGTTGTCACCGTTGCCGAATTATTCGCCGGTACTGGGTCCAACTGGTTACCGGAAACCTTGACCGTGTCCGTCAAGACGCCGAGGCTGGTGGGCCGAACGGAGATGGCCATGGTGGCGGAAGCTCCAACATCCAAACCGCCCAAATTGGCCAACACCGAACCGTTGCTATTGGAGACCACACCTTGGGAGGCGCCCGCGCTCAGGAAGGTGGCCGCCGCGGGCAAGGCATTGCTGACCATCACGGAAGTGGCGCGGGAGGGACCGTTGTTCGTCACACTGATCGTGTAGGTCAAAACGCCGTCCAGCAAGGCGGGCGAAGGATTCGCCACAATCCCCAAGGCCAGATCGGCGCTGCTGGGATTGATCTGATTGCCGACGGTGACCGAGTTGTCCAAAGGATTGGAGTCGGTCCCGTTGTAACCAACGGTGGCGGTCGAGAAAATGGTTTTGGCGGCCAACGGCAGAACATTAATGGTCACCGTTGCCGTGCTGCCTTCACTCAGGCTGCCCAAGTTGCCGCTCACCCCACCGCCGGAGGGAGAAATAACCCCTTGGGAGGCGACCGCGGAAACAAATTGCACACTGCTGTCCAAGGTCTGGCTCAGCGCTACCGCTTGCGCCGTGTCCGGACCCGCGTTGCTGATCACCATCGTGTAGCTGAGCATGCCACCAATGTAAATAACCTGCGGCGAAGTGGTCATCGTTATGCCCAGGTCGACCCCGGGGCAGGGGCCACTCCCGTTGGTGCAAGCGGCCGTGGTCATAATGAGCGACCAGCAGCCAATCTGACCGACGTTGCTGGCGGCTCCATCCACCACGTGCAAGCGCCAGTTACCATTGACGGCGCCGCCGGATTTGCCACTGAACGCAGCCAATGGTTCCAGCGGCTGAAACTCACCGACAAAGGGAGCCGTGCCGTTCCCAATGGGAACCATCGCGCTGTCATCAAAATAAGTGCGGTTCTGGTCGGAGCAGTCCAAACCAAAACTTGCGCCCCGGCCGCCAACATTCCGGGCCAGGTTGATCACCGTGCCGTCAGGGCCGATCAATTGCATCGCCAAGTCGGAATCCCGCGGGTGATTGATGTCCAAGGCGACGGTCAGATGATAAATGGCCGCGCTGACGCCGGTCACGTTGATCACCGAATCAACGCCATTGGTGTTGTTATCGGGAATGGCGATGGAATTGGTGTTGTCAAACCTGACCGGTGTGCCAATGGTGCCGGTGTTCAAACTGAAAAAGTTTGTCGTGCTGTTCTGGTCGGATTTAATCGCAATCTGAAACGTCACGGGCGTTCCGCAAATAAAATTCGGGGAGGTGCTCACCAAGAACGGCAGGGTGTTGGTTGCGGACTGGCCGGGCTGGACGGTGCCGTAGAAAGAAGTCGGCTGCCCAAAGCTTACCCCCGGAGTGGTGGAACTCAACGTGACCTGCAGGTCGGTGGCGGCAGCAAGGCCTTTGTTTTGAAAAACCAAATACAAATTATTGCACTCATTCGGATCGATGGCCCCGTTGCCGTTGCCGCCAGTAATATAATTGGTGGTCAAAATCAAGTGCGGCGACGCGACCCCAACCGGGGTAGCCGCAATGGTGGCATCGGCCATCACTATTCCATACCCCGAATCCCGATCATAACCAGGCGCCATGATGTCGAGCGCGGCGCCGGTCAAAACAGCGCGGGTTTGGGCTTCACTCAGATCTGGATTGTACTGCTGAACCAGCGCCGCAATTGCCGTCACGTGGGGGGTGGCGGCGGAGGTGCCATAAAACGGGGCAAAGCCTGGAACATCGGTCGTAACCCCGTCCGAACCGGCCAAGTCGGGCTTCCGGCGAAGCACACCGCCGGTGGATGAATAATTGCCCGGAGTATAAGGAGTGCCGTTGGCGCGGAAGAAAACCCGGCGCTGACCGTCAGAACTAAAGGACTCCACGGGATTGGCATAGCCGCCAGTAAACGAACTCGGAAAAGTTCCCTCAATCGGAACCGCGGCGATGTCAAAGGCATTGGCGGCACAGTTGTGACCCTTGGTGTTTCCACCCGTCGCGTCCGTTAGCACCGCGCCGCCGCAGTCCAAATGGATAAACCGGTTGGTCCCATTGGCCAAAACGACCACCACAAGTTCACCGGGATTAACACCGCCGACAATCTCGTAGGGGTCCTGGGTGCCGTTCTGCACAGTGACGGAGCTGGCCAGCACATTGGCTCCGGCGGCATCAAAAATATAGAGATCGTAATCATTGGTGGAGGATCCCAAGGGATCGGTCCAAAACAGAGTGCAAGGTCCGCCGCCACTCTTGGCCACATTCCAATTAACCGCGCCGAAAGCCATCAGGGCCCCCCCTTTTCCTCCGGTAAGAGTGCCTCCGCTGACGAAATCACCTTCAAATGTTCCGGCGGCGCCACTGTCGAAATTGCCGGAATTTCCGGCGGCGCTAAAATACAGGGCCCCACTGGCGGTAACGGAGTTGACCGCCTGGGCGACAATGCCATCTTGAAAAGGGGATTCGTCGAAAAATCCCACATCGTCACAAATAATACTGCAGCCTGCGGAACGGAGGTTCAGAATATTCTGGGCGAATGTGGCCTCGTCGGGATCGGCCGTGGCAAAAAACAAAGATGAACCCGGAGCCAAGTCATGAACAATTTGAAGCATCGCGGTGCCTTCACCGGTTCCGGGAATGCCACTTTGCCCAGGTAACACTTTGACGGGCCCCATCAATCCCTGGCCCTGCAGGGTCGTGAGATAATCCACGCTGTCGGAAATCACGCCTACATTAACCCCGGTTCCGTCCAAGCCGTACAGCGCCCGGGCACGTAAAACGTTTTGCGTTACATCACCTTCGCTGTCCGTATGCAAGCGGCGTTTGACCGCTGGTTTTATGAAGATCACATCCGGAAAGGATGCAATGTTGGGGATTTGACCGATGGGAAGTTTGGCGCGAATGGCGTTGAAATTGGGATGACTCGCTTGAATGGTCCCCCCGGAACTCTGGATCAAGGCCAGCAAAGCATCGGATACCTTGGCCGTGATGTCCACCGAGATGAACCCATCGTTGTCGGGTGCCACCATGAGCCTGAGCAGAGGAACCGCACCTCCCGCAATGGAAAGGTTCTGGCTTCGCTTCCAAGCAAAAACCAGTTGGGAATCCATTTTCAGCTGTTCAGGGGTGAAGGAGGCCTTCTCCGCCATGAGCGCCGCAATTTGCGCCTGAGCGCCAACGGTCAATCCATTCGTCGGCGCGATGCCTTCGGCCGCCCCGGCGTTCACAGCCAAAAGGCCGAAGGCGCAGCAGGTAACGGTCAACAAACGCCAAACGGCATTCCCGCAACCACGATTATTAAAGCTCATCATAAATTCGATATCTGAATTCAAAGGCGGCCTCGCGGCCGCCATGCATTGTCTCAGGGGGCGGAGAGGCGAAAATCACAGCCTATCCGCCCGAACGGGCGCAACATCCACTCAACTTACGGCAAAGGAGCTTGCAAACGATAGAACTGGGTTCCACCGGCAATGGGAATGGTCACCACGTATTGTCCTGCGACCAGTTGGGGTGCGGGACTATTGACGGGCGTCCAAACGCTGGGGTTGCCAAGCGCGGAAGTGGTTTGCAAAACGTAACCACTGGAGGAACCCGGCCAGGTGAATTGCAGATTGTTACCCAAGGTTTTGATACCGAGAGCAACGCTGGTGACGACGACTTTCGCAGCGGCGGTGTTATTCCCCTTCAACGGATCCAGCACGCCGGAAGTCACATTGGCGGAATTCAAGTAGGTGCCGGGAGTGAGCGAATAAGCAACGAACGTGACCGTGGCGACGGCACCGCTGCCGAGCGAGGCGATGTTGGCGGTGACGGTCCCGGAGTTCTGGGTAACGATGCCCCCGGAGGTCGTACCGGAGACGAACTGCAAGCCGACGGGCAGAAGGTCAACAATCGCCAGGTTCGTGGCGGTGGCCGGCCCCAAGTTGGTGACCACGATCGAATAGGTCAGGGCGCTGCCAACACCGACCGGGTCCGGAGTCACCGAGAGACCCAAGGCGAGATCGGCGGTTGCGGCATTGGCCGTGAAGACCCAGCTGAAAATGTTGTCCACCGGATTTAGATCATTCTGGGCCCCTTGCACGGTTACCAAGTTTGTATAAGTCCCCGGCACGGCGGGAGCCTGAATGGACAAGAGTATGTTGGTGGTGGCTCCGTAAACCAAGCCGGCGTAGTTCCAAACCAGGGTGGTCGCTCCACCCGAGGTGTAGACCGCGGTGGGAGCGGGGATGGCGGAATTAAAGACGGCGCCCACGGGCAAGGCATTGGAAACAACGATGGTCGAAGCGGCGGAAGGACCGGCGTTGGTCACGCTGATGGTGTAAGTAATGTTGCTGGTGACCACAGCGCCGACAGGAGGACTCGTGAGGCCAATGGCCAAATCCGCGCTGATCGGAACCGGAGTCACCGTCGCGATATTAAGACTCCAGCCGTTGGTAATGCCACCCACATCCAGCGCGTTGTCGTCCTGAACGTAGAGCGACCAAACACCGTTGGGATTGCTGCCATTGAAACCCGACAGCGTCGTTCCGTAAGGTTGCTGCGGAGCCGGGGCAAACATCGGAACGGCGGCGTAAACGGTGGGACGGTAAACCCCGTTGGTGGGCACCGCGGCCGGCACCGAGTTGGGCGCGAAATCATCCAGCGTAAAGGTCCAGTTTGTCACCCCGTGACCACCTCCGACATGGGTGAGCAGTTGCTGTTTGAGGCCGGTGGGACCAACCAACAAAATATCGACGTCCGTCAAATCGGCATGGCTAAGATTCGTGATCGTGAGGGTTACTTTGCCAATCACACCACTGAGACCGGACACGGTGATTGTGGAGGGATAAGGGGTAGCCGGATTTACGTCATTGATGACAATCGGAGCCCCGTTGGTGAATCCGTTGGTCGTCGAGCCCAAATTGAAGGTGAAGAACACCAATTTGCTGGAACCAAGGTTGTTGGTCCCATCCTGAAGGGAAAGCACCGCGGTGAAAGTACCGCCATTGGTTCCGTTGGCCACAAAGCTGAACGGGCGGGCCACCGATTCACCATAGGCGGCCAATACTCCGTAAGTCTGCGGAGAGGAAGGCGAAGTCACACCATTGGTGGCCAACAGAGTCGCCACCAAATTGCTGGTGTTCTGACCGGCACCATCACGCAGGGAGAACAGCATCGTGACCATGCTTCCGGGTGAGATCAACCCATTGGTCGGAGAAATCAGGGCGGCTCCCGCGGGAACGATCAAGCTGCCGTCGTTGTCATTGATATTCAAAGCCGCGATGGATGGAGCGACCAGCACAGCGTTCGTTTGCGGATTGGACAGGGTGATAACGGCGGAAACCGTACCTCCGATGACCCCGCGGTCGATAATACCCACCGGAAAACTTGCGGTCGTTTGACCAGGCGTGAAGACCAACGTGCCACTGGCCGCAACATAATCCACCCCGGCGCGGGCGCTGCCGTCCGTCGTGGCGTAGTTCACTGTGGCATAGCTGTTGGTGACCCCCACACGGTTCACCGTCACAATTTGCTGAACTCCGTTTTCGTTGATCGTGTAGCTGGGGCTGGACAGGGCGAACCCGCACGTATTGTCCACGATGGTGATTACCGCGTTGCTGGGCGAAAGCAGTTGCGCGTTGTTGGTCGGGTTAAAGAGGGCAAGATTAACCGTTTGATTGCCGTCCACTTGGTTGTCATTGACAATCGGAACCGTGAAGTAGTTGCTCGCCTGACCATCCAAGAAGACGAGCACACCATTGGTGGCCGCGTATTTCGCTCCGGCCACAGCGGTGCCGTCGGAAGTGGCAAAAGATACCCCGACGGTACCAATCGCACTGCCCGTGCGCACCACTCCAACCAAAGCGGACCCACCAGCCTTGCTGATGGTGATGGCATTGGTGGCAAAGGCCAGACCGGTATCAACGTCAATCACCGTCACCAAGGCGTTAGCCACCGAGCCGAGCTGGGCCGGTGCGGAAGGATTGAACAACGACAAGCTGAAGGTCAGATTGCCGGTCACCAAGGGGTCGTGGAGGATGGGAATCGTGAAGGTTTTGAGAATCTCACCTGCAGCAAAGGTCAAAACGTTGCTAACGGTACTATACGAGGTTCCTGCCAGGGCGCTGCCGTCCTGGGAAACGTAACCCACGGAGAAAGAACCGTTGGTGCGACCGAGACGTTGAACGCCCACGGTAAGACTGCCGGCGGTTTCACTCACAAAGTAGCTGGCTTGAACGAATCCGAACCCGACGTCCTGATCCACAATGGTGAGGCTCTCGGAAGCGGGTTGCAGAATGGAGGCGCCACCGGTGGCATTGGTCATTACAATGTTGACCGTTTGATTACCGGTTACCCTCGGGTTGTGGGGAATCGTGACGTAAAAGGTGTTCTGGGATTGACCGTCCGCGAAGGCCAACACTTGGTTCGTGGCGATATAATCCACACCCGCTTGGGCGGTTCCTCCAAAGGTGCCAATCTGAACCGACACTTGGCCGGCCAAGCCGTTGGTGCGCACCACGGTGATGGCGGCATTGGTGGTGCTGCTTAATGTCGCCACATTTTCATAGACCACAAAATTGGTGGCACCGAACATGAAGTTACCCGGCGCCGTGTTGTTATCAACAATCGTCAACAAGGCAGAGTTCGGGACCGTGACCACCGTGTTGGAGGGGTTGAGCAAGGCCATGGACACGGTGGTGTTGCCCTCCACCAAACCATTATTGATAACCGGGACGGTCACGATCACCTGGGATTGCCCGTCGGCAAACAAGACATGATTCGTGACCGGGGTGTAATCAATCACCGGTGAGGCAGTGCCATTGGTCGTGGTCACAAAATCAATGGCCGCCCGGCCAATCGTGCTGCCACTGCGCAGAAGGGTAACATTGGCCGAACCCTGGCTGTTGTTCTTTACAACCCGGTAATTGGCGGAAGAGAAGCTGACCGCGCTGTTGTCATTTAAGATGGTCAGCAAGGCGGTGGGCTGATCGCCCAATACCAAGGAGCTGGCGGAATTTCCACCCTGTGGGTTCTGCAGGGTTAAATTCAGATTCAAATTCGTTCCAATAATCAGATTGTTGTTAATCGGGACGGTAAACGATTGAAAAGTCTCGCCACTTGGGAACAGCAAGGTCGTCATTACCGATTGATAATCCTGTCCCGCAATCGCAGTTCCATCGCTCGTGACCACATCAACTGCCACGTCACCAGTCGTTCCACCGCTACGTTGAACGGTGATCACCGCATTGGTGCCACTTTCCAAGACCGTGAAATTCGCCGAGGTGAAGGAAACGGCGCCGGCATCCTGCTCAGTCAGGCCGTAAATACGGGCAATGTAGGGGTGGCTGACGCCGTCGTAGGTGGTGAATCCACCGCCCAAAATCATGGTTTGATCGGGCTGAATTGCGACCGTGGAGATGAAGTCATTCGCCCCGGACCCGAAATTAATGGTGGGATCCACGGTGCCATCGGGGTTCAGGCGCGTCAAACGACCACGGGTAACACCATTGGCGGTGGTAAAGGTGCCGGCCACAACAATTTTCAAATCAGGTTGAACGTTGAGCGACAGAACGGAATCGCTGGTTCCAGGCTGGACATTAAAGCCGGCATCGACGGTGCCGTCGGAGTTCAAGCGAGCCAAATGGGCGTAAGGCGAACCACTGACATTCGCGAACAGGCCGCCAATAACAATTTTACCATCGATTTGAATCGCGACGGCGCGGAGGGGTTGATCCGGACCGACGCCAGGGTCAAATGAGCTATCCAAAGAACCATCGGCATTCAAACGGGCGATATAACTGCGGGCGGTGCCATTAACCGTCGTAAAATCACCCGCGATGATAATTTTCCCGGAATTAACATCGTTGGTGGAATAAACCGCCACAGCGTAGACGGTGCCGTTGGCGCCGGTGGCGACAAAGTTCTGGTCGACACTGCCATCCGTATTGAGCTGGGCAATTCCTTTCAGCCCAAATCCGTTCACCAAGGTGAAATTACCACCGACCAAGATTTTCCGCACGGCGTTGGAACCGGAGCCACTCCAAGTTTCCACCAAGGAATAGGCGGTTCCTTCCAGGCCGGAACCGGGATTGAAGGAGGTATCCAAGCTGCCGTCTGTGTTCAAACGGGCCACACCGGCGCGGTTTACGCTGGCCACCGTCCGGAAGCTACCGCCAATGAGGATTCCCCCATCGGACTGCACAATGACGCTACGGACAGTTGAGTCTGCGCCACCCGTATCACTGCTAAACTTGACATCGATGGAACCATCCGGATTGAGGCGGGCAATGCGGTTGCGGACGTAAGCATTGGCGATGGTGAAATCGCCGGCCGCCAGAATCTTCCCATTGGTCTGAAGCGCCAGGGAATAGACGGTGTTGTTGAAATAGGCGGAGGGATTAAAGGTGGTGTCCAATCCGCCCGGCGGTTCGTTGTAGGTCCAATTGTCAATAATATTAACGAAAGCGTTGGTGTATTGACCAAGCTTGACGGCCCCACCAGGACCCGTTGAAGGGGTCGCATTGGTCAGATTGACGATGAAGGCATAAATCCCGGCGGGAGCGTTACCCTGCGTGTGCTCAGTGATGGGAACCGTAAAATTCTGACTAAACACACCGGGAGGGAAGGTGAGCGTTCCGCTGACAGGGGTGTAATCGCCATTGCCAGCGGTCGCGGTGAAATCAGCGGTCCGATAATTCACACCGATGGTTTGCGCGCTGCCACCCTGGCGATCGACCGTTATGGTGACGCTGCCGGCATTCTCATTCACAAAGAAATTGCCAACGCTGAAACTTGGACTGCCAAACTGATCATCGTTGAGGATGGACAGGGTGGCGTTCGTGATGGAATTGGCGATCACCAAGGGCTGGTAGGCCGTATTTACGTACGAGGCGGAGAGGCGAATAGCAACGGTTTTGGAATTGGTGAGGACCAGACCGTCATGGAAAACCGGAACGGAAACGGTCTTGGTTGAAACGTCCCCGCTGTTCCAGATGAGCAGATTGGTAACCCCGGTGTAATCCACCCCTGAGTGAGCCGAGCCGTCCACGGTGGAAACGGTCAATTTGATGGTGCCCGCGCTGCCGCCTTGGCGGGTGAGGGAAATGATGGCATTACCGCCGGTTTCATGAACAACATAGTTGCTGCTGCTCAGGCTGACGCGCCCATAGGTCAAATTGTCGTTAATGATCGTCAAAACCGCGTTGCTCAAACCGGCTGAGGCTCCCCCGCCAAACGAACTCAGAGAAAGGGCGACCGTGGCGTCCGGTTTCACCTGGCCGTTGTTCACCAAGGGAATGATGAAACTTTGATTGGTGACGCCGTCCGCGAAAACCAAAGTGCCGCTGGCCGCAAGGTAATCATTGGTCGAACCGGCGGTGGCACCAACGGTTAAGGGCAGGTTGTTGGTGCCATTGGCGGTTTGGTATCGGACACTCACAACACCGGAGTAACCATTCGTACGAGTCAACGAAATAACGGCGTTGGTGCCGTTCTCATCAACCTTATAAGTAGGCGAGGAAAAGCCGATCACGCCATGGCGTGTCGCCGGGTCAATGATGGTCAGAGGAGCAAAGGCAAGCCCCAGCCCAACCCCCAACGGATGAGGTTCAGCCCCGAGGGTCAGCGAGTTGGGGATAGCCGGCAAGCTTAACTGCATGTCCAAAGTCCGATTTCCGGATTGGTTCAAAGGATTAAGCAAGTTAATGAAAACTGCCCCTTGGGCTTCCGGCCCCACAGCACCCAAAATCGGACTTACCGAAGCATTATTAGGCCCGTAGACCGAATCACTTTCCATCCAGGTTGAGCCATAAGTACTCGGCCATGTTGGGTTAAGGTATGATTGATTTAGTGTATAATCGACACCTTCGGCGGCGCCGCCGTTTCCCACGGCCGGGGCAGTGGTGGTAAAACTTGCATTTACGGCGCCGAGAAAACCATTGGTACGGGTAAGGGTAATATAGCTCGTTTTACCGTTTTTATCGGCACTATAGGAAGAATCAGCCAAAGCAAGATTTCCAGGTCCGGGAGTTGATCCGCCAATAATGCGCGCAATATTCCCACGATAGGCTACCTTCGTATGGCCGGAGGTTTCCACACCCGAATACAAACCGGGCGCCCCTCCAACTTTGCTGAAACTGCCGGCAATTATCATATTACCGTCAGCCTGTACCGCAATCGAATATACAGAACTGCGCGGCTCGGCGTTTTCGCTGTTGTAGTATCGGAACAGCCCGGCCAATTCATTATAAGCAGTGTCCAAGAAACTCGTATCAATAGTACCGTCCAAGGAAACCCGGGCCAAACCCATCCGGCGGGTTCCATTGTAGGATTCGAAATTGCCCCCCAAAAGAATGGTGCCATCAGCCTGACAGACGATCGAATAAATCGCGCCATCAAGTCCGGACCCAGGGATAAAGGTGGGATCCAATCCCCCGTTGGGATTCAAACGACCAATATGGTTATAGTTTCCCAGCTCCAATGTCGTAAAAATGCCGCCAATCACAATCCTACCATCATTCTGCAGCCCCATGGCGTAGATAGTATCATTGGCTCCAGTGCCAGGATCGAAAGTAATATCAAGATGACCGTTTGATTGGAGCCGCGCGATGTAAGGTCGGGAAATACCGGCATACGAGGTGAATTCACCAGCAATTAAAATCCGGTTATCCGGCTGAATTACCATTGCGTGCACAATTCCATTGGGACCGGCTCCGGAATCAAAACTGGAATCCACCGAACCATCAACATTCAGACGAGCCACATAATAGCGATTCGTTCCTCCAACCGAATTGAAATCGCCGGCAATCACAATTCGTCCGTCGCCTTGCAAGGCCATAGCCAAGACATTCCCCGGAACTCCATTGGTCGTCTGCACTCCCAGGCCGGGATGGAAAGAAGGGTCTACACTACCATCCAAATTAAGACGGGCCACGGAGAAGAGATTACTGCCGTTAAAGGAAGTAAATTGTCCCGCGACCATGATTTTTTGGTCTGTCTGCTGGGCAAGGCAGTTAATATTCCCATTGGCGCCGCTGTTGGGAAAAGCTAAAAAGCCTTCATCAATTTGGCCGGTTGAACTGAAAGCCCTGGCGATATGATTTCTAGGGCGAGTATTATAGGCGGTAAAATCGCCGGCGAACAACGAGTTGCCGTCAGCCTGAACCAAGACGGAGTGAACTTCCGAATTGGCTCCCGGAAGCGCATTAAACGGCGGGTCGGTGGTGGGATCGTTGTCGCGATTATAAAAGAGATCCACCGCACCTGCAATTTGGGCGTTGTTATTATCCAGAATCGTCAAGATGGCGGAACCACTTTGCCCAATGATACAACCGGTAGGTTGAGTTATGACAATGGACAAATCCTCGTTAAATTCAGCAATCAAATCATTGGTAACAGGAATATGGATGTATTTGTCCTTGTTGTCAAAAGCTCCCCAGCTCACAGATCCACTTACGCTGGTAAAATCCGCCGGTTGACCGCTGGGAACAACGAGAGGTGAGGAAGCAGTTGCATAATCAGAACCAGGCAAAGTCAAAAATTGATCCACCGAATACATCAGAGGGAAAGGAAATGAATCAATGTAATAGTTAACAGAACAGGGCATTGAAATATCCGTCCCGGAACGGTGAAGAGCTACGGTGGCGAAATTCTGGGAGTTATACCCTTCGCGATAACGGTACACCTGACCGGCAAAATTAATAATACTGTTAGTGGTTCCGGCAGGGCCATTGTTGTCACCCGGGACAGCATCACGGCTTGCGGTTGACAACACATTTACGAAGGCAGTGCCCAAGATGGGATCAATCGTGGGAGGAGCCAACAACGAATCTTCCAATGAGTCGGGCGCCACAGAAGAGATCTGAACCTTTAGCAGGGCGGGAAGTTTTCCCGGAGGGGCCGATCGGGTGAGCAGCGGTTTGGCGATAAGATTATTAACCTCCACACTCTGGAGAAAATCCCACATTGGGTATATACGCGTAACCGGTTGGTAATCCACACCCATGGCGGCCGAGGCAACAATCTCGATAAACATGAGATTGGAGCAATAAATCTGGGTAACCGTGTAATTGGTAATGTAGGTAAGATTGGTGCCTGTTGTGTTGGAAGAAACGGTAATAACGGGAGGCAGGCCGTTGGTATTGAAGCAGGACATCGCATCAGGGCCGGCAAAAGGAAAATTCGTGTAAACGGCATTACTGATAGTGATCGTCCCGCTGACATTGTTGGTGCTCCAACTGTATTCATTGGTCGACATGATCATCTGGTAACCGCCCAGATAATATCCAAGCCAAGTCTGATTGGATTGGTAGAAAAACGATTGGTTGGTAAAGGTAATCGTCGGGGGCATTGTGCTGTTGTCAACATTCGTCGAAAAAATGTTGGTGCCCCAAAGATTTGTAAAATAAACGTTCGTGTACAGATCGTTGGTAATAGATACGGCTACGTTCATGAACCCCGAGCTGCCGCCGGTGCGGGCAACCACCAAACGGGTAAGGGGAGCGCCCATCACAGGAGTATCGCTGCTAACCGCGTTTTCCATGTCCGTCACGGTGTACAACGGGTACTTGTTGCCATTAGCCGCCAGGCTGGCGGACGAAGCAAAAAAGAAGTTGCCGGCGGCGTTCTGACCCAAGGGTGACCAGTTCAGGGTGATGGCGCCAACCGCACCGTCATACCCATCAACGGCCAAGTAATAAGTCGTTCCGGCAGTCACGTTAAACACGGCTCGGCTGGTGCGATCCGAGGGAAAGTTCACATCATCATTCGCCGCCACGGTCGAAAGTGACGAAACAGAATTTCCCGTGTATACGGAAAGCAAAGTATCAAAGGTGCTGGAAGCCGTATCAAACTCCACCGTGCCAGTCAGAGGCGACACCCAAACCCACCAAACGGAGGCCCCGCCGGTGTTGCCCGCGTGGCTGGGTTCGCCCGGCTCTTTGGTCGCGCCAACATTCGTGCCCGTCACTTGGCGAACAATGTTGGTAAAGGCGGCGGCCTTGGCGAAATTGTCGTTGGCCGGCGCAGCCCAGCTTTTGCCAGGCGCGAGGGAGAGCACCAAGCAAAGCAGCAGGCCGATGATCCCAGAGGGGAAGGGCCGCGAGATTTTCAGGTTGTCCTGCGAGTTATACATAATACCTTCGGAACTAAGCTTTGCGGTCAAATTTAAAGAACTGGTCTTGAGTATCGCCATGAAAGTGATTTCGGTAGCCAGCGGCTCAAGGTTGTTGCGGCGCGACCCGGACACGGAAGAATTGATCCTTGCTGGAAGGTATCACCGTGGCGGAGACAACACCGGTAACGGTGCTGGTAAAATTGGTCACGGTGGTCCAAGAAGAGCCGTTGGCAGCATTGCGGCTGTCGACATAATTAACGGCGTTGGCCAGGCTCGACCAAGACAACTTAACCGCCCCGGGTGAGGAAGGACCCGCGACGCTGATGGAGACAGCGAGTTGGTCAGGCACAAAGACGGGAGCCGGATCATAGGCATTGGGAATGCCATTCCCGTTGGAGTCAATAACGGTGCTTTGAACCAATGCGCGATTGAGGAAATACGATTTTCCGGAAGGATAGGAGACATTGGTCCCACTGAAAACGCCGGCGAAGCTGGGGACCCAGCGAAGGCTGTTGCCGTTGGCGTGATTGAGTTTTTCCGAGATATCGAAAACGGTGCCATTTGCATTACGCAACCACGCCCCGGCAAAATAAATCGTGATGCTGGGATCAATATAGACACCGGTCAAATCAGGATTGGATCGGTTGGTCGTGCTGTCTTGAAGCTCGAGCAAATCGACATACAGTGCGTTGGAGCCGGTGGCGCCATAAAATTCAAAGGTCGATCCGGAAAGACCGTCCAAGACAAGGTGCCCGAGGGCCATGTTGTTGGTGAAACCGAGCGGGCTGTCGCCATAGTCCAAACCGGCCCAAGTGGTCACCGATTCAAAATAAGTGGTGGCATAATCGTAAACCGTCGTCCCCAAGAGATCACCCAAACCGGGTTGCGTCCACAAATTGAACCCCCCGGAAGCTTGTATGGTGTTGGTGGCAAAGCGACCGGAGCCATCGAGCGTCGCATTTACCTGGTTGGAAATCGCCAAATTTAGCTGGCCGGCGGAGGAGATGAAGGTGTTCGTGAGCACCAAATTATTAGCAGTCAGGTTGATATCCGCCGTTTGAGAATCCAACTCTCCATCGCCCAAAATCATCGTGCCGGCTTGCAGGGTTAAATCCCCGCCGAAAGTCGTCAGCGTGCCATTGGCGGAATAAATGGGATAGATCAAACTGCTGGTGGGAAGAAAGATCGTGTTGGTCAAAAGGGTGAGAGCCGAGACAACCTGATTGTTGGTGACCGGAAAGTTCCCCGTGCTCTCAAAATAGTTGGCCAAGATGCTAACGCCGGAAGCCGTGATGGTTCCGTGATTCACCATGGTTTGATAGGGTTCGGTGAAAGAGGAAGAGTAATAGGGAGCCTGGCGTTGGCCGACGAAATTCACAAAACCCGGAAAGCTGATCTGCCCAAAATTAGTCAAGCGGGTGAGATTGGGGAAATTGGTGGCCCAATTGTTGTCGGTCGCCACGTTCAATTGACCGTTGGTATTTATGGCTCCGGAAAGATTGGTGGTGATCGTGACCTGATCGGCGACAACCAAAAGATTACTACTGACATTCACAACGTCGCTGATGGTCAATTGACCCTTGTAGCCGGCAACGGCGGCATTCGTGGCGCGGACAATGAAGTCCTGTACCGCACTGGCGGTCAGCGAGGAAAGGGCGCTTTCGACGAAGAGGAATGAATAGCGATTGGTGACACCGTTCATAACGTTCGTGAAGCGGCAGCTATAGCAATCCACTGTGCCGCTCAGC
>CAIYZC010000025.1 GCA_903930565.1 uncultured Pedosphaera sp.
TCGGTCCTGCGACGGACGGCGAATTTGCCCAAACTGGAGCAGGATTACGAACGCGCCACCCGGCGCCGGCGGGAATTGGTGGACGGGCTGACCCCGGCCATGCTGGCGCGTTGGCGCGCGGAGCCCTTTGAGTTGCCGGGCGGGCAGCGTCTCGCATTTCTGGGCGGGCATCCCCGCAGCGGCACCACCTTGATCGAACAGATTCTCGGGGCGCATCCGCGGATCGCCGCCTACGATGAACCCACGGCGTTCATCGAGGAAGTGGCCGGGCACTTGGATCCGCAGGACACTTCCAAGGTGCTCACGGCCGCGGCTTTGGACGCCCTGCCCGCCGCCCACCTGGCCCAAGTGCGCGCGCGTTATCTGCGCAGTCTGCGCCGCGCCGAATCCGCCGGTCCGAACGGGGAATTGCTCTTGGACAAAAACCCTTCCCCCACCGGCTTGCTGCCGCTGTGGTTGCGTGTTTTTCCGGGGATGAAAGTCCTGATCGCCCTGCGCGATCCGCGGGATGTCATCATCAGTTGTTACTTCCAAAACCTGCGGCTCAACCCCACCAATGCGAACTTCCTCAGTTTGGAGCGCACCGCGCGGCATTACATGGACCTGATGGATGTTTGGTTGCGCATCCGCGAGCTGGGCGGCTGCGATTGGCTGGAAACGCGCTATGAGGACACCGTGGGCGGATTGGCCGCGGAAGGGCGGCGCATGACCGAATTCCTGGGTTTGGCCTGGCACCCGCACCAAGTGGATTACCTCACCACCGCGCGGCGCACCCCCGTCTTCGCCCCCACGTACGCCGCCGTCGCCCAGCCCATCCACGGCCGGGCGGTGGCCCGTTGGCAGAATTACGCCGCCGCCCTGGCGCCCCTGCAGGAGCGGTTGGCGCCGTATTGCCGCCGGCTGGGCTACTGAGACCCTTTGGACAATTCGCTCTTTGCGGCGTCGGATTTCGTGCTAAGTTGCCGCGGCTTAAGAGCGCATGAATTTCGTCCAACTCACGCCCGGTGCCGGGCCGATGTATTGCGGCAATTGTTTCCGCGACAACGCGTTGGTCGCGGCGTTGCGCCGCGCCGGGCACGAGGCCCTCATGGTCCCGTTGTACCTCCCCCTCACGCTGGATGAGGTCAACCAGAGCGCGGGCACACCCCTGTTCTTCAATGGCATCAACGTCTATCTCGAGCAGAAATCGGCGTTGTTCCGCCGGGCGCCCGCGTGGGTCCACCGGTTGTTCAGTTCCCCCCGCCTGCTGAAATGGGCCGCCGGCCGGGCGGCCAAAACCCGCGCGGCGGATTTGGGCGACCTGACCCTCTCCATGATTCTGGGCGAGGAAGGACGCCAGGCGCGGGAGTTGGTGCAATTGGTCGACTTTCTCAAAACCCACGCCAAACCCGACATCATCTGTCTCTCCAATGCCCTGCTCATCGGCATGGCCCGGCAGCTCAAACAGGAACTCGGCGTCCCCGTGGCCTGCGTGCTCCAAGGCGAGGACACCTTTTTGGACGCGTTGCCCGAATCGCATCGCGACTTGGTTTGGCGCACCTTGGCCGAACGCGCACGGGACGTGGATTTGTTCATCCCCCCCACGCAATACTTCGGCGACTTGATGGCTCGCCGCCTGCATTTGCCGCCCGAAAAGGTCAAAGTGATCTTCAACGGCCTCAACCCCGAAGGTTGGCCCGAGCCGGGTGCCGCCGCCGGGCCGCCCATCGTGGGTTATTTCGCCCGGATGTGCCGCGAAAAGGGGCTGGACACCTTGGTGCGGGCCTTCGTCCTCCTCAAACGCCGCGGCCGGGTGCCGGGCTTGCGTTTGAAGGTCGGCGGCGGTTGCGGCCCCTCCGACGAACCCTTTGTCATGTTGCTCAAGGCCGAACTCCGGGACGCCGGGGTGTTGGGTGACGCCGAATTCCATCCCAACGTGGACCGTGCGGAGAAGCAGGCCTTTTACCATGGCTTGTCCGTCTTTTCCGTGCCCGCGATGTACGGCGAAGCCTTTGGTCTTTATCAAATCGAGGCCTTCGCCAGCGGCGTGCCAGTCGTGCAGCCGCGCCATGCCGGCTTCCCCGAAATCGTCCACGCCGCCGGCGCGGGCATCTTGTGCGCCCCGGGCGACCCCGCCGCGTTGGCGGACGGCTTGGAGGAATTATTGCTCGACGCCCCGCGCCGGGCCGCGTTGGGGGCGGCCGGGCGCCAGGCCGTCCGGGAAATCTTCAACGCGGACCAGATGGCCCGCGAAACCCTGCGGATCTGCGGCGATACGATCCAAAAATTCGCCGCCCGCCCACCGGCCCGTCGTGCCTGACACCACCGCTTCGCCACCCCGTTATGCCCTACGAATTCAAAGCCGTCCGCCGGGTCGAGTTTTCCGAGACTGACATGGTCGGCATCGTCCATTTCTCCAACTTCTTCCGCTACATGGAAGTGGCCGAGCACGGCTTTTACCGGTCGCTCGGTTTCTCGGTGGTGATGAACCAATTCGACCCGCCCGTGGGTTTTCCGCGGGTGAACGCCCAATGCGACTACCGGCAGCCGCTCCGGTTTGAAGACGAAGTGGAGATCCACCTGCTGGTGGCGCAAAAGAAGCCCCGCGTGCTCACCTACCAGTTTCGTTTCCGCAAGGTCACCGGCGGCGCGTCCATCGAGGTCGCCCGCGGTTCCCTCACCGTGGTCTGCGTCACGCGCCAGGAGGATGGCCGCATGGCCGCCACCACCATCCCCGAACCCTTCGCCGCCCAAGTTGAAGTGGCCCCGCCCGAACTGCTGGTGTAGCCACCCCGGGGACTGTCGGCTTACCGCCGACTTACTTCTCCTTCGGCGCGTCTTTCTTCTCTTCTTCGCCGCGCGCTTCGGGGGCCTGGCGGGCGGCTTTGAGCACATCCGCCGCGGGCAGAATGATCGAAGTGACGCCGTCGCGGCCGTTGCCGGAACCGCCGGCGGAACTCACGGCGCGCAGCACGAAGATGCCGAGCACGTTGCCGTCCAGCAGGAACGCCGGGGAACCCGAACCGGTCGAGGTCATCATGCTGTCGGGAATGTAGAACGTGCGCGGCTTCGTGATGACCGCCGAGATGCGCTCCATTGAAGCGGCGTAAGCCCGGCCGGCGGCGCGGTTCAGGCGGTTGAGGGTCAGGGTCTGGTCGAGCAACTGGGCCGGGGCCGACTTGGTCAAATCCACGGCCGTGACCGGGGTGGTGAGCTTGGTCTTGGGGCGCAGGAAGGCGAGGTCCAAATCCTTGTCGCGGAGCACGATTTCCGCGGGCAGTTCGGTGCCGTCCTGCAGGAGGATTTTCACATCCGTCACTTCCACTTCCAGCTTCGCGGATTCATTCATGATCCGGTAGATGTCCGAGGGATCGCAGGAGGAGAGCGCCACGACGGTGAGGCCGGAGGGGTCGATGACGGTGCCGGTGATGTCGCTCTTGCTCTCGGAGGCGTTGCCGGAGCGGCCGCTGGCCACCTTGACCACCACTTGGACCGTGACGACGGCGCCGTGGTTGCGGGTAAACACTTGGCGGCCTTTTTCCGCCACCTCATCGGCGCGGACCGGCGGGGTGAGGGTGGCGAGGCCGCACACAAGGGCGGCGGCCAGGGCGAGGGAGGCGGGGTGTTTCATAGGGCGGGATAACGGGTGCGTTGCGGTTGGATCAGGGGTGCCAATTGGGTTCGATTTCAAGATACGCGGTGTGGATCCCGCGGAGGACTTTCATCACGACCACGCCGGGGCGTTCCTTGACAATTTGTTCCAGCACGCGCCGGAGGCTTTCCACATCGCCGACGGGTTTTTGGTTCACTTCCAGAATCAAGTCGCCCGAGGACAACGAGCCCAGCTCGGCCCAACTGCCGCTCTTGACCTCCTCGACCAAGGCGCCTTTTTGACCGTTGTTCCATTGCTCGTCCGCGGCGTCGAAGAAGGACACGTCGCGCGCGGTGAATTCGAACTCGTTGTTGCGGTACTTGCGCATCTCGCGCATGAGCCGCGGGGAGCGGGCGAGTTCCACGTTCACCTTGAGGGTTTGCTGGTCCCGGACCACGGTGAGTTCCACGGTCTTGCCGATGTCGTACTGCCGGATCAGGCTGGCCAGCTCGTCCTCGTGTTCCGAGGCGGAGGCGGTCAGTTTCTCCCCGTCCAAAGCCGTGATGAAGTCGCCGAGTTTCAGCCCGGCCTTCTCGGCCGTGCTGCCGCCATAGACGCGGGTCACATAAAAGCCCTTGAGCGCAGCCTGGCCGAGTTGCTTGGCGATCTCGCGGCTGATGACATGGGTTTCCACCGGCAGCCACGCCTTGGCGACTTCGAGGCCGGGATCTTTGAGGTCTTGCAAACCCACGCGGACCACGGCCATGTAGCGGGCGGCCTTGCGTTCAAACACCGCCACGACGGGCACCGGGTCGCGCTTGTCGGCGGTGAGCTTGCGGGTCAGTTCCTTGAGCTCGGCCACATTGTGGACGGGCGTGTGGTTCACCTCCACGAGAATGTCCCGCGACTCGAGGAAGGGCTTCGCCTCCCCGGCCGGGCCGCCGGGCCGCACCGAGCCCACGAGCACGCCGTCCAAGTTCGGGCGCTTGAGTTCCTTGGCCAGTAACGGGGAGAAATTCCGCACGGTCATGCCCCATTGCTTGAGCTCCTCTTGGTGGGGGAACAATTCGCTGCGCTCGATGGCGCGCGCCTGCAGGGTCACTTCCTTCCCGTCCCGCCGCACCACCAAGGGCACGTCCCGGTCGCGCGGCAGGCTCGAAATCACGCCCATGAAATCGGGCAACTGCTCGTCGAACCGCACGTCCGTCGGGTGGCCGTCGAGTTGCAGCAGCAAATCCCCCGGCAGCAGTCCCGCCTTGGCCGCGGGGGAGTCCTCCATGACGCCGCTGACGAACACCCCGTGGGCCTCCGTGGATTTCTTGAACAACGGCTGCGCGTCCACGCCGAGCCAACTGCGCTTCACGCCCCCATGGGCGATGATTTCCTCGGCGACATGCTTGGCCAGGTTGCCGGGAATCGCGCCCGCCAGGCCGTAGCTGATTTCATTGATGCCGATGATCTCGCCGCGCAGGTTGACCAACGGGCCGCCGGAATTACCGCCGTAAATCGCCGCGTCGTGCCCGATCCATTTCACCAGGCCGCCGACATCCTCGCCATCCAACCGGAATCGGTTGCCACCCCAGAAGCGGGGCATGATCATTTCCGTGTTGCTGATGATGCCCAGGGTGACCGATTGGGAAATGGCCATCGGGCTGCCCATGGCGAGCACCTCGTCGCCGACGCGCATTTTGTCGGAATCCCCGAAGCCGACGGCGTGAAACTCCCGCGGTTGCGCCGGTTTGAGCTTGAGCACCGAAATGTCCGTGAGCGGGTCCGTGCCGATCAGTTCCGCCTCGATTTCCTCCCGGTTCCACAGGGTGCAGAACATCCGGGTGGCGTGCCCGGCGACGTGGTGGTTCGTGACCAGGTAACCGTCCTTGGTGATGATCGCCCCGCTGCCGACCGACTGCTGCTTGACCTCGCGCCCCTCGCTGAATTCCGTCGAAACCACCCGGATGCGCACCAAGGCTTCCCGCACTTGGTTGATGGCCGGATCCAAATGCGCGCGCAGTTCAGATCCTGTATCCGCCGGCAACCCGGCCGCGGGCCGGTCCGCGAGCAGGGCGCCGGCCGCCCCCACCACCGCCGCCGTCAAGGTCAACCCGCCGCGCCACCCGGCCAGAAATTGTGTTCGCATGGCGCAATTTGCCGGCGCTCCGCCCCCGCCGCAAGTGCGGATTCCGGGGGCGCGTGGGGGAGCCGGGAGCCCCTTGATCCCGCCGCACCTTTCGGTATCCCGGCGGCGGGCGACGCGGCCGGTGGGAGGTGGGGAGGAGAGTTTAGTGACCGAACAATTCCGCCACTTGGATGCGGGCGGAGGGGAAGGCTTGCGGGGCGATCGCGTCGCCCGGTTCGAAGATTGACCGGGAACCGTACCCGGTGAAATTTGGTTCGCGATACACCTCCACCCGGGCCTGATTGAGGTCCACAATCCAAACTTCGGGCACGCCGGCGCGCCCATAAGCGGGGATTTTTTCCTCGCGGTCGTAGCGCAGGGTGGTGTCGGAAACCTCGACCAACAAATAGACATCCTCGGGCCGGGGGTGCCGGTCACCATAAGCAGTCGGTGACTCCCGGAGCAGGAGTAGATCCGGTTCGGGTTCCGAATAATCCCCCAGCCGCAACGGATTTTGGACGGTCACCAGCCAGTGTCCCGGTGCCAATTGGTGGAGAATTCGGCTCAAACGATTGACCACACCGCCGTGTGGTGGACCGATGAGTGACCTTTCGATGATCCTTCCTTCGAGCAATTCCAACCGCGCGTCCGGCCGCAACACCCCCGTCTCCGCCAAGCGGTAATAATCCTGAACGTTAAAACGATGTTCGGCCAACACCGGCATGATTGAAGAATGTCCCGCCACCCCTGCGTTCGCAAGCGTGCGTTGCCACCACGCCCCGCCCCCACCTCACCGGCCGAACAACTCCGCCACTTGGATCACGGCGGATGGGAAGGCTTGCGGGGCGATCGTGTCGCCCGGTTCGAAGATTGACCGGGAGCCGTACCCGGTGAAATTTGGTTCGCGATACACCTCCACCCGGGCTTCGTTGAGGTCCACAATCCAAACTTCGGGCACGCCGGCGCGCCCGTAAGCGGGGATTTTTTCCTCGCGGTCGTAGCGCAGGGTGGTGTCGGAAACCTCGATCAACAAATAAACATCTTCCGCCTGTGGATGCCGGCCCTTGTAATCGTCCGGCGACGGCTTGAGCAGCTGGAAGTCCGGCTGGGGTTCCGAAAAATTCTCCAACCTAA
>CAIYZC010000026.1 GCA_903930565.1 uncultured Pedosphaera sp.
CCCGCCCCCGCGGCGGGAGCCGCCCCCGCGCCCGCCACCCGGCCGGCGGCATCCGCCGCTCCGCCCGCTTCGGCCGCCGCCGCCCCCCGCGCCGCCGCGCCCGCGGAACGCACCAGTTCCGTGCCGTTCAACAAGGATGATTTCAAGGACGACCCCCTGATCCAAAAAGCCCTGGAGATTTTCAAGGGCCAGATTATCGACGTAAGGAATTGATTTATGACGGACATGGCCAAAATGATGAAGCAGGCGGCGAAGATGCAGCAGCAGATGGCCGCCACGCAAAACGCCCTCGCCCAACGCACCGTCGAGGCCACCAGCGGCGGCGGCGCGGTGAAGGTTGTGGCGCGCTGCGACGGCACCGTCGTGAGCATCAAGCTCAACCCCGAGGCGCTTTCTCCCACCGATGCCGAATTGCTGGAGGAGATGATCCTCCTGGCGGTCAACCAAGCCCTCACCAAGGGCAAGGAGATTTCCAACGACGAGATGAGCAAGCTCACCGCCGGGCTGCGCATTCCGGGGCTGTCCTGATCCCGCTCCCGCGCCGGCCCGCCCCGTGGGCAGCCCCCTCGCCATGGCCTCGCTGCCCGAACCCATCCTGCAACTGACCGCCGCCCTGAGCCGCTTGCCGGGCATCGGCCCGCGCTCGGCGGAACGGTTGGCGCTGCATTTGGTCCAAAGCGATCCCGCCGCGGTGCGCCTATTGGCCGACTCCTTGGTGGCGGCCCGCGAGCGGATTCAGACCTGCCCCAACTGCGGTGCGCTCACTGAAACGATCCCGTGCGGCATCTGCGCCGATTCGCGCCGCGATCCCTCCCTCGTCTGCTTGGTGGAGCGCGCCGTGGACACCATCAGCTTGGAAAAATCCGGCACCTTCCGCGGCCGCTACCATGTGCTCGGTGGCAAGATTTCGCCCATGAACGGTGTTGGGCCCGAGGATTTGCGCATCGCGGGCCTGGTGGAGCGGTTGGCGCGGGAGCCGATCACCGAGATCGTGATCGCCCTGGGCACGGATGTGGAGGGCGACGCCACCAGCCATTACCTCGCGCGGCATTTGCAGCGCCCCGGATTGCGCATTTCGCGGATCGCCCACGGCCTGCCCGCGGGCAGCGGGCTGGAATTCGCCGACGAACTCACCCTCACCCACGCGCTCGCGGGCCGCCGGCAAATGGAGTGAAGGCGTGAACCCGGGCCGGTCCTCCCTTGGGCCGCCGGCGGTTTTTCTTACCCAGCATGAAGACACCTGAAGCAGTGGTATTCGATCTCGGCAAAGTCCTCATTGAATTCGATTGGTGGCGCGCCGCGCGCGCCCTGGCCGCGCACTCCGACCTGCCCGCCGAAGCCGTCCACCGCGTGCTCCTGCAAACCCCGGCCTTGATGGACTACGAAACCGGCCACACCACCACGGAGGAGTTCTTCGCCGCCGTGGGCGCGGGCATCGGTTTCCGTGGGGATTTGGCGGCCTTCGATCCCTTGTTCACGGGCATTTTCGACCCCATCACCGACATGATTCGTCTGCACGCGGATTTGCGCGCGTGCGGCGTTCCGACCTACATTTTCTCGAACACCAACGACCTCGCCATCCGCCACGTGCGGCAAAACTACCCGTTCTTCGCGGGGTTTGACGGCTACGTCCTGTCCTACGAGCACCGCGCCATGAAGCCCCACGCCGCGCTTTACGAGGTGGTGGAAAAAGTCACCGGCCGCCAGGGCGCGGCGCTCGCGTACCTCGACGACCGCCCGGAAAACATCGCCACCGCCCGCCAGCGCGGTTGGCACGCCATCCTCCACGAAACCCCCGCCGCCAGCCGCGCCGCTTTGCGCCAACGCGGCCTCCCGGTCTGATCTTGCGGGGCGGCGCCGACCGTCATCCCGGCCTGTTATCAGACCAACTCCCCGCCCGTCCCCGCCCCGTTGTGGAGTATCGGCAACGGGCCGAAATCCGGGTCGCCCAACGACAATAATCGTTCCGCGAGGTCGTTGAGCGCCCGCCGGGTGGTCTGGAACCGCTCCGACAAGGTCAGGAGGATTCCGTCCACCTGGTACCGGTGGGCCAGCGGATGCTCCCCCGCGAGCCGGTAATGGGTGCTCCCCAGGCTTTCGTAATAGCTCAAATCCGGAAACCCCCGGCGCTCGGCGCGGGACCGGATGCGGTCCGGAAACACGCCCGCGAGAAAAAGCGACTGGTTGCCGATGTGCATGCGCAGCAGGAAGCTGGTGCGCGCGTCCGTCGTCTGCAAGGCGGCGACCATGTCGAAGAAATAATCCAACGAAAAGGTTTGGCCGGGCGGCACGCATTCCTGCCGCCGGGTTTCGGAGAATTCCGTCAGTAGTTCCGCCACGTAATCGGCCAGGCGGCGGTCGGGCAAATCCGCTTTTTGAAACACCCGGCGCACCAGCACATAAAAGTAGAGGCGGGCGGAGATTTGCAGGCAGCCCCGGCGCTCCAGCAGCGCGTGGAAGAGCTGTTCGTCGTCGAGGATGAGGTCGCGGGTGTCCTCATCGGCCAGCAGTTGGATGAGACACTGGCGCGCGCCAATTTTGGCCCCGAGGATTTCGATGATGAACGCGACGTCCGCCGCCGTGAACTGGACCCGGCAATTGGGTTGGATCATTTTCATAATTGAAATTTCATCCGTCACTTCCCGCCCGGCCCGCCCGGGCTTCCGGTTCCAGAGACAGCATAACGCGTTCCACGAAATGAAAACCGCACCCATGGCCGATGCCCGCAGCGGAATTGTTGGATCAGCAGTTCACCGCGCCGCGGAGCCGGGGCATGGGACCAAAGCTTTCCAACCGCTGCTCCGAATCGCCGCCTCCAATCACCAATCGGCAATCGGCAATCGGCAATCTCGCCCCCAGTCCCGCCCCAAGTCGCAACCTGACAAATCCACCATTTGCGTTTATGGTGCCGGCGGAATGAATGCAACTGGGCGCGCTGGTCGCGCACGAAACGTCGAATTGGCGCACCGGCCGCCGGCGAAATTTGGCCACTGCGGATGAATTAAACGTCCGTTCCTGACCATTTATGCAACCCCTCACCGACACCCCCCCGATCCGCATCCCCGCCCGCACCCGGCGCAAGGCGATGGATTGGAGCCTGGTGTTGATGAGCCAAAACATCCCGAGCACCGTCCTGCGCCAACCCGAGGGCAATGGCTGGGAGATTCTGGTCGAGTCGCCGCATCAGGCGGCGGCCTTGGCGGCCTTGCGGCAGTATCAAGTGGAGAACCGCGGTTGGGCCTGGCCGCCCGCCCACAACTGGCCCACGGTGCGCCTGGACTGGCGCAGTTTGTTCTGGGTCGTTCTGCTCGTCCTCACCCACGGCTTGGCCGCCGCGCACCCCGCGTGGGAGGCCGCCGGGGTCATGGACACCAAGGCCGTGCTCGCCGGGGAATGGTGGCGCATCTTTACCGCGACGCAGCTCCACGCCGACCTGGGGCATTTGACCGCGAACCTGAGCATCGGCTGCGTGCTGCTGGCCCTGGTCATGGGACGCTTTGGACCCGGGGTGGGGGTGTTGGCCGCGTACCTGGCCGGGGTTGGAGGCAACCTGTTTTCCCTCGCCTTGAACGCCAAACCCTTCCACGGCTTGGGCGCCTCCGGCGTCGTCATGGGCGCCCTCGGTCTGCTGGCCGCGCAATCCATCCCCTGGCGCGGCGGCGCCGGCCTGCCGCGGCGCTATCTCTACGGCGGTCTCATGGCCGGCGTGATGCTCTTCGTCCTTTACGGTTTGTCCCCCGGCAGCGACCTGGCCGCCCACTTCGGCGGCTTTGTCACCGGCCTGCTCTTCGGCCTGCCCTTGGGCGCCGCCCGCCCCGACGCCGTCCGCCACCGCGCTTGGCAATGGTCCGCGGGCCTGGCCACCGTGGCCATCTTCGTCGCCACCTGGTGGCTCGCCTTGCGTGGCCGGATGACTTGAGCCGTGGATTCCCGATCCCAAAGGGATTGCGTCTCCCCGCCCAACGATTGCCTCCGCCTTCAAAACCCCAACGAACCCGGAGGGTTCCCAGCCACGTAGCCGGTGGTTGAGGAGCCCGCGACGACACCCCGGATCTCCAACCAATTATGCCCCGCATCCCGACGGGATGCCAGCGAGCGGTTGCTATGGCCTCTTCACATCCATCCCTGCCGTCGAAGCACCCCGATGCAGGTGTCGGTATCGAAGAGGTACGTCACGACGATCCTAAATTAGCTTGGGCGGTGGAAGTTCTCCCTGGTCTGGTCGGCCAAAGGCTGGGTCGGTGATGTGGATGGAATCAAAAAAGCCTTCGGGCCAGGCAGCAGCCCGCACTGGTTCCAAGATGATCGCTTCCCCCTCATGCCGGACGCTCACCTTGTCGCCCTCAAAATGAAACCCTTTCGGCAGCCGAACGCATTGGCCGTTGGCATCTTCAGTGATTGTTGCAATTTCCATAAGCCTTCTGGTTGACATGCGATTGTCGAGGGTATCCTAACACGCCAAACCGAAGTGCGCCAGCAACCTGCGTTTCCCGGGCGCGTCGCGTAGTGAGCTGGGATGGGAGGCGGTGGGTTGTTCCCACCTCCCAAACCCCAGAATACCCCAACCTGTCCTGGTCGCATATTCACCTTTCAAAAGCCCTGCAAGGGCGGCCTAGCCAAAGCCCAGGGCAACGCCCTGGGAATTTCCGTCATGGGTCCCAAGCCCTGCAAGGGCGGCCTAAACCGTGGCTCGCTACTTACATCCGCAACCAAACCAAGGCCGGCGCTTTCGCGGGTCATCCGCCCACCGTGGGGCAGGTCTCCGACCTGCCGTATCCGGCCGTCTCCCGATGGCCAGGAACTTCCCTTCCTCACCCCTGCCTCCCACCGCTCACCCCGCCGGCTCCCCCAACAATCGCACCATGGCGGCCGCCGCCCGGCGGTTCGCCCCCGGCCCGCCCAAATCCACCATGATCTCCCGCAACCGTTCCCGCGTCGCGTCGCGCTTTTCCGGATGCGCCAGCCATTCCAACGCCGCGCCGGCCAGGTTGGCGGGCGTGGCCGCGTCCTGGATGAATTCGGGGTAAACCACGGCGTCCGCCAGCAGATTGGGCATGGCCAGGTATTTGACCGTGATGATGCGCTTGCCAATCTGATAGGTGCTCCACGACGTGCGGTAGAGCGCCACCGTGGGCACGCCGAAATACGCGCACTCCATGGTCACC
>CAIYZC010000027.1 GCA_903930565.1 uncultured Pedosphaera sp.
AACGAACTATTCGCACGGCTTGGGCGTCCATGCGCCCAATGAGGTGGTTTATGAAGTGAAACCGGAATTCGCGCAGTTCGTGGGCTTGGCGGGGGTGGACGATCAAGTGCTGGGCAACAGCAGCGGCTCCAATCTAGCCCAATACCCCAGCATTGTGTTCAAAGTCCTGCTGGATGGCCGGCAAGCGGCCGCCAGTCCCGTCATGCGCGCTTTGGTGGCGCCGTGGCGCTTCAGCGTCGCGCTCCCGCCGGGCACGCGCAAGGTCAGCCTGGTGGCGATGAACGCCGGGGATGGTTCGTGGGAGGATTTCGGCGATTGGGTGGACGCCGGGTTCACCCTCCGCCACTGAGTCCGCCCCGCGCGCCGGTCACTCCCGGGCGCGCGCGTAGCTGATGGAATCCCGGTAGCGTTTGTTGTCCGCCCGGATGCGGGCGGTCAGCGTCTTGGCCACCGCGAGCAGGAAGGGCGCGGCCACTTCCGGAGCGTCCACCACCAATTGGGCGAAATCATCCGCCGAAATGCGCAGCAACAGGCTCTCCGAGTTGGCGATGACATCCGCCGAGCGCGGGCCTTGATCGAACAGGCTGATTTCCCCGAAAAATTCACCCACGCCCAGGGTGGTGAGGATGGTTTCCTTGTCCCCGACCAGCAGGCGGACGCGCAATTCGCCGCCCAGCACCAAATACATGGCGTCGCCGTGGTCCCCCTGTTTCACCAATTGGGTCCATTGGGGCACTTGCTGCAATTTCATGGCCTGCATCAGCCGCACCAATTGGTCATCCGTGAGGCTCCCCAGGATTTTGATGCGGCGCAAGGCGCCCGGCGTCAGCGTGCCCGAGGGCGCGGCGGCGGCCCCGGGCAAAGGTTGCCGCGCCCGGAAGAACATCTGCAACTCCATGACGCGGGAGGCCTTCTCCCACTGGTTGTGCTCGTGCACGAACACCCACGTGTCCGCGATGACGCGTTCGTCCTTCACCCAACTGACCAAAGTGGGCAGCTCCACCGGGCCGTACGGGGCTTGGTCCAGCCCCCAAATGGTATAAAGATTGGCGGTTTCGTCGGCAGCCATGGCGCAAGTTAAACTGGAACGGCGGGGGGCGAAAGCAAAAACCGCCCACCGCGCCGGTAAAATGGGGATTGAACCCGCGGGCGCACTGAATTTACACTGCCCGCATGTCCCTCCGTTTTCGCGTACGCCATCTTGGCGCCCGCCTGGCTGTCCCATTTTGGGCCGCCGGTTTGGCCCTGCTGGTGGCCGGCTTCCCGGCCCGGGCCGCCGGCCCCGGCGCTTTGGTTTGGCAGGCGGTGCCCGGCGGCCGCCAGGCGCGGTTGCCCGCCCCTCCGGCGTCGGCGCCCGGATTTCAACGCGTGCCCGCCACCGGGACCGGCATCGGCTTCACCAACGCCCCCCCGGGCGGCCGCAAGTTGTCCAACCAAGTCCTCTACAACGGCTGCGGCGTGGCGGCGGGCGATGTGGACGGGGACGGTTGGTGCGATTTGTTCTTTTGCAGCCTGGAAGGGCGCAGCCACTTGTACCGCAACTTGGGCAACTGGCGGTTTGTCGACATCACCGATGAGGCCGGGGTGGCCTGCCCGGGGCTGCTGACCAGCGGCGCGACCTTTGCCGATGTGGATGGCGACGGCACCCTGGACTTGCTGGTAAATTCTTACGGCGGCGGCACGCATTTGTTTCTCAACGACGGCCACGGCCATTTTCAGGAGCAAACCAACGCCGGCCTGGCGCGCCGTTACGGGGCCACCTCGTTGACGCTGGCGGATATTGATGGCAACGGCACGCTGGATTTGTACGTGGCGAATTACGCGACCAGCAGCCTCGCGGACCATCCCGACACCCAGTTCACCGTGGAAATGGTCAATGGCAAGCCGGTGGTGATGGCCATCAATGGCCGCCCCACGGCGGTCAACCCGGAATTGCGGGAACGCTTCGTCGTGGATCCGGCACGCGGCACCATCCGGCAAATGGGGGAACCGCATGTGCTCTACTTGAACCAGGGCGGGGGCGTGTTCGCCCCGCAAACCTGGACCGGCGGCCGCTTCTTGGACGAGGCGGGCAAACCCCTCGCCGCGGCGCCGCTGGATTGGGGGCTTTCCGCCATGTTCCGGGACCTGAACGGGGATGGCGTGCCCGATTTGTATGTTTGCAACGACCTATTCTCGCCGGACCGGATCTGGATCAATGACGGCACCGGCCATTTCCGCGCGGCATCCCCGGACGCGATCCGGCACACCAGCCGGTTCTCCATGGGGGTGGATTTCGCCGACATCAACCGGGATGGCATCGATGACTTCATGGTCGTGGACATGCTCAGCCGCAATCACCGGCAGCGGATGTTGGAGGTCAACGGGTTGGAGATCGATCAACCCGGCCCGGCGGCCGCGCGCGAACGGCTTCAGTATTTGCAAAACACGCTCTTCCTCGGCCGGGGGGACGGCACCTACGCCGAAATCGCCGCGCTGGCGGGGGTGGAGGCTTCCGAATGGTCCTGGCAACCCGTGTTCCTCGATGTGGACTTGGATGGTTACGAGGACATTTTGCTCACCACGGGCTATTACCGCGACTCCCTCAACGCCGACCTCACCGCGGAACTGGCCCGCCGCAAGGCGGCCGGCAAATTGACCGGCCGCGCGGTGCTGGAAGCCCAGGAACAGGTTTTCCCGCGGCACCAGTTGCCCCTGGTCGCCTTCCGCAACCGCGGGGATATTACCTTCGAAGACAGCGGCGAGCGTTGGGGTTTTAACGAGCTTGGCATTGCGCACGGTCTGTGCCTGGCCGACCTGGACAACGACGGCGATCTGGACGTCATCATTAATAATTTCAGCGCGCCGCCGACGATTTATCGCAATCAAACGGCGGCCCCGCGGGTCGCGGTGCGGCTCCAGGGGCGGTCGCCGAACACCCGCGGCATCGGCGCGCGGATCGTGTTCCACGGCGGCCCCGTCCGGCAGAGCCAGCAGATGATTTGCGGGGGGCGCTATCTGTCGGGGGACGATGCCGAGCGGGTGTTCGCCGCCGGCCCCGGGCCCGGGCCGTTTGGGTTGGAGGTGTTCTGGCGGGCGGGCGGCCATTCCGTCCTGACCAACCTGGCCGCCAATTGCGTCTACGAAGTGGATGAGGCGCAGGCCGGCCCCGCGCCGCCCGCCGCCCCGGCCCCGCCCCCGCCCGCCTTCCGCGACGTTTCCGACCGGCTGGGCCACACGCACCAGGACGCCCCCTTCGACGACTGGGCGCGGCAACCGTTGCTGCCCCGCAAACTTTCCCCCGCCGGCCCCGCGCTGGCCTGGGTGGATGTGAATGGCGACGGCCGGCCCGACCTGCTGATCGGGGGCGGGCTCGGCGGGGCGGCTGCCTTGTTTCTTAATGACGGCGCGGGCGGCTTTCGCGCCGCCGCGCCGCCCGCCGGCGGGGGTGCGTCGGCCTCCGCCCACGGCGGAATCGTCGGCGTTCCCGGCGGGTCCGCCGCGCGGGTCTGGGTGGCGCAATCCAATTATGACGGTCCCGCAACCAATTCCGTGGTCCTCCTCGGACCGGCGGTGGGCGGGCTGCGGGCGATCGGTGGTTTGCCCGCGACGCCGGATTGTCCGGGGCCCCTGGCGTTGGCGGAGGTCCGCGGGGATGGCCAACTGGCTTTGTTTGTCGGCGGCCGCTGTCTCCCCGGTCGCTGGCCGATGCCGGCGGCGTCCCAAATCTACCTGGTCGGCACGAACGGCGCCTGGGTGGCGGATCCCGCCGCCGCCGAACTGCTGCGCACCGCCGGCTTGGTGAACGGCGCCGTGTTTGCGGACCTGGACGGCGATGGTTGGCCCGATTTGATCCTCGCCGTGGAGTGGGGGCCCGTGCGCGTGTTTCACAACGACCATGGTCGTTTCCGGGAAACCACGCATGAATTGGGCCTGGACCGCTTCACGGGCTGGTGGAACGGGGTGACCGTGGGGGATTTCGACGGCGACGGGCGGTTGGACCTCGTGGCCGCCAACTGGGGTCGCAACACGCGCTACGAGCGGTGGCGTTCCCGCCCGCTCCAAGTGTATTACGGCGCGTGGAGCGGCACCGAGGGCGTGGATCTCTTGGAAACCGGCGGCGATGCGGGCGGCCAACGCGAGGTGCCGTTGCGCGGCTTCGACCCGGTGCGCCGCGCCCTGCCCTGGCTGCAGGCCCGCTTTGCGGGCTTCGGCGATTACGGCGCGGCGGAGGTCGCCGCCGTGCTCGGCGAGCGCCTCGCCGCCGCCCCCCGCCTCGCGGCGAACACCTTGGAATCCATGGTTTTCTTAAACCGCGGCGATCATTTCGCGGCGCAACCGCTCCCGGTCGAGGCCCAATTCGCCCCCGTGTTCGGCCTCGCCGTCGGCGATTTGGACGGGGACGGTTGCGAGGACTTGTTCCTGGCGCAAAACTTCTTCGGCGTGAACGAGGAAACCCCGCGGCACGACGGCGGGCGCGGTCTTTGGCTGCGGGGCGACGGGCACGGAAATTTCACCGCGGTGGCGGGCGCGGCCGCGGGCATTGCCATCTACGGCGAGCAACGCGCCGCCGCGCTGGCGGATTACGACGGGGATGGCCGCGTGGACTTGGTGGTCGGGCAGCACAACGGACCAACCCGGCTGTTCCACAACGAAACTGCGCGTCCGGGCCTGCGCGTCCGGCTGGCGGGACCCCCGGGCAATCCCGCCGGCTTCGGCGCCCAGATGCGGTTGCAGTACGCCCGGGGCGCCGGCCCCGTTCGGGAAGTGCGCGGCGGCGGCGGGTATTGGTCGCAGGATGACGCCGTGCAGGTGCTGGGCCGGGCCGCGGAGCCGACCGCCCTGTGGGTGCGCTGGCCTGGCGGCCGCGTGGTGACGTATCCGCTGACCGTCGGCGCCCGGGAGGTCACCGTGGAGCCCGCGGGGCATTTGACCTGCCATTGAGCGGGCCCCCGGGAAACCGCGGGCGCGGTGGCTGACTCATCCCG
>CAIYZC010000028.1 GCA_903930565.1 uncultured Pedosphaera sp.
CCCATCCCCGCTGTTCAACGTGCCCAAGGCGGAAGGCAGGGCCGTCGTCGGCACCACCCCGGTCAGTTGGGCTGCGTTCAAATTGCCCAAGGCGCCGCCGTTCCCGGCCGCCAATGCCTGGACCGCCGCGGGCAGCGCACCGGTTGGCACATTGGTCAACCCCACCCCGTTGCCCCCACTTAAAGCCGCCAGACCGGCGGGCAAGGCCGCCACTGGCAACACGCCACTCAACTGCGCCGCACTGAGATTGGTCAAATTCACCCCGTTGTTCGTCGCCAACGCTTGCAGCGCGATGGGCAGGCCCGCGGCCTGCAGGTTGGTCAATCCGCTCCCATCCCCGTTGTTCAACGTGCCCAGGGCGGAAGGCAGGGCCGTCGTCGGCACCACCCCGGTCAGTTGGGCCGAGTTCAAATTGCCCAAGGCGCCCCCGTTCCCGGCCGCCAACGCTTGAACCGCCGCGGGCAGCGCACCGGTTGGCACATTGGTCAACCCCACCCCGTTGCCCCCACTTAAAGCCGCCAGACCGGCGGGCAGGGCCGCCACCGGCACCACGCCGCTCAACTGCGTCGCACTGAGATTGGTCAAATTCACCCCGTTGTTCGTCGCCAACGCTTGCAGCGCCACGGGCAGGCTGGCGGCCTTCAAGTTGGTCAACCCGCTCCCATCCCCGCTGTTCAATGTGCCCAAGGCGGAAGGCAGGGCCGTCGTCGGCACCACGCCCGCCAGTTGGGCCGCATTTAAGTTACTCAAGGCCCCACCATTCCCGGCGGCCAACGCCTGCACCGCCGCGGGCAGCGCGCCGGTTGGCACATTGGTCAGCCCCACGCCGTTGCCATTGTTCAAGGACACCAAGGTCGCCGGCAAAGCCGCCACTGGCAGCACGCCGTTCAGTTGGGCGGCGTTGAGGTTGGTCAAATTCACCCCGTTGTTGGTCGCCAACACTTGCAGGGCGGCGGACAGTGGCGCGGTCGGCAGATTGGTCAACCCGGTCGCATTTCCAGCGTTCAACGCCGCCAGCGCCGCCGGCAGCGCCGCCACCGGCACCACTCCGGTTAATTGCGCCGCATTCAAATTCGACAAAATACCGCCGTTGGAATTCGCCCCGAGTGTGATCAAAGCACTGGGCAAACTGGCGTAGCCCACCGTCCCGCTGATGGCGGCGGCCTTGAGGTTCGTCAGGGACACGCCATTGTTCGTGGCCAACGCCGCCAAACCGACCGGCAAAACCGCGGACGGCAGCACTCCGCCCGAAAGTTGGCCCGCCGAGATCGTCCCCAGCAGATTGCTCGCGCTGCCCGCAAAGATGGCGTAAGGGGTCGGCAGCAGCTGGCTGCGCGGCTGGAGGGTGATGAACAGCGCAACGCCGTTGGTTCGTTCGGCTAATTCCAACCAAAGCGGCCCGCCCGAAAAAACCCCGGCTCCGAAGTCCAACGTCACCGTCGTGTAGCCCCCCACCGCCACCACCCCGCGGTTCGTCAACGGTCCCGCCGTGATGGCGCCGTTGGTCAGCGCATTGTACAAAGTGAACTTCAGGTCATAGACCCCGTTGGCGGGCTGGCCCGCGTCTTCGAAGTAGACCTGGTAATTAAACGCGGTGCCTTGACCAAACAACAGCGGTCCCCCGGCCAGCATAATCCAGCAGAAAACCAGACGAGTGCACAGGGCTCGAAATAAACGCGGATTCATATTAGTTGGTCGTTCAGTCAACTGATCAGACTCGCAAGGCTACGGAACTTGGCCAAGTCCTTCTCCCCCATGGCCGTGCGTCGCAGTTCCACGGATAATGCACACAACTAAAAGGTTGTCAAACAAAATGATCCAAAACTTGTTTTACCGGTAAAATAAAGTGTCCGATCCAGGACCTTGGGAGCCGGACAAATGGGGCCTGGGCCGCCGGTTGCGACCGGACCATGACGAATTGGTGCGCCGCCGCACTAAACGGCGTGGCCGGATCACAACGCCACCCCAGCTTTCACCCAAGTCCCTCTGGACGAGATGGATCAGTCGAGCTGAGGGGTGGATTTACCGCACGCTCCCACCCGGATCCTGCCGGTGGAAACCGGCGCCGGCACGAACGGAGAAGAAGAGAACAGTCCGGCCCCTTTTTGGCAAGTTACGATCGTACGACGATGACGGCGATGCCGGGAAGGCGGTAATTTATCCAGCCCTCGCCGACGCCTCAGGACGACCGGAGTCGCCCTCCCGCCCTCACGCTTTTTTACGCGCCGGCCGGCCGGTTTCCGCCTTGATCATGGCGGCCACCAATCCGTCAATCGTGTGCGGCTTCGCTTCCACGTCCGGTTGCAGGCCGAGGGCCGCGATGGTCTTGGAGGTTTCCGGGCCGATGGAGGCCAGTTTGAGGCCGGGGAATTTCTCCCGCAGCGCCGGCAAGGGGAAGCGGGCGTGGAAGTTTTCCACCGTGGAACTGCTGGTGAAAGTGATCCAATCCGCCCCGGATTCCAACATCCGGGCGGCCACGCCATGGGGGTCCTCGGTTTCGGGCACGGTCCGGTAGCAGGCGATATCGTCCACGATGCCACCCAGCGCTTCCAACGCCTCGGGCAGTTCCCGATTGGCCACTTCGGCGCGCAGCAACAGCAACTTCAAGTTGTCAATCGACTCGTATTTCGCCAGCGCGCCGGCGATCTTCGGAGCCACATACTCCTCCGGCATTAAATCCACTTTCAGATGCAACTCCCGGAGTTTCGCCGCCGTGGCCGGCCCCACCGCCGCAATCTTCACGCCGCCGATATCCCGCAAATCCTCGAACGCCTTGAAGAAGTACTCAAAAAACATCGTCACCCCGTTCGGACTCGTGAAGATCAACCAGTCGTACGAGTTCAATTCCAACAGCACGTCCGCCACGTCCGTCGGGCGGTCCGTGGGCAAAATCTTGATCGTGGGGATTTCCAGCACGTCCGCGCTGAGGGCCGCCAGACGCCTGGCCAGTTGCCCCGCTTGCTCCCGCGTCCGCGTCACCACCACGCGCTTGCCAAACAGCGGACGGGATTCAAACCAGTTCAACGGGGCGCGCAGGTTGACCACCTCGCCGATGACGATGACCGCCGGTGCGGTGAAACCGGTTTCCACCACGCGGTCGGCGATGTTGGCCAGCGTCCCGGTGAGGGTCTTTTGGCGGCTCGTCGTCCCCCAATGCACCAAGGCGACCGGCGTTTTGGCCGACCTTCCATGCCGCACCAATTCCGCCGCAATCTCCCGGATTCGTTTCACCCCCATCAACACAATCGTGGTGCCTTGGGTCGCCGCCACGCTCGCCCAATCCACGCTGTCCCCGCCCTTTTCGGGATTCTCGTGGCCGGTGATCACGGTGAAGCTCGAGCAATGATCGCGGTGGGTGATGGGAATTCCGGCGTAATTCGGCACCGCCGAAATGGCGGAGACTCCCGGAACCACCTCAAACGGCACGCCGGCGTCGGCCAATTCCTGAGCTTCTTCCCCGCCCCGGCCAAAAATATAGGGATCGCCCCCCTTGAGGCGCACCACGGTCTTGCCCGCTTCGGCATGTTGCACCAACAACCGGTTGAGTTCGTCCTGCGGCATCGCGTGGTCGCTGGACCGTTTGCCGCCAAAGACAATCTCGGCGCCGGCCGGCACCAGGCGCAGCAGCTCCGGATTGATCAGGGCGTCGTAAACCACCACCTGCGCCTGCCCGAGCACTTCGGCGCCGCGCAGGGTGAGCAAGCCCACATCCCCGGGTCCCGCGCCCACCAAGTAAACCATCCCCCGGGCCGGGGCTTTTGCCTTTGCCATAGTCGTGTTCTTAAATGGTCAGGCCGGGCGACAAGCGCGCGGCCAATTCCCGTCCCAATTCCGCCGCTTTCGCCGGCCCGCCCAACACCTGACCGCGGCGGACCAAGGCGTCGCGATAGGACACCCCTTGCAGGAGCAGATCCCCGCCGCTCAACCGCCCGTAGGCCGCCACCGGGCTTTGGCAGCCCCCGCCGAGCGCCGCGAGGAATGCCCGCTCCGCCGCCACGGCTTGAAAGGTCTCCCGGTGGTTCAACCGGGCGCAGACCATTTCCGCCCGCGCATCGCCCGCCCGGATTTCCAGCCCCACCGCCCCCTGCCCCACGCAGGGCAGCATCACATCCAGTTCCAACAGCGTGGCCAACAACCCCTCCGGCACCCCTTCGCCGCTCAATCGTCCCCCCTCGTCCCGCCGGAATTGCAGGCGCCCCAAACCCGCCGCCGCCAAAATCGTGGCGTCCAACCCGGGTTGGTCCGCCAGCTTTTGCAGCCGCGTCCCAACGTTGCCGCGGATTTCCACCACGTTCAAATCCGGCCGCCGGTCCAAAATCTGCGCCCGCCGGCGCGTGCTGCTGGTGGCCACGGTGGCGCCCGCGGGCAACCCCGCCAGCCCCAACTCCGCCGCATAGCCGCGCCCGCCGCCCGCCGTCGCCGCCCCGGCCCGGTACACCAGCACGTCCCGCACATCCGCCCGCTCGCCCACCGCGCCGAGCCGCAGCCCCTCGGGCAGTTCCGTGGGCAGATCCTTCAGGCTGTGGACGGCCAAATCCGCTTCGCCGCCCAGCAGCGCCACTTCCAGTTCCTTGGTGAACAAGCCCTTGGGCAGGCTGTCCCCTTCCTGCCCCATCGCGGCCGTCTGCAGCTTGTCGCCGGTCGTCCGGATGATGCGGAGTTCAAAGGTTAGTTCGGGAAACGCCGCGCGGCACTCGGCCAGCACGCGGTTGGCCTGCGCCAGCGCCAAGGCGCTGCCCCGCGTGGCCAGGCGCAGGGATTCAGTGGGGTTATTCATGCTCGAAAGCGGGTTGGGGTCCGGCCGCCGGCGGTCCCGTCGGCCCGGGCCGCAGCAGCTGCTGCGCGCGGTCCCGGATAATGGCTTCGCAATGGGTTAATTCCTTGCGCCGTTGGTCCAAATAATCGTTCGCGATCGCCTGTAAATCGTCAATATTATACAGGTACACGTTCTCCAAAAAGTTCACCTCGGGGTCGATGTCGCGGGGCACCGCGGTGTCCACCAACAACAACGGCCGCTGTTTGCGCTGCCGCATCAGCACCTCCAGCTTGGGCCGGTCCAGGATATAATGCGGCGCCGAGGTGCTGCTGATCACGATGTCGATATTGGCAAACTCCTTGCCCCAATCGTCAAACGGCACCGCCCGCCCCCCCAACTCCGTCGCGAGCGCCACCGCGCGGTCATGGGACCGGTTGGAAACAATGATCCCTTGCGCCCCGCGGCTCAACAAAGCCCGCGCCGTCTTCTCGCTCGTGTCCCCCGCCCCGATCACCATGACTTGGTGGCCCGCCAGTTTGGTGAAAATCTTCTCCGCCAGTTCCACCGCCACGGAGCCCACGGACACGCTTCCGCGCTGAATGTTCGTTTCCGTCCGAATGAACTTGGCCACGTTGAACGCCCGTTGAAACGCCTTGTTCAACCGCTGCCCCGAGTGCCGGTGCTGCAAGGCCAAATCGTACGCCTTTTTCAACTGCCCCAGGATTTCCGTCTCCCCCAACACCATCGAGTCCAGGCCGCTGGCCACCTTGAACAGGTGCTCCAAGCTGTGGGGCTCGTGGAACGTGTAAAATTCGTTCGTCAACGGCTCGCGGTAATCGTGGCACCGCACCAAATAATCACGCAAAGCGGAGCCTGCCGTCCGCGGCTCCAGATCCGTCGCCACATACAGCTCCACCCGGTTGCACGTCGAGAGGATCACGCCCTCGCTCACCAATCCCGCGGCCTTCAATTCCGCCAAAGCCACCGGAATCCGTGCTTCCGCGAAAGCAAAACGCTCCCGCACAGTGACGGGCGCCGAACGGTGGCTCAGGCCGATGACAACGATGGCCATTACGAGTGGTGGGTCGGCGACAACAACATCGCGCCCCAAAAGGTCAATAAAATGAAGGCGAACGTCCCCGCCGCCCCCCAGGCGAACCGCCTTCCCCCCTGCCCCCTCCACCGCATCACCAGCAGCCCCAAATAGAGCAACCAAACTAATCCCGACCACGGCAAAATGGGATCCGACAACAAGCCCTTCCCCCCGCGCTCCTGAATAATCAGGGGGTGCAGCGACAAACCCGCCGTCAACAGCGTGAACCCGCCCAGCACCAATCCGCTCGTCACCCGCTCCAACCGTTGGATCGGCGGCAACAAGGACAAGATCGCCCGCAACTTGTTGAACTTCAAATTATGCTCCTGCGTGAGGTACATCAACGCCGCCACCGCGCCCAAACCAAAGGACCCAAAGGCCAGCAGCACCAACGCCGCGTGCAAGCTCGCCCACCCGTGGCTGAACTCCGGTGCCGGTCCGTGCGGCCGGTCCAGCGCCGGCATCAAGGCAAACACCCCCATCAACAGCAACACCGGGGATGCGAAGGCCCCTAAAAATCGCAATCGGGCCCAACTCCCGACCAGCAAATACGTGGCCACAATCGTCCACTCGATGAACAAAGTGGCCTCGTACAAATTATTAACCGGGCAACGTTGGAAGGAAAAACCGCGTTTCAGCATTGCCCAGGTATGAAACCCGCACGCCAAGGCCAACAGCAGGTAGTTCGCCCGGTTGTCCTTCCGGAAGCCCCGCCGCCAGAGGAAGATCGAATAAAGCGTGCTGACGCCGTAAAGAATCACGGCGATCAAAAACGTCTGGCGATCAGTCATCCAAGCCACAGCCCCCACTTTACCCCCCGCCGCCCCGCCCGCAAGCCGCAAATCCCCCCCGAACTCGTCTTCCCCGGGGGATTTTCGGTTTGCCGCCCTTGGCCGGCGCGGTAGATTGTCGGCCGCATGGCCGAGACGCCGCCTTCGTATTACACCCGCCTCCCGCCCTTCGCCGCTTTGTTCGCGACCGGCGTCCCCATGCTCATGTACCACAAGCTTGGCCCGCGTCCGCGGGGCGTGCGACTCAAGGGGCTCTATGTGGGGTGCGGTGTGTTTGCCCGGCAATTGGCCGAATTGCGCGCCGCCGGGTTCGTCACGCCGCCGCTCGCCGCCCCGCCGAGCGTGGCCGGCAACCCCGGGCGCCGCCTCGCCCTCACCTTCGACGACGGCTTCGCCAACGTCCTCCGCCATGGCCTCGAACCCCTCGCGCGCCACGGCTTCCGCGCCATCGAGTACCTGGTCGCCGGCCGGTTGGGGGCCACCAACGATTGGGAAGAGCGTGACGGGGAATGCCGGGAGCAACTGATGGATGCCGCCCAAGTCCGCGATTGGCTGGCCGCCGGGCACGAAATTGGGGCCCACACCCTGACCCATCCGCGGCTCACTCAAATCCCCCCCGCCCAAGCCCGCGAGGAAATCGCCGGCAGCCGCCACCGTTTGGAGGATGAATTCGGCGTCCCGGTCCGGCACTTTTGCTATCCCTACGGGGATTGGAACGAAGCCGTCCGCGACTGGGTGGGCGAAGCGGGTTACGCGACCGCCTGCACCACGGTCGCCGGGGTGAACCCCGCCGGCACCCATCCCCTGGCCTTGCGCCGCCACCTCGCCCGGCACCGCAGCCTTCGCCTGCGGGACTGGCAGGCTGCCTGGAAGCGGTGGTGGGCCTGCCGCCCCGGTGGCGGGTCGTGAATTGACCTTGGTTTTCCGCCGCCAACTCGATTATACATGCGGGATGCAATCGCGTCGCGCAGCGATCCGCCGGGATACGAAAGAAACCCGGATCGCGCTCAAACTCAATCTGGATGGCACCGGCAAATCGAAAATTCGCACGGGCGTACCCTTCTTCGACCACATGCTCACCCTGTTCGCGAAGCACGCCGTCATGGATTTGCAGCTAAAATGCGACGGGGACATTGAAGTGGACGCCCACCACACGGTGGAGGATTGCGGGATCGCGCTCGGCCAGGCCTTCCGGGAGGCGTTGGGCGACAAAAAGGGCTTGCGCCGCTACGGGACCGGTTTCGACCCCCGGAATCCGTTCACCGGCGAAGCCCATGTCCCCATGGACGAATGCCTCGCCCGGTGCGTGATCGACTTCAGCGGCCGGTCTTATTTGGTTTGGCGCGGGCTCAATGACGCCGCCTACCGCCGGCTGGACGTCGCCGAGCGCACCCAGGACCTCTCCAGCGCCTTCCGCTTCGGCCTGGCCCGGGAGTTTTTCCAGGGGTTCGCCAACGAAGCCCGGTGCAATTTGCATTTGGAATTGCTGTACGGCGATGAACCCCACCACATCGCCGAGGTCCTCTTCAAGGCGTTTGCCAAGGCCGTGGACTTCGCCTGCCAGCGGGATCCGCGCATTTTGGACCAATTGCCGAGCACCAAGGGAAAGCTCTAAGCGGTTTTGAATAGGCGGGTATGGATTCCCGTCGAACCCCATGAAGAAAGTGCTGAACCATTCTTCCGCCAGTGACGAGGAACTGGTGGCCGCCGCCCGGCGTAACGACCTGGCGGCCTTTGAGGAATTGGTGGCGCGGCATCGGGACAAGATCTACGCCCGCGCGTTCAGCATGATGCGGAACGAAGAAGAAGCCGTGGACGTGGCCCAGGAAGCTTGGGTCAAAGGCTGGCAGCGTTTGGTGCAGTTTCAGGGCGAGTCGAGTTTCGGGACTTGGATGACCCGGATCGTCATCAACCTGTGCTTGGACCAATTGCGCCGCCGCAAGCGGCAACGAACGGAATCGATTGAAGAACTGAGCGAAGAAGCGGGCGGGGTCGAGCGGCAAATGCCGGTGGTCGCCGCCAATCCAACCGAGCGGTTGGAGCGGATCGAATTGCGGAAGCGCATTGACGGCGCGCTGGCGCTGCTCTCGCATGAGCATCGCACCGTCTTGATCTTGCATGAGTTTGAAGAGATGGAATATAAAGAGATCGCCAAGACCATGGGCTGCTCGATCGGCACCGTAATGTCCCGATTGTTCTACGCCCGGCGGAAAATGGCGGTTCTTTTGGCAGGTTTGCGAAATGAAGAGTAACATGAAGCACGACGATCAACTGAAGTTGCAGGCTTGGCTCGACGGCGAATTGCCGGCGCGCGAGGCCGCCGAAGTGCAGGCCGGCTTGGCCGCCACCGCTGACGGCCGCGCCTTGCTGGCCGAGCTGCGGAACACCACGGCGGCCCTTTCCGGCCACGAGGCGGGCGTGACCCTGCCCGAATCCCGTGAGTTCTTCTGGTCCAAAATCGAGCGCCAGATCGCCCGCGAAGCCGCGGCCATCGACCGCCCCGCTCCCGGCCTTTCCTGGCTGGCCCGCCTCCGCCGCCAGCTCATTCCCCTCACCGGCTTTGCCACCGTCACTGTGGTTTGCGGCGTGGTCACCCTGCATTCGCTCACCGGCACCGATCCTGTGGCCGAAATGGAACTGGCCAACGAAGATATCGGCGCCTGCACCTACCACGATCAAGCCAACAAAATGACCGTGGTGTGGTTCAGCGACCGGAGCCGCGCCACCGAAGCCGCTCCGGATGCGGAAATCCTTCCGGCCATGGCCGTGGAATCCGTTGCGGCCCCTGACGGCACCCCGGACGCGAAATGAAGCAACTTTCCCTTGTGCCGCCCTCCCGCTGGTGGGCTTGGGCCTTTCTGTTGCTCGCCATCACGCCACCGCTGCTTGCGGCGGGTCCGGAGCCTTTGCTGATTCAATCCACCTTGGTTTGGGGCACTAATGATCGGCAATCCTCCGACCCGACCCACCGCCCGGTCAGCCCCGAGATGCTCCCGCTCTTGCGCAGCTCCCCCCTGCGGTGGACCAATTACTTTGAGATCAAACACGCTGTCACCAGCTTGACCAATGGCGAAACCCGCGTCGTGGTCATGAGCGAGCACTGCAAGGTGGAGTTCAAGAACCTCGGTGGCGACCTCGTCGAAGCCAAGCTTTTGGGTGACAACAAACCCATCGGCACCCGCAAGGAAAAACTCAAGACCGATTGGACCGTTGTGCTGGCCGGTCCCGCCGAGCACGACACCGCTTGGTTGGTCGTCTATAAAAAGGCGTCTCCGACCAACAAACTCGACACCGTCCGCGCCCCTTAGACTCCCGCCTAGTTCAGCCTTTCCCCCCGCATAGCCCGCCGTTTCCCGGCGGGTTTTTGCTTTCCCGATTCCCCCGGCTTCCGGACCACACCGCCGTGAAAAATCCGCCATGGCGTCCCCGCCCCCTCTGGGCTACCTTGCGCCCGGCCGAACCGGCCCGCAAACGGATACTGTGAAACCAACGCCCCGCCCAACCACCCCGACGCCCGCGCCCGCCGCGACCGCACCGCCGTCCCCCACCCGGGACCCTTCCCTGGCCGCCGGCAAGCGCTCCACCACCGAAGTCCTCCGCCGCGTCTCCGTTTACCTCCGCCCGTACCCCGGCATGGCCGTGGGCACGCTCCTCTGCGCCCTGCTTTCCCTGGCCTTCTCCCTCGTTTACCCCCACCTGATTCGCGCGGTGATTGATGGCATCAGCGGTCACCGGCCCGCCCGGGAATTCACGTGGCTGGCGCTCGCGTTGATGGCTTCCTTTCTCCTCCGGGACTTTTTCAATGGCCTCCGCATTCGCGTCAACAACGCCCTCGAACAAAACGTCATTTTCGACATGCGCCGGGACGTTTATTCCCGCCTGCAACGCCTCCCCGTCAGCTATTTCGACCAACGGGCTTCGGGGGATTTGATGACCCGGGTGATTGAGGACGTGAATTCCGTGGAGCGCATCCTCATCGATGGCATTGAGCAGGGCACCCTGGCGGTGCTGGCGTTGATCATCGTGCCGGTGATCCTCTTCCGCCAAAGCGTTCTGCTCGGCTGGGTCACCCTCATTCCCCTGCCCTTCCTCGCCGCGGGCGCTTTGTGGTACACCCTCACCGCCCACCGCCGTTACCGCGGCCAGCGCGAAGCCGCCAGTGCGATGAACGCCCTCCTCCTCGACAACCTCCAAGGCGTCCGCCAAATCAAATCCTTCGGCCGCGAAGCCCACGAGGACGCCCGGTTCGCCGCCCGCGCCAACGAATTGCGCACCGGCACCCTCGGCATCATGCGCATTTGGGCGATCTATTCTCCGGCCATGAATTTCGCCGCCTCGCTCGGCTTGGGCTTGGTGCTCTGGGTCGGCGGCGGCGAAGTCCTCGCCGGCCGCCTCACCGCCGGCCAGTTGGTGGGCTTCCTGTTTTACGTCGGCCTGTTCTACGACCCCATCCGCCAGTTGCACGCCTTGAACCAACTCCTCCAGGCCGCCCGCGCCGCCGGTGAACGCGTGTTTGACATCCTGGACAGCCCCCTCGAACGTCCCGGCGAGACCGACCGCCGCCCCTTGGTCGAGCCCGTCCGCGGCGAAATCGTTTATGAAAATGTCTCGTTCGATTACGCGCCGGACAAACCGGTCCTCCGCGAGGTTTCCCTGCACGCCCGTCCCGGCCAAATGATCGCCCTCGTCGGTCCCACCGGCGCGGGCAAATCCACGCTGGTGAATCTCCTGCCCGCCTTTTACGAGGCCACCGCCGGCCGCATCACCATCGATGGCCAGGACGTGCGCGAACTCACCCTCGCCTCGCTACGGGACCATGTCAGCGTGGTCAGCCAGGAAGCGTTCCTCTTCAATGGCACCATTCGCGAGAACATCCTCTACGGCGGCTTGGCCGCCAACGAAGCGGCCATGTACGCCGCCGCCCGGGCCGCCAATTGCCACGAATTCATCCTGCGCCTGCCCCAGGGCTATGAATCCCGGGTGGGTGAGCGCGGGGTGAAACTCAGCGTCGGGGAGAAACAGCGCGTGAGCATCGCCCGCGCCCTCCTCAAAAACGCCCCCATCCTTATCCTCGACGAGGCCACCGCCAGCGTGGACACCGGCACCGAGCGCCTCATCCAGGAAGCCCTCGACCGCCTCCTGCAAAACCGCACCAGCTTCGTCATCGCCCACCGCCTCAGCACCATCCGCCACGCCCACCAAATCCTCGTGCTCCGCCAGGGCCGGGTGGTGGAGCGCGGCACCCATGAGGAGTTGGTTTCCCACCCCGGCGTCTACCAACAATTGGCCCGCATCCAAAACACCACCTTCATCGAGGAGGGATTTGAAAAGCTCGCCGCCGTCGACTAGTTTGGCGCCGGGGCGTCCCGCCGGCGCCCCCCACGAAACATGAACGATTTGGGCAAAATCATGGTGGCGGTCGGCCTGCTGCTCACCGTCGGCGGCCTCCTCGTTTGGAGCGGCTTAGGCCGCGCCTGGTTCGGCCGTCTGCCCGGGGATCTGCATTACACCCGCGGCAATTTCTCCTTCCATTTCCCCTTGGTCACCTGCCTGCTGGTCAGTGTCGTGCTCTCCCTGCTCCTGCGCCTGTTTCGCCGCTGAAGTTCGCGCTCAACCCAAAGTGCGGTCCGGCACGACCGGCTCCCGGTCCTCTCCACTTTTCGGGACACCCACCGTGCCTCCCCCGAACTCCCGCTCCTTGGCCAGCGCCCACTTCCGATGCGCCCAAACCTGGGCGAACGGTAAAACGCCGATGCCGATCAACAGCATCCAAAGCCCAACCTCCCACCAAGCCTCGAAAAATAGATCG
>CAIYZC010000029.1 GCA_903930565.1 uncultured Pedosphaera sp.
GATGACCGCGGGGTGCCGCAAATTCCCATCCTGGTCCGCCTGCACCGCTTGGTCGCACAGCACGTTCACGCCGCCAATCCCCGCGCCGCGGAGAGGTGCGGGCAACTGGACCAATTTCTCGATCAATTGACAACCCAGTTTGAACAGCGCGTCGGCCAAGGGCAGGACCAATGGCTGCGCGCCCAGCACCCTTGGCTCCGCGACCAGTTGGCCTACCTCATTGCCCCGCCGGAGCAAAAAGCGGTGAGCTTCGCCCCCACCGCCAACCTTCTGCGCAGCGCCCAAGTTGCGGCGGACTTTGAAGGCGTTCACGGCTCGCTGGTGCGCGCACTCGAACTCACTACTCGGGTTCTCTTCCAAAAAGAGTTATTGCTGAACTTGGAGCCGCAGAGCGAGACCGCCGCCCGCGACGTCTCCGTGAGCCTCAACCAGCTGGCGGATTTGCTGGCCACCCGGGGCCTGCCCGGCGACGTGGACCAAGCGCTCGCCCACTACCAACGCGCCTTGGAAATCAGCGAGCGGCTCCGGCGCGACAACCCGGAGTCTTTGCGATGCGCACGGGATGTGATCGTATCCCATTGCAAGCTTGGCCTATATTATCAAAAACTCGGCCGCGAAGAATTGGCGACGGCACATCTCTCCGAATGCCATCGTATGCTCGCGGAACTCCACCAGCGCGGGTACTCGCTGGACGCGCAGATGCGGCAAGTCTTGAGCCAGCTTGCCGCGAGATTTGGCAGCCCATCATCGCCTGCCAACCCAACGCCGTCGCCATCACCCACCTCCCAGCCACCTCCGCCCGCTCCGCGTCGGCTGAATCTTGACGAGTTGCGAGAATCCGCGGACCACAGTTTTCAAAAGCAGTATTGGGAGGCCGCCAAAACGCAGTTCGAAAAACTGCGGCACCAAGGCGCTCCGCCCGCCGAAGTCCTGCCAAAACTCGTCCGCTGCCATTTGGAAACCCTCCTGCCCAACCATCCGCCCGGCGTCGCCGCCATCGAGGAATTGCTCCAGCAGATGAAGACCTCCGGTTTGGCGGCGGAGGCGGCAAAATTTCGGGCGGAGTTGCAGGGAAAAGGAAATCCGGCACAGACAAAGAAAGGCTGGTGGAAGTTTTGGGGTAAATGAGGCGGCGGGGGCATCGCCGTACCAGATGGCGGGGTGAGACCAATTATGTTCCGCTACCCCCCACCCCAAGTCGAAACGCACCACGCCAACAAGATTTCCCCCGCACCCTCCGGGGCGGCGAAATAAATGGGGGTGGAAACCGGTGATGTTATCACCGGCTAACCTCCAGCCCCCCTCCGGGGGTGCCCGGAACCGCCGCAACCCGACCAACCCTATACACTCAGCAAAGGCTCCAGGCGCATGGATTGAGCAAAGGAGAGGGCCATTTCGCAGGGTTTCCAGTGGTGGGAGGAGTTCAAAAGCGGTGCCGCGCGTTGCTTTCACCGCACTCCAAGACGCTGGCGCGCGGACGGTGCCCCTTGGTGACGTCGAACCCGCGCAGGCTTCAGCCAGCTCCCTCCCGTCCCGGGCGCGACCTCGGCCCAGCTAAATGCTCCCAAGTCCATGGCGGTGGTCCGGCCGGGTGGGTTGGCTTTGTGAAGCGGGGCGGTTCGGCCGCCCCCCGGCAATTCCGTGCTGGCCGGCCGGGCGAAAATGTGGCACACCGTCCGGCAGCCGTGAACAGACCAAAAATCAAACCGGGTCCCAGGCAATCCAGGCGGAGGCGTCGGTGGTCGCCGCGGCTGGGATTGGACACGGCCCGGCCGCGGCCGCGCGCCGCGCCGACCGGCCACCTCCGCTGAATGACCCGCCATGGAGACGCAACACCTACGCTACGAAATCTTCCTGAGCTACGCGCGCGTGGACAACGCAAGCCCCGTCAATGATGCGGGGGAGGGTTGGGTGACGGCTTTCGAGCGCGAAATCAAGGCGCGGCACCAGGAATATTCGGGCCGTGAACTGCGGGTGTTTTTTGACAAGGAGGCCATCGTGGAGGGGCAGGATTGGCGCCGGCGCCTCGGGGAGGGGTTGCGCGACGCCCGGCTCTTCCTGGCGTTTCTTTCCCCGAACTACCTCGCCAGCCCGAATTGCCTTTGGGAATGGAACGAATACCTCCGCCGGGAGCATTCCGTCGCGCGCGGGGATGACGGGGTCACGCCCATTTTTTTCGTCACCCCCGCCGAGTTGACCGCCCGGCAGGACCAGGATTTGGCCGCCTGGCTGGCGGACCTGAAGCGCCGCAATTGGACCGCGCCGCTCGAACTGCATCCCTGGTTCAAGGACGGCCCGCAGGTGCTGCGCGAACTCGACGCCGCCGAACGCTCCGCCACCGTCAAAGCCAAGGGCCGGGCCCCGGCCGCCGACCGACGCACCCTGGCCGAGCGCCTGACCGCCTTGGACCGGCATATTGCCCGCCGGCTTGACCGCATCGCCCTTTCGGACCTGGCCCCCGGCAACATCGCGCGCAGCAATGAGCACTTCGTCGGCCGCCACACCGAGCTGAGCCAACTGCATTACCTCATGATGACCGGCGGCCCGGAGAGCGGCGGTCGCGGCATGGGCGGACGCGGCATGATCGCCGCCGCGCACAGCCCGGGTGGTCTCGGCAAAACCGCGCTGGCCCGCCAATACTGCCACGCCTACGCGGAGTTCTATGCGGCGGGCGGCACCTGGGAGATCGCCTGCGAGGGCGTGACCACGCTCGGCGCGGCCCTGCTGAAGCTGGCGGACGATGCGCGCTTCCTCCGCCTGGGCGGGGAGTTGGATTTGCCGCTCCGGCTCACCGAAGCCCAACGCGGGAGTTTTCCCCTCGCCGCCGCGGCCATCCTGGACTACCTGCGGGCGGCCACGCAAAAGCGCGTGGCCGTCCTGCAGGAGGAACTGAAGCGGCACGCGGGGCGCCACTCGCGGGCCGCCGACCTGCCGGCAATTGAAAAACCCCGGGCGCTGCTCGTCTTGGACAATTTGGACCAGCCCGGGCTGCTGTCGGCGACGGAGGCCGCGCAACTGCCGGCCGAGGAATGGCTCGAAGTCATCGTCACCACCCGCTTGGACCCGGAGCGTTTTGGCGCCGGGAGCCGCTGGCAAAGCGCGTTGGAGATTCAACCGCTGCCAACGTCCGACGCGGTCGAGTTGCTGCGCGATTTCCAGCCCGGCCACCGCTTCGCCGACGCCGCGGACGAGGCGGCCGCCGGGAAAATCGCCGGTGCCCTCGGCGGCTACACCCTGGCGGTCGATTTGGCCGCGGCCTATTTGGGGGACCGCGCGAAACAGGGCTACCGCATCGCGGAATTTCGGGAGAAACTCGACCGCGAGGGACTGCTCTGGGTGGACTCCTTGGCGGCGGATTCCGCCGTCAGCGCCACGTTGCGCCACAGCGACGCACTTGACGAAGCGGAGCGCCGCCGCCAGAACCGCATTGGAACACTGATCGGATGGTCCCTGGAACGCCTCAGCCCGGCGGCGCGAACCGCCTTGGAGTTCGCCAGCCTGCTTCTGCCGGACCAAATTCCGCTGCCGTGGCTACAGACTCTAACCACCGCCCACCACCCCGAATTGGCCATCGGATCGACGGATGGCCACAGTTGGCCGGCCGTCTGGCGGGAACTGGACGGCGTCCGCTTGCTCACCCCCGCGCAAAAGCGCGAAGTGGATGACCGCGGGGTGCCGCAAATTCCCA
>CAIYZC010000030.1 GCA_903930565.1 uncultured Pedosphaera sp.
CAATGACCGTGTAATTGCCGGCATCCGCCCCCACGAGGTTGGGAATGGAGAGCGCGGCGGTTTGGGAGCCGCTGATGCGCCCGTCATCGGTGAGGTTGGTGCCGTTGAGCTGCCATTGATAAGCCAGGGGGGACAAGCCCAAGGCGCCGACGTTGAAATTGGCCGTCATGCCGGCGATGCGGCTCAGGCTTTGCGGTTGGCTGACAATGCGGGCCTGGTCGTGCACCGTCACGACAGCCACGGCGCTGACCAAGGGGACGCCGAGGTTGGTGCCGGAATTATAGGTCAGCGCCAAAATGTAATAGCCGGAGTTGGTGGCCTGGATGGAAGGAAAGTTCAATACCGAGCTGGTGGCGCCGGGGAGCGCGGCGAACGGCCCGTTGGTGTTGGTGGAAAAACGCCAGGAATATCCCGTGACGGTTTCCCCGGCGGTGGCCGCGACCAACCCGGTGAGGGTGACGTTGGCCCCCACCAGCACCACTTGGCCGGCGGGTTGCACGGAAGCGGTGACATTGGCGCGCGCGGAACCCGCGACGAGGGCCAAACAACCAACCAAGGTCGCGAGGACCCGGGTTACGAAACTGTTTTTTCTCATGAAATAAAACATTACCAATGATGCGAAGGCTCAAGCACCGCCCCGGCCCGGCGCGCAAGAGAGCGGCCGGCCCATACCCATCGGGTTTTGAGTCAATTTCGGAGACGGAAATAATTAACCACCCTTTGGACGTTCCGTCAAGGTGTGCGTCCAATATACCAGCCCCCGGCAGGGCCGTCGGCGCGGGAAAAAGTTTGGTGACGGGGGAGTTTTATGGCAGGGTTGGGGGCATGAGACGGAGCTCCTTGGGATTTTCCCTTTTTCTGCTGTGGATCGGCGCGGTTTTTCCCCTGCAAGCGGCGCACACGGCGGCCACGCTGCTCCTGGCGGCGGACCACGCGCGGCCGGGCACGACGGTGATGGCGGGTGTGCGATTGACGATGGAGCCGGGCTGGCACACGTACTGGCGCAACCCGGGCACGACCGGAATGCAAACGGAAATGGATTGGCACCTGCCCAAGGGCGTCACCGCCGGCCCGATTCGTTGGCCGGTGCCCGAAAAGCAGGCCGAAGGGCAGGAGATTGTTTATGATTATTCCGGCACCATCACCCTGCTGGTGCCTTTGACCATCGCCGCCGACGCCCCCACCGGCACCGTGGAGTTGTCGGCCAAACTGTCGTGGCTGGAGTGCAACACGTCCTGCGTGCCCGGGAAGCAGGACGTGCGGGCGCAATTGACCATCGGCGCGACGGAGGCCACCGCCGCCGGCACCGGCCCCGAATGGGCGGCGGCGGAAGCCCGGCAACCCGCGGCGGGCACCAACGTGACCGCCCGGGCGACGTGGGAGAAGGCCAAGGCGGAGGACTCCCGGACGTTCCTATTGGAGGGAACCTTCGCGGGCGATCCAAAAACGGTGGATTTCTTTCCGTTCGAAGCCAAGGGGCACACGGTGGAGCCGAAAACGGAAGTTTTGGCCGCGGAAGCGGGCCGGTTCCGGCTGCGGGTGACGGTCACGAAGTTTTCCGGGGAGTGGCCGGCGAGCGTGGCGGGGTTGCTGGTGCAGAAGGCGGGGGCGGAAGCGGGGGCCGTGGAAGTGCGCTTGCCGATCACGGACGGGACCGCGGCGTCCGCGCCCCCCGGAGCCCCGGGACGCTCCCCCACCCCGGCGGGCGCCGGAGGGCCGGCCGCGGCCGGCCCGAACTCCCTGGCGGCCATGCTGCTCTATGCCTTTCTCGGTGGTTTGATCCTCAACTTGATGCCGTGCGTGCTGCCGGTGATCGCCCTGAAGATTTTGGGGTTCGTGAACCACGCGCACGCGCAGCCGGGCGCGGTGCGGCGGCTGGGTTTGATTTACGGGGCCGGGGTCGTGGTTTCGTTCCTGGCGTTGGCGGGCATGGTGATCGGCGTGAAAGCGGCGGGGCACCAAGCCGGTTGGGGGATGCAATTCGGCAGCCCGATGTTCATCGTGCTGCTGACGGCGCTGGTCACGCTCGTGGCGTTGAATTTGTTCGGGGTGTTCGAGGTGCATTTGAGCGGGCGGCTGATGGGCGCGGCGGGGGACCTGGGGGCACGGGATGGGGCGGCGGGGGCGTTCTTCAACGGCGTGCTGGCCACGGTGCTGGCGACGCCCTGCACGGCGCCGTTTCTGGGGATCGCGCTGGGGTTCGCCTTCGGCCAATCGGCGGCCATCATTCTGCTGATCTTCCTGGCGGCGGGCGTCGGACTGGCCGCGCCGTATGTGGTGTTGAGCTGGAACCCCGCGTGGCTGAAACTACTGCCCAAACCGGGGCTGTGGATGGTGCGGTTCAAGGTGCTGCTGGGGTTTCCGATGTTGATGACGGCTTTTTGGCTGTTGGAACTCACGCCGGTGCATTACGGCACGCGGGTGGTGTGGCTGGGCATTTTCCTGGTGCTGCTGGCGCTGGCGGCGTGGATGTACGGGGAGTTTGTGCAGCGGGGGGAAAGTCATCAGGGGATGGCCCGGCTCATGGCGCTGATGGTGTTGGTCGGCGGCGGCGGGCTGGCTTTGGAAAAGGGACTGCACTGGCGGGAACCATTGACGGACAACGCCGGGGCCCGGGCGGGCAAGTCCGCGCCGGGGGGCATCGCTTGGACGCCGTGGAGCGCGGAGGCCGTGGCGCAAGCCCGGGCGGCGGGGCATCCGGTGTTGGTGGATTTCACGGCGGACTGGTGCTTCACCTGCCAGGTGAACCTGCACTCGAGCATCGACGTGCCGAGTGTCCGGGAAAAACTGCGCACGCTGGGGGTCGTGGCGTTGGTGGGGGATTACACGAAATTTCCGGACAATATCACCACGGAATTGCAGCGTTTCGGCCGGGCGGGGGTACCGTTGGTGCTGGTTTACCCGGCGGACGCCGCGCAACCGGCGACGGTGCTGCCGGACGGATTGCTCACGCCCGGGGTGGTGCTCCAAGCGCTCACCCAAGCCGGCGGCAACCCGCCCGCGCAGGCAAAAGCCGCGCCCTGAGGCCGGGCCGCGGGTCAGGCGCGCGCGCGCAGTTGCCGGGGGGTAAGGAGCCACTCCAAAGTGGCGCCGCCGGGAGTGACCGGGGTCTCGACCTGCAACTTGGCGAGGCCGCCTTTTTTGATCCGGATGCCGGCGGATTCCCGGCCCGTGATCAGGGAGGCGACGAGTTCTCCCAAATCCGGCTCATGGCCCACGAGCAAAATGACGCGGGCAGCGGCGTGCTTTTGATTCAACTCGGCGAGCAATCGTTCCGGCGGGGCGCCGGGCGCGAGCGCGGCGGAGAGGACCACCTCCACCCCGCCGCCCTGAACTTCGGCGACGAGCAAGGCGGTGTCGCGGGCGCGGACATAGGGACTGGCCAAAATGACGGCGGGCAGACAGCCTTCGCGCGCCATGCCGGCCGCGATTTCCCGGAGCTTTTTTCGTCCCTCGGTGGTCAGGGGCCGCTCGGCGTCGGTGGTGACGGTGGCCTTGCCGCGTTCTTCGGCGATGGCGTGGCGCAAAAGATAAAGATCCATACCTGGCCCGGTTCCCCGCGAGGCGTCCTGGGTCGGGCGCATCCTGCCCGGCGGGCGGGCCAAAGTCAAACCCGACTGTGCGCGGGAAATAGACTTGCGGGGCGGGCGGGTCCGGCATAGGAATCGGCCGTGGTTTTCATCTTGGCAGGTCTGGCTTGGCTGGCAATGGCACTGGCGGTATGGCAGTGGTGGGGCGCGCGACGGTTTCCTTTGCACCAAGCGCCGCCGCCGCCCGCCAACCCATGGCCCGCGGTCACCTTGCTAAAACCCCTGAAAGGCTGGGAGGCCGCGACGGAAAGCTGCCTGCGGAGTTGGCTGGACCAAACTTCCACCGGCCCGGTGCAAATCCTCTTCGGCGTGGCATCCCCCGGGGACCCGGCCGTGGCGGGAGTGCGGGCGCTCCTGGCGGCGTACCCCGGCCGCGATGCCGAACTGGTTTTGTGCCCCGAGGTCCTGGGGGCGAACGCCAAGGTTTCCACCCTGATCCAACTCCGCCGCCGGGCCCGCCACCCCGTGCTGGTGATCAGCGACGCCGACGTGCGGGTGCCGGCGGGTTTCCTGGGGGCGGCGCTGGCGCCGCTGGCGGATCCGCGAGTCGGGTTGGTGAACCCCTTCTATTGCCTGGCCAACCCCGGCACCCTGGCCCTGCGCTGGGAGGCGTTGGCCATCAACGCGGATTTTTGGAGCCAAGTGCTGCAGGGCAAAAGTTTGCAACCCCTGGACTTCGCCCTCGGCGCGGTGATGGTCACGCGGCAGGAGGCCTTGACCAAGATTGGTGGCTTTGAAGGCTTTGTGGACCATTTGGCGGACGATTTCCAACTGGGCCACCGGATCGCCAGGGCGGGTTGGCAAATCGCGCTCTGCCCCCTGGTGGTGGAATGTTGGTCTCCGCCGATGGGTTGGGCGGGCGTGTGGGGGCACCAACTCCGCTGGGCGCGGACCATCCGGGTCTCCAAGCCGGTGCCCTATGCCCTGAGTGGGTTGGGGAATTTGACCGTCTGGGCGCTGCTGTGGCTGGCGGTCCGCCCGACTCCGGGAGTGGCGGTGGCGGTGGGGGCCATGCTCTCGGCCCGCATGGCGTTGGCATACGATTTGCAAAACCGCCTGCGGCCGGGCGCCGCCCGCCTTTCCGAAATCTGGCTGGCCCCGGTCAAGGATTTGCTCCAAGGATTTCTCTGGTTGTTTGCGTTCCTGGGTAATGATATCGTTTGGCGGGGGAAGCGGCACCGATTGCTGCCGGACGGCCGGCTCCAGCCCGTCGCTGAACAATCCCGGTGAGCCGGGCGTCCAAAGGGTGGTTAGTGGATCGTCAACCAAGGGTGCCGGCGGCGGGAGTCGCCGGCGGGATGAAATTTTAATTTTATGAAGAAGATGATGCTTTTGGCCGCTTTGGGCTTGGTCGGTTTCGTTGGTGCCGCCGACGCGCAACTGTTTGGCGTCTCGATCGGTCGCCGAGGAGTTTCCGTGGGCGTGGGGGTGCCGCTGTTCTACGCCCCGCCGGTGGTTTACGCCGCCCCGGCGCCGGTAGTTTACGCCGCGCCGCCCCCCGTTTATTACGCGCCGCCCACCTATGCGCAACCCACCGCTTACGCGGCCCCGCAAGTGGCGCCCGCCCCGGTGGCCCCCCCCGCGCCCGTGGCCTATGCCCCGGAGCCGCCGGTCGTTTATGCGGCGCCCGC
>CAIYZC010000031.1 GCA_903930565.1 uncultured Pedosphaera sp.
GACCCGCGAACGCTTCACGATGGACCCCGAATACTCCCGTTGTGTGCAGCGCGTGTTCGTGGACCTCTACCAAAAGGGCATGATCTACCGCGGCAAGCGCATGGTCAATTGGTGCCCGGTCTCGCTCACCGCCCTCTCGGACGAAGAAGTGACGATGAAGGAGCAACAAGGCTCCCTCTACTATTTCAAAGTCGAAATCGCCGAGGACCCCGGCACGTTCCTCACCATCGCGACCACCCGCCCGGAGACCATTCCGGCGGACACCGCCGTGGCGGTGAATCCCCAGGATCCGCGCTATGCGCACCTGATCGGCAAGCATGTCCTGCGCGCCCTCCCCGCCGACGTGTCGCGGGCCGAGCGACTCATCCCGATCATCGGCGATGAAATGGTCGATTTCGCCTTCGGCACGGGCGTGCTCAAAGTGACCCCGGCGCATGACAAAACCGACTTCGCCATCGGCCTCCGCCACCAACTGCCGGTCATCGAGGCGATCAACGCCGACGGCACGATGAGCGACGCCGCGGGCGCGGACCTGCGCGGCCTCGACCGCTTCAAAGCCCGCAAGGTCGCCGCCGAGAAACTCCGCGAACTCAACGCCCTCGACAAGGAGGAGCCCTACAAGAACAACGTCGGGTTCAGCGAACGCGCCGATGTCCCCATCGAACCGCGGTTGAGCGAACAGTGGTTCCTCAAGTATCCCAGCACCGCCGTCTCCCGCGCCATCGTGGCGGACGGTGGCATGAAGTTTTATCCCGAGCGCTGGGCCAAGGTGTACGACCACTGGCTCGGCAACATCCAGGATTGGTGCATCAGCCGCCAATTGTGGTGGGGGCATCGCGTGCCCGTGTGGACGCTGCGCGTTCCCGCGTCGGCCGCGGCCCAAGTGGCCATCGCGCCGCTCGCCGCGGCCCTGCGCTCCGAACTGGCGGAGCGCGCCACCGACGGGTTCGCCACCGGCGCCTTCCCCCTCCGCGCCGGCGCGGAGCCCACTTATTTCCGTTGGTCCCACGCGGCCGAAGGCGAAATCCTGATCACCGCCGCGACCGACGCCCCGGAAGACGCCCGGGTGCTGGAAGCCGCCGGCTTCACGCAGGACACCGACGTGCTCGACACGTGGTTCAGCTCCTGGCTCTGGCCCTTCGCCACCATGGGCTGGCCCGACCGCACCGCCACGCTCCAAAAGTTCTACCCCACCACGGATCTCGTCACCGGGCCGGACATCATTTTCTTCTGGGTGGCCCGCATGATCATGGCGGGTTACGAATACATGGGCGACCTGCCCTTCCGGAACGTCTATTTCACCGGCATCATCCGCGACAAGCAGGGCCGGAAAATGTCGAAGTCCCTCGGCAATTCCCCCGACCCGCTCGATCTCATCGCCAAATTCGGCGCGGATGCCCTCCGCTTCGGCGTGATGCGTTCCGCCCCGCTCGGCCAGGACATTCTGTTCGATGAACAAAACGTCGAACTGGGCCGGAACTTCTGCAACAAGCTGTGGAACGCCTGCCGTTTCCGCCAAATGCAGGGCGGCGAGGTGCAGGGCGAGATCGATCCCGCGCTCCTCACCAGCGACGACCGCTGGGTGCTGCTCAAGCTCGACGCCGCGATCCGCGAAATCACGGCCGCCTTGGCCAACTACAATTTCAGCGAAGCCGCCCAGGCGCTCTACCGGTTCTTCTGGAACGAGTACTGCGATTGGTACGTCGAGGCCAGCAAGGCCGTCCTGCAGGGCGTGGACGCGGCGAAAAAGACAAACACCGTCGCCGTGCTGGACTTTGTGCTCGCCCACACTCTGCGCCTGTTCCATCCCTTCCTCCCCTTCATCACCGAGGAATTGTGGCACGGGCTCGGGTACAACCAGGACATGCCCGCCGACCAAGGCGGCCGGTCGATCATGTACGCCCCGTGGCCCAAGCCGCTGGA
>CAIYZC010000032.1 GCA_903930565.1 uncultured Pedosphaera sp.
ACGCGCAAATCCTCCCCGGCCGGGACGGCGTTGGATTTGACCGTGACGGTCATCGTGACTTGGAAACGGTGGGGCAGGACGTAGGGCGAACCGGCGGCGCGGGCGGCGGCGCGGATTTCGCGCGCCTCTTGCAGTTGGAACTGTTCGCGGAAGGCCGGATCCGCCGATTTGAGCCGGCGCGGGTTGAGTTCGGGGTGGCGGAAGAACAGGTTGCTGACACTTGAGCCAAAGAAATATTCGACGCCATCGATCACACGGCGATCGAACCAACCGGCTTGAATCCACCCCTCGAATTCCGCGCGCGTCAGATCGCGGACGGCGCCCTGGAGTTCGTGAAAGAGGGTTTCGCGGGTGTCCGAATAATCCAATTGTATGCGGTGCAGGCGTTCGCGTTCCCAAGCGAGCCGGCCGGCTTCCGCGGGCGGGAGCGCGCCCGCCTCCAGCGCGGCGGTGATCGCGCGGTTGGCGGTGGTGAATTCGCCCGCCGCCTCCCAGCGGGGGAGTTCGGCGGCGGGCGAGGGGAGGGTGTTCTGCGCCAGAATGCTCATGGTCGACAACAGCCCGCCGAGCAGGCCGATCCAGGTGGGGTTGTTCATGCCGGGCGGTTTCGTGGCGGGGGTGGGCGCGTCAGCCCTCCAGCGCCTGGAGGGCGGCTTGCACGTGCTGGTGCTCGGCGCGCCAGTCCACCAGGCGTTGTTGGTGCTCGGCCAGCACGGCCGGGGGCACCTTCTGGGCGAAGGCCGGATTGGCCAGCTTCTGCTCCACCTTCACAATTTCCGCCGCGATTTTTTCGAGTTCCTTTTTGCGCCGGGCGATTTCGGCGGGCACATCGACATGCCCTTCCATGGGCAGGAACAGATCACCCGCGGCCGACCGCACGGCCAGTGTGCCCTTGGCGGGTTCGTAATTGGGGTCCAAATCCAGCGGCTCGGCATCGAGCAGCAGGCGGATCACGGCGATATCGTCGGCGGAAATCTCGGCGGCGGGCTTGAGCACCATCCGCACTTTCTTCTTGGAGGCAATGTTGCCCTCGCGGCGCAGGTTGCGGCCCTGCACCACCAGTTCATTGCGACGGTTGGTCGCCGCGAACCCGGCGTCGTCCAAGCCGTACGCGGTGCGGAAATCCACCTCCAGCGGCTTGGGCCACGGGGCGTACATGATCGACCGGCCGCCTTGGTCGGCGGGCATGTCCTGGTTGTAACCGAGCCCGTGCCACAATTCCTCGGTGATGAAGGGGAGGAAGGGATGGAACAGGCGCAGGGTGTGGGCGAGCACAAAGTCCAGCACGGCGACGGTGTTGGTCTTTTTCGCCGCGTCCACGCCCTGCAGGACGGCCTTGCTGGCCTCGACGTACCAATCGCAATACTCGTTCCAGAAGAACCGGTAGAGCGCCTGGGCGGCTTCGCTGAAATTGTATTTGGCCAGGGCGGCCGTGATTTCGCGGATCGCGGCGTCGAGCTTGAGCAGCACCCAGCGGTCGTCGCTGGTGAGGAGCGCGGGAGCAATCTCGCCCTGCACTTCGCCGCCCTGCATTTGGCGGAA
>CAIYZC010000033.1 GCA_903930565.1 uncultured Pedosphaera sp.
GGCGGCCAGGCGGATCTCCAGATGCGCGGCTTGGCGGCCTTGCTTGGGGATCATGCGGATGTCGGCGGCCACAAACCCGGGGAGGGGGTGGCATTGGTTGAAGACGGCTTTAATTTGAATTTGCACGGGGTGTCGGCGGGGAGGCCGGGCGCCCGCGGAAGGCGGCCGCTCGGTTCCCCGGTAGCATACCGCGCCAGCTCGCGCACCGCCCCCGGGGATCCGGCGCTGGAGGAGCGGCCGACTCCGCATCCGCCAAAACGGAGGTCATTAGGCTTTATTAGGGGCTATTGGCGGGGATTTGGTGGGGGTGTGAAGGGCCACCGGAGGGACTTATTGGTGCAATGGGTGTCCGGATTTCAGCGGGCGGGGGCTTCAGTGGCGCTTTTTGGCGGCGGGCGGCGCGGGCGACCAGGCGGCGGGCTTCTTCGCCTCCACCAAGGCCCAACTGGCGGGCGATTTCCCGGAACGCCATCCCCTGGGTGCGCAACACCAGGGCGAAGCGAGCGCGAGCGGCAGCGCGTTTTTGGATGATCGAGGGCACCTGAAATCACCCCACCTGGTTACGGCATTGCGGGCAGCCGTATTCCGGAGATCCAACCTTGCCCGCGCAATTCACGCAGGCGAGCCAGTATTCCTGTGCGCCGCCCTAGGGGATCAACCAAATCCCCAACGGCCAACAGATCAACGGCGTCACAATCTGCATGCATCGTATATCACGAAATACGATTTTCAAAACTTTTTTGTTGCGTGTTACGTATACCACTGGTATGCGATTTCAGTGAGCACGAAAACCAAATCGATCCCGGTGCGGTTCGACTCCGAACTGAGAGGGCGCGAGGCGCCATCCAACCGGCCCGTGGGCGCGGGGTGGTACCGCTAGGCGCGCCCCCCCGAGGGGCCGCGTCAGCAGGAAGGTCAAACGAGCAGGGAGCGCGTCTTCGAGCCGCCAGCTCGCGCTTCCTGCGGTGGAGGGCGCTGGACTGGGCGTTGGGCGCGCCTGCGTTGAACCCGCCGCCCCACCCGCTACGCGGCCGCCACGTACCGGAAGCGGGTTGCTGTTATGCATGCCTACACCATTCGGCACCGACGCTTGCTTTGACCCGGGATTCCCCTCAGTTCTACCCACAGATTGTGCTATAGACCCACATGACTCAACACGAAGATTTAAATTCCGACGTTGAATTACAACTGATGCGAGATGAAGTTAATCGCCTCAAACGTGATTTAGCATTGGTGGACAATCCCGAGGCCATCTGCAGTTTGGGCCAGATGGCTTTTGACGGCGATGGAGTAGAACAGAATTCTACTACTGCGGCGCATTATTACTTGTTAGCCGCCGAACAAGGTCACTCAAGGGCGCAGCATAACCTCGCACTCTTGTATGAAAGCGGTGATGGGGTGGTCCAGAGCTACACGCTCGCGGCGGAGTGGTATCAGATGGCAGCCAAACAGGGGAACCCGGGGAGTCAAAACAACTTGGGGGCCTTGTATGAAACCGGAAAAGGAGTGTCCCAGGACTATTTAGTTGCCCTTGAGTGGTATCGCCGGGGTGCGGCGGGCGGAGATAAAAGCGCGCTTGGAAATTACTGGAGATTAAAGCCTCGTGTTGACTTGGACCGGTACCGGGAAATTGCAAATGCGTTTATTGACCAGATATCCAACAACTCCCCACTCATTGGAGATGTCTCAGCGTTGCCCTATCCTAAAGCTATTACCTTGTACGCCATAAAATTTGTTTTGGAAGATTACGATGATAAGCTGTCAATTACCACTGATTCGAACTTTATCAAGAGCTACCGCAATGTACGTGAATGCCTTGCATCGTCATTTACTTGTTTGGCGAGGGACTGGCAGGAAATCGCTCCGGAGGACAGGGAGGCCGTTGCGAGTCTTGGTGGATATAAACATTGGCCGGAATGGGCGATCCCGCTCAAACAAAAGTATATCGATGAAGGTCGTGCAAGTCGTGAGGCATTGGATATTACAATTCTTGTCACCAAAGATCGAATGGAGTTTGAAAATGAACTGGCCGCCCTTGATAATAATATATGATTAAGCGCTGCCGCCGTCTCGCCGTCTTACTTGGCAAAGTAGCTCGCTGGGAGGCTGATACTTGCGGGGACGGCTCGGCAATGCATGGATATAGCGAACACTTGTCCGGAATGAAAAAAATGGGCTTTTGAAGAACAATTTAGACGCAGTATTGCAAACAAGAGGAGCGTCAGTCGAGCCGAACGCCAAATCGCGGAGATAAAGAGCTGGCAGGTGTGGAGTAAACTTATTGAATCCCAGTAAAGAAATGGAAGACGAAATCTCAAGTTGCAACGCGGAGGAGGAGGTTCTGCCGATGCCAGGTGACCTACCATTTATCCAGTCTGGCATTGTTCTCTATGATCGAGCAAATTGGAGTGCTCGGGCACATGGTTTCAAACGTGCCGCGGACATCCTGTCCGAACACATTCTAGCACGAATCACTGATGGTGATTTGGTGATTTACCCAATCGTGTTTCTTTACCGCCATTATGTTGAACTGGAACTAAAATCCATCATTTATAGAGGAAAAGAGAACTTGGGGGAACGGAAAAAATTGAAACCAACTCACAAGCTTTTTGACTTGTGGAGCGAATGCAGCGGGCTCTTGCATTGCAAAGGCGCGGTAGTGGATACCCCCGAAGCAGCGGCATTTGAGGAGGGCATCCGTCAATTTGATCAATTTGATGCAAAATCTGATTCGTTTAGGTACCCGGTGGATAAGAACAACGAAACGACACCGTCAGCTTATTTAAAGTCCATTGATCTTCCCAATCTGCGATTAACAGTCAACAAGATGGCGTTCTTTCTCGAGCTCGTCGATGAGGTGCTTTGCAGATAGTTAAATGCCACGAACAATCAATCCCATGCCCCCAACATCCGCAACACCCCCGCGTGCGTCGGCTCCAGCGCCTCGCGGAAGGAATGACTGTGGTTGCCGGTGGTTTCTTGGAAGTGTTTGGGGGCGCGGAGAGCGGCGAAGTTGCGGCGGGCGTGGGCGAAGGGAATGAATTCGTCTTCCGTGAAGGGGTCAGTTCTGAATGGCCCTTAGACAAGGCCTAAAACTTTGCGGCTGAGGGGTTTGCGGCGCGCCACTCCCGGCACGGTGCCGAACAAAATCTTGCGGGAGTGCCGTTGCAGTCGCGCCAGCAAGCGGTCGCATTCCCGCTGGTTGCGGATGGCTTGGCGCAGCCATTCATATTGGGCCTCCGACAAGGCGACCGTCACGGTCTTGCCCTGCACCTTGCGGGTCCAGACGTAAAACCCCCGAAAGCTTGAAAAGGGTGTCCAGAAACCCCGAAAAGGGTCACCCGCCGCACGTCCGCCAAGCCTCCGCGTAAGCGCCGCTCCCGCCCGGCGGACCACCGGCGGATAGCACGCCAACCAGCCCCGCGATCCGCCCCCGGCTTGGCTCAGCCGTCCGCGCTCCCCAACCGGTGGCCGATCCCCACCCCTTTCCCGCTGGTGCCAGTCTGCGCCTTCACCAGCGCGGCGGGGTGTGGGGGCAACGCTCCGCTGCCAGATGCCACTTGCCGATGGCGCCGGGCATCACGCAGCCACACAAAGAGCACCGCGCATCCGAGACACGGAACCGGTCGCACTTCCGGCAGATCGCCTCCCGCCGCGCCGCTTCCTCCGCCGGCACCAAGACCGCCGCCCCGGCCGCCACGGCCCCCACCACGCGCCCCACCGCCCCCGCCGCGCTCCGCGCCATCGCCCCCAGCCCCGGCAAGGGCGGCTCCGCCACCCCAAACCGCGCCCGGATCGCCGCCAAATCCTCCGCCCGAATGTGATGCCGCACCCCGTCCGCATCCACCCGCCCCGCCGCCAGGATCGCGTCCACGTAACCCGCCGGCCGCACCCCCCGCGCCGCCTCCAGTGCCGCCAGCGTCGTCACCATAAAATCACGGCGTGTAACCCGCGCAATCCGTCGCCGGAATATCCCACGTGCAACCCGCGATCTGGTTCCCCCACGTCAACCACCGCGGGTATTCGCACGTCCCCGGCTGCGGGCTCTCGCACTCCGGGATCGCGTCCCCGCCCCCGTTCCGGTTCGACACATAATTCGTGTAATTGATCCCGCACCCGCTCGGGTAAGCCGGCGCCCCGCTCGGCACCGCCAAGCGGCATTCCTCGTAGTGCGGGAAATACGTCCCCCCCGTCCCCGTCCCGTCATCCAGCGTCTGCGCCGTGCACGCCGCGCTTGGCACCTGCCACAACGGGTCCACCATCCATTGCTCCGGCCGCGCCTGCCACAGTGCGCTGCAATTCTCATCCAACCCCAGCGCCGGCATCGTGTATTTCACCGCGTTCGTGAAGCCGTAGCTCACCCCCGCCGGCGCGATATACGCCACCGCCGGGCAGCACGGCACCCAGTTCACGCACCCCTGCGAGAACACCGCCGCCGTCAGCGGCCCCGTCGTCGGCCGCAGCGTCGGCGTGATCGTCACGTCCCGGAAGTTGAATTGCCACTCCTTCCAGATGAAATCCCCCTTCTTCCCCGTGTCATTCCACTCATATCCGCTGGCAGTGGGCGCCGGGCACGGCACCGGCACCCCCGAAAAGCGCGCACTCCCCGTCAGCACCCCGCCCGAGCACGTCGCCGTGGTCTGGTTCAGCACCGCCGCATCCGCCGCCCCGCACGGCCGTGCAAAGTTGTGGCTCGGCTTCGCGAACATGATCGTCTCCGCCCACACACACTTCACATACCGCCCGTTCCACGGATTCCCCGGCAGCGACCCGCCAAAGGTCGCATTGCACTGCCCCCACGCCCCCGCCGACGTCCACCGCCC
>CAIYZC010000034.1 GCA_903930565.1 uncultured Pedosphaera sp.
CCCCATTGGCAGGTGTAGAGGCCGTAGCCGTAGCCCGCGGGGAAGCCCGGTTCGTCGAGGAACAGGGAACCGGTGGGCGAGCCGCCGCCATAGTCTACCATCGTCGGGAACATCTCGTCCGCATGATTGCGGAACAAGGAGGGGTAACCGATGCTCGACTCTGGAATCATGTGCGTCAGGCGCACGTTCCAGTCGTCGCCGTCATTGGTGTTGTCGCAGGTGAAGATGTTCATCAACGGGTCGATGGCCACGTCGTAAATGTTGCGCGTGCCGGCGACGACGAGTTCGAGTTCCGTCCCGTCCGGGCGCACGCGCACGATGCCGCCGCCGTGGACTTGGAGTTCGCTGCCGTCCTTGGCCACCGCGTGCGTGGCGCCGTAGTCGCCCAGGGCGATGTAGAGCCAGCCGTCGATGCCCATGCGCACGCCGTTGCAGGTGTGGTCCGCGCCGCGGAACTTCAGGTCGTGCGCCAGGCCGCTGACCAGCACTTCGGACCGGTCGGCGATGCCGTCGCCATTGTCGTCATAATAGGCCTCCAACACCGGGGGGTGCATCACATAAAGGGTGTTGTGGTCATAGACCACGCCGCGGGGGCTGTCCATTTTCGCGAAAATGTTGAACTTGTCCGCAATGCCGTCGCCGTCGGTGTCCACGCAGCGCACCACCCAGCCGCGGTCGGGTTTGGCGTCCAGGGAACCGTTCTGATCCACGCCCACGAACACTTCGCCGGTGGGCGAAGCCGCGACGCACACCGGGTAGGAGATGTCCGGCGGGGCGGCGAAAATCGTCTTCACAAAACCGGCGGGCACTTTGACTTCCGCGAGCCGGCTGTCCGGCGCCGCGGCGGCGCGGCCCGCGCTGGTGGGCACCATTTCCTTACCCCAGACCTGGCATTCAAAAAAGCTGGCCCACGAACCGCCGCCCGCCTGGGTGACGGTCACGCGCACATACTGCACTCCTGCGGCGGTGAATTTCTGGTCGTCGGTCTGCGGGCGGGCCCCGGAGTTCACGGTGACCAAGGGGCGCCAGGTCTTGGCGTCGGTGGAAGCTTCAACCTTGTAATGGTATTCCACGTTCTCCTGTTCCCAAACGATGCGGCAGCCGGTCAGGTCCTGCGGCTTTTGGAGATCGACCTGCCACCAGTAACCGTTGCCGCCGTCCGGCGCGCACCAGCGGGTTTCGGGGTCGCCGTCCACGGCGTCGCCCGGGGCGTGGCCGTCTTGGGAACCGGAGGCGGTGGCGGGTTTGCCCAGCGCCAGGTTGATCGGCGCCAGCACGGTCTTGCCGGGCTTCACCGGCGCGAGCACGCGTTTCGCCGGCTGCTGATACTCCGGCTTGAGCTTGTCCACCGACCACAGCAAGCCGCGGGTGATCAGGTCCAGGTAACGGGCGTCGGCGACCGTTTCATTGTTGTGCCCCAGCGTCGTGCTGAAGACGCGCGTGCCGTGGTAGTCATTGGCCCACGCGATCAAGTTCTTGTCGTTCCCCTGCGCGCCGTAGATGAGCGGTGTCACGCTCGGGAACACCTGGTGGGCGTTGTAAAGTTCCTCGTTGATCGTGCGCCAGTTGGCCAATCCCTGCAGGATGGGGTGCTTGGCGTCCACGTAGGTGAGGTCGATGGGCAATTGCGCGCCGTGGTAGCGCGTGTCGATGCCCGTGAACTCGAACCAGCCTTTGAAATTGTCAAAGCTCACCCGGTAGCAATGCATCGCGCAGTGCAGATTCACCGCGGGCAGGCCCGCGCGGTGGGGCTTGAGAATCCCCTCGACGAACGCCTGATCCTTCACGTCCGCAAAGCATTCGTCGTGCACCACCACGTCAAAGCCCTTGGCCCAGTCGGGGTCGTTGTAGCGCGCCACCTTGTGCGTGGTGGAGCCGTCGCCCTCATGGACGATGGTCCACTCCACGTTGGCGCGCGCGGAAATGCCTTCCGTGAGAATCTTCTTTTGGTGGGCGTAATCGTGACAGCAGCCGCCGCAGATCAAGAGCGCCCGGATCGGCGGGGTTTCGGCGGCGGGGGTGGACAACGCGGGGGCAAGGGCGAATAACGCCGCCAGCAGGGAGGCCGCGGCCCATCGAGGGGTTCGTTTGCAACGCATAAAGCGCGAGTCTGCAACAAGCCCCCCGCAGCGTCACCAAAATAAACCACCCCGCGGCCCGCCCGCGGTGGGAAAGTTGGTGATTGCCTCGCGCTTCGCCCCACGGTTAGGGTGTTCCTAGACAACGCCAATTATGAACTTATTCCTCGTTGCCCGAGTCCTTTTGATACTGAGTCTCGGGGGCCAGGTTTGGGCCCAAAACCCGGCTAAAACTCCGGTGGGCGGGCAAGCCGGTCCGGCCATAATTTATCTCCTCGCCGGCCGGGTGTTTGACGCGACGTCCGACGAGTTGCGCGAAAAAGTCCTCATCACTATTCGCGACGGTCGGATTGAGAAAGTGGGGCCGGCGGCGGGCACCGAGATTCCAGCGGGGAGCGAGGTCATTGATCTCTCGGAATCCACGGTCCTGCCCGGGCTGATCGATTGCCATACGCACCTGGGGATGCGCGCCGACCGTTATGATGAGCTTTACGCTTTCACGGACACGCCCTTCAACCATGCCTTCGCTGCGGTGATTCATGCGCGCAAGACTTTGGAGGCGGGTTTCACCACGGTCCGGGATGTCGGTTCCCATCCCTTCCTCGCGGTGGATCTGCGCAATTCGATTAACGAAGGGCTGGTCGTTGGTCCCCGGATTGTGGCCGGCGGCCCCGGCATCAGCATCACGGGCGGACATGGCGACTTGAACAATTTCTCGCCGCAAACCCGCGTCATGATGTTTCCGGAGGAGCGGGATTACCGCATCGCCGATGGGGTCGAGCAAATCCGCCATGTGGTCCGGGCCCAGGTGAAGTACGGGGTGGATGTGATCAAAATCCACGCCACCGGCGGGGTGCTCTCGCGCGGCGATTCTCCGGGCGCGCCGCAATACACGCTGGAGGAACTCAAGGCGGCGGCGGATACCGCCCACCTCGCCGGGCGCAAGATCGCCGCCCATGCCCATGGGACCCAGGGCATCAAAAATGCGATCCTCGCCGGGATCGATTCCATTGAGCACGCCAGCCTGATTGACGAGGAAGGAATCCGGCTGGCCGGCGAGCACGGCACCTACCTGGTCATGGATATTTACAATGACGACTATATTCTGGGCGAAGCCACCAAGCTTGGCTTGACCGAGGAAAAGATTAACAAGGAAAAGGCGATTGGGCGCTTGCAACGGGAAAACTTCGAAAAGGCTTTTAAAGGCGGAGCCAGGATGGCGTTCGGCACGGACGCCGGAGTTTATCCGCACGGCGACAACGCCCGGCAGTTCGCGACCATGGTCCAATTCGGCATGACCCCGGCCCAGGCGATCCGCAGCGCCACTTCGAGCGCGGCGGATTTGATCGGCCGCTCGCAGGATGTGGGCACCATCCAATCCGGGCGCTTTGCGGATATCATCGCGGTTGCGGGTAATCCCTTGGCGGATGTCCGCACCCTGGAGCACGTGACTTTTGTGATGAAGGGCGGTGTGGTGATCAAGCACACCGTTCCCCGGCACGGTTCCGGGACGGCTGGCGAAAAGGGGCACGGGGAATTGCCGACGCGATAACGAACGATCGCCTGTAAGTTGCGGGCCGCAAGCTTTGGCGGCCGTGCGGGCATCGGCGTGATGAAAAGCCGGTGGGATGGGCACGCCACCACCACCTTTCATGGGCCGCTTGCGGACTAAACGCCCGAACTGTCCGCGCCCCGAGACGGTGCCGGCACTCGCCGGCGAGGACGCCGGCGCTCCATGTTCGTGAGCCGGGCGCGGAGACTTCCGGCACTCGCACCCTCTTTTAGTCGCGCGTTCGGACCGGCACCCCCGGTCTGCCCCGGCTCAAACCTCGGCGTCCAAATCCCCCTCCGACTCCCCGTCCCCGCCCGGGCCCGCTTTCATGGCCAGTACGTAGTGGAAATTCCCCTCGCCGCAGCGGCGCTTGAGGTGTTGCAAGATGCGTTCGGCTTGGGCTCCGGTTTCGTGGGGGCCTTGGAAGTAGAGCGGCTTGCCGTCCTTGCCAAAGGTGAAGTTTTCGGCGCAATCCGCCGCGCGCAATCCGCCCAGCACGCGGGCGGCGGTGCGGAAATCCGGATGCGGTTCAAACCCCAGGTTGCGCGCGTAATTTACCGCGGCTTCAATCAGCTTGCGCGCCCGGTCCGGGGGCGTTGGCTCCATGGTTTGGGAATCGCTGCAGCGCTCCAACACCTTGCGGAATCCGTCCGGGTCCGTGTCCACATGGAAGGCGTTCTTCACGCCCAGGCACCACGCATCAATCAGAAACGAACCCACCTCCACCCGCCGCCCGCCCCCGCTGGTCCGGGCGATCAACACGTTGCCCATGCCGCCTGCAAACAGGGAGGGCGGCCAATAGGCTTGATGCCGCGGATTGGGGGCGCTCTTCCCGGCGTTGGCTGAATCGTTGCTCATGGCGCCAACTTAACTTCCCGGTCGCAACTTTGTCAGTCGAAAAGCGCCTTCCCCGGCGGGGCCGCCTCGCGAACTGTCGCCCCCGCCGTGGCCGGTCCGAGCGGGTGCTTGTCAGCCCAAGGGCGCTTGGCCTAGAGTCATTCCCATGGCTGCCGAACCGGTCAAATTGTCTTATCATCACGGGTTGCAACCCTTGGAAAAATTGGTCCAAGGGGTGCGCCGGGCGGGTGATTTCTTTGCCCACGGCAAACGCGAGCTGCTCCTGCCCCGTTTGGAAGTCAACGGCGTGGGTTTGCTTTCCTTCCCCGTGCCCCCGGAACAATTGCGGGCCGTGATCGGCCAGGCGGCGCGGGCGCCCTATGGCCGCGGGCCGGCGACGATCCTGGATGAATCGGTGCGCAAGGTGTGGCAATTGACCCCGCAGCAATTCACCCTTGGCGGCAAGTCCTGGGCCGGCAGCCTCGCCGGGATTGTGCAAACGGTCGCGACGGGCTTGGGTTGTGCGGAAATGGTGGTGCGCGCCGAACTTTACAAATTGCTCGTTTACGATCCGGGCGGCTTTTTCCAAGCCCACCGGGACACCGAGAAAACCGCCGGGATGTTTGGCACCCTGGTGGTGGGCCTGCCCTGCCTCCATACCGGCGGGGAATTGGTCATCCGCCACGCGGGCCGCGAGGCCGTCGTCGATTTGGGCGGCGGCGACCCGTTGGACGTGGGGTTCGTCGCCTTTTTCGCCGACTGCGAGCATGAAGTCCGGCCGATCATCAGCGGGCACCGGGTTTGCTTGGTTTACAATTTGGTGCTCGAAGCCAAGGGCGCGGCGGGACCGGTCACCGCGCCGGATTACGGGGCGGAAACGGCCGCGGCGGCGAGTTTGCTCCGGGATGCGTTTGCGGAAGCCGACGCCCCGTGCAAACTGGCTTGGCTGTTGGAGCATCAATACACCCCCGAGGGTTTGTCGTTTGCCGGCTTGAAAGCCGCCGACGCCGGCCGCGTCCAAGTCCTCCTCGCCGCCGCGCGCGCGGCCGGCTGCACCGCGCACTTGGGCATCGTGCATCTGGAGGAAACCGGCCAGGCGACTCCCACATATGAATCTTACGGCCGCCGCGGCCACCGTGGGTATTATGGTTCCGCTGAACCCGCCCAGGCCAAAACTGCGGATTATAACGTCGAGTTTGTCAATGAACAGAATTTGTACATAGATCAATGGCGCAATGCGGCGGACCAATCGGTGGCCATGGGCAGGGTGCCTTTGGCGGAGGGAGAATTGCTGCCGGACGGCGCCCTGGACGATGAGGAGCCCGACGTGCAAAAGTTGCAGGAGGCCAGCGGCAATGAAGGCGTGTCGTACGAACGTTCTTACCATCGCGCCGCCCTCATTCTCTGGCCCGCCGAGCGTTCCCTCTCCGTCCTGCTGCAAGCGGGCGTGACCGCGGTGATGCCCTTCTTTCAGGCGGAAGTCGACCGCTGCTTGGCGCCCGGCGCACCGCCGGGCATGCGGGAGCGGTTGGCCGCGCAGGCCCGGGAGATTTTTGGCCAATGGAGCGCAATGCGCACCGGCGGCGGCTATCAGCCGCCGCCCGCGGCCCCGCTCCGTGGCGACATGTTGGGGTTGCTCACCCGCCTCGGCGATGCCGGGCTCGTGGCGGAGTTTGTGGATCGAGTGCTCGGCAATTATTATGACGGCTCGGAAAACGCCGCCCTGGCCGCGGGTGCGCGGACGCTGGGCGCCGCCGCGTCGGAGCCGAGCTTGTTGAATTTGGTCGAATCCGCGTTTGTTCGCTCTCCCGTGGCGGTGGTGGATTTGCTCGCCGTCCTGGCCCGGCAGGCGGACGCGGCGTGGCTGGAGGCGTTGCGGCGCGTCGCCGGGGAGCTGTTCCGCCAGTGGCCGCAATGGACCAGCCTATTGCGGGACCGTCCCGTGCATGACTACACCCCGCGAAATCGCGAAGCCCCGCCGCCTTCCCCGGTGCCGGCCGAATTATTGCCGCGGTGGTTCGCGCTGCTGGCGAGGTTGGCCGCGCCGGACCTGCGGGCCAAGACGGTTACGGCCATCATTGGCGCGCCGGAAGTTTACCGGCCGGAGGGCGTGCTGTTGGTGGCCTTGCAAGCCACCGGGGACTGGAATCCGGATCGGACCCGTCTGTGGCGGCACGCGGTCAAAACCATCCTGGACCGCAGCCGCCGGCCGCCGGCGGTGCCGACCGATTGGGTGATCGCGGCCGGGGTTGATTGCAAGTGCGAGGATTGCCGTCAATTGCGCGCCTTTTGCCGCGCCCCGGAGCAACCCGAATACCGCTTTCGGGCCGCGCAGGCGAAACGCAGCCACCTTGAGACGCGAATCTCGCAGCACGCGCTGGAAATCGATTTTCGGACGGAAACCAGCGGCAACCCGCATACGCTGGTCTGCGTAAAAAACCGGCTCGGTTACCGGCGCCAGTGCTGGCAATACCAGGAGGATCTCGCCGCCCTCAAACTCCTGACCGCCGTGGCGGAGGAGCGGGGCAACCCCGATCCGGCGCTCCAAGCCAGTGCGCTGGCGGTCCTGGCTCAATCCTAAACCGGGAACTGTTTCCGTCGCCGCCATCGCCCCCCCCCGCATGATCCCCCTGCCCAAAACCGTTCTCTACACCGCCAAGTTCCTTTCCCTGGTTCGCGAGGGCCATTGGGAGTACGCCGACCGCACCAACGCCAGCGGCGCGGTGATCATTGTGGCCGTGACGCCCGCGCGAACTTTGCTCTTGGTGGAGCAATACCGCATCCCCGTCCATTCCCGCACCTTGGAGCTTCCCGCCGGCCTGATCGGGGACGAGCCGGGCGACCACCCCGCGGACGCGGCCACCGCGGCGCGGCGCGAATTGGTGGAGGAAACCGGCTATGCGGCCGAACGCATGGACGCGCTGACCACCGGCCCGGCGTGCGGCGGTTTGGGGTCGGAAATGGTGACCATCTTCCTGGCCCGCGGACTGCGCCGTGTGGGCGCCGGCGGCGGCGTGGCGAACGAGGCCATCACCGTGCGCGAAGTGCCGTTGGACCGGGTGGACGCTTGGTTGGCCGAGCAGGCCGCCACCGGCGTGCTGATCGATCCGAAAGTTTACGCCGGCCTCTACTTCCTGGCCCGGGCGGGCGAATTGCCCCTTTGAGCCCGCCGCCGGGGCGCGGTCAGGCTTGGACGCCGCGAAATTGCGGGTCCGCCAGCCCTGCCAATTCCCCGGTGCTGTCCGAAAAGTGGTCCGTCGGCGCGCCCAGCCGGGTCAACATCGACCGGTACAGATTGCAGAGCGGGGTGTTCTTCTCGTACACGAGGTGCCGCCCCGTCGCGAGCGTCCCGCCCCCGCGACCGGCGAGAAAGAGCGGCAGGTTGTGGGGATCGTGCGCGTTGCCATCCCGCATCCCGGCGCCGAAGAGCACCATCGAATTGTCCAGCAGCGTGCTCTCGCCCTCCGGAATCGCGGCCATCTTTTCCAGCAGATACGCCGTTTGGGCTACATGCCAGGTGTTGATCCGTTTGTAGGCTTCCAGTTTCTCCGGCTTGTGTTCGTGATGGGAAAGCTCGTGGTGCCCGCCGGGCACCCCTTCCAGGAAGGAGAAATTCTTCCCGCTCACCGCATTGCCAAACATGAAGGTGCTGATCCGCGTGGAATCGCTCCAAAACGCCAGCAGCATCAGATCCAGCATCAAGCGCACATGCTCCGTGTGGTTGCCCGAGCGTTCGCTGGCCCGGGCGGGATCCTGGTAATAGTCGTGGATGCGGCCGCCCAGCTTTTCGATCTCCTTCCGCACCAGCGGATCGGCGTCGTATTCCTCCCGCTGCCGTTGCGCGGCGAATTCAATCCGCCGCTCCACCGCGCGCACGGCTTCCAAATATTCCCCCACCTTCGCCTGGTCGGCGCGCCCCACCCGGTTTTGCAGGCGCCGGGCGTCCGCCAGCACCAAGTCCACCACGCTGCGGTCCGCCGTGGCGGCCGCCTGCGCGCCCTCCGCGCGGAACAGCCGGTTGAAGGCCAGTTGCGGGTTGATCTCCTTGGCCACGGGCGTGGTGGGCGTGCTCCAGGAAATGTGCGAGCCGTACAGCCGGGTGTAGCCCACGTTCGTATCCACCCCGGTGGTGACCGGTTCGATCCCCAGCTCCAGGGACGGCAGCGGCGTGAGGTTGCCGATGCGTTGCGCGGCGAATTGGTCCATGGACACCCCGCCGCAGCGCAGGTCGCTGCCGGTGGTGCGGGTGATCGTCGTGCCGGTGAGGAACGCCGCGGTCTTCACGTAGTGCCCGTCCCCCGTGTTCGTTCCCGCGTTCATCAATTGCGAGAGGACCAACACCCGGTCGCGCACTTTGGCGAGCGGCTCCAGAATGGGCGAGAGCTGGAACTCCGCGCCGGTCCCTTCGGGCGCCCACGCGTGCGGGTTCACGCCGTTGGGCATGTAGAGCACCGCCAGCCGCACCGGGTAACGGCGCGCCGGCTTCGTGGCCGCGGAGGCGGCGGCCGCGGCCGGCGCGCACCACGCAGGCAGCGGGGCCATGGCTTCCAAAAGCGGCAGGCTCAGGCTCGCGCCCAAACCTTTCAACAACGTGCGACGGGACCAGGGCCGGGAATTCATGGGTGGGCGGGGGTGGGTTGGGGCGTCGCGCCGGCCAGGGGCGGCTCGTTCCGGCGGTATTGGAACGGCAAACTGCGCGCGATTTCCGCCACGAGCACCGCGCTGCGGTAATCGTTGGCGGCCAGTTGGCGGCTGATGCGGTTGACGGTCGGCATATCGTAGTAATCCAATCCGCGACCCAGCGCGTAAGCTAACATCTGCGCCGTGAGGTGGCGAACGAAATCCTCCTTTCGGCCCAGCAGAATGCGCCGCAATTCCGCCGGCCCCGTGAAGCGGACGCCCCCCGGCAACTCGCCGCCCGCATCCACCGGTTGGCCGCCGATCTGCGTGCGCCAGCGCCCGATGGCGTCGAAATTCTCCAAGCCAAACCCCAGCGGATCCATCGGCCGGTGGCAACCCGCGCACTCCGGCTGTTTCCGGTGCTGCTCCAACTGCTGCCGAAAGGTCAACCCCTCCTTCGGATGGTCGTCCGTCGGCAGGCTCTTTACCAAGGGCGGGGGCGGGGGTGGGGGAGTGCCGAGGATTTCCTCCAGCACCCACTTGCCGCGCAGCACCGGGCTGGTCCGTTGCGGATACGAGGTGAGCGTCAGCACCGCCGCCATGCCCAACACGCCGCCCCGCCGTGCATCGGGCAGCGTGACCCGTTGCATTTCCGC
>CAIYZC010000035.1 GCA_903930565.1 uncultured Pedosphaera sp.
CTAATGCTGCGCCCCGATAGCCGCTGACAGCATCCGAGAGGGTTGGATGAAATCTGAGATCGCCGCCAGGAGGCGGCAGAACGCATTTCCTTGCTCGGAGATACTTTGCGCCGTCGCAGTCACGTGCAAGTTGCTGGCAGTCATTCCAGAGCGTTATACCGTATTCCGACAGGGTGTCATGCTTCGCCGTTAGCGGAAGTTTCGGAATCGCTGCAAGGTTGAGATGAATGCGCCTGTCTGAATGAGGCGTGAACTGGCAGCGGTGGCAATAACCAATGCCTGAGCCATCAGCATCAATCTTGATGCTCAGGGTCTTGTCGCGCTTGTGCGGGTGCGTAATCGCACATTGTGGACATAACTGGCGACTCTCACCACGGGGATATGTCGCCCACGGCAAAGAGTGTGGCGCAAGCATGGCGGCGAGATTAGAATAGCGGTTGGAATTAGCAGTAGAGAGGGGCGTGTTTGCAGCACGCCCTTTTTGTTGAGGGTTCATGGTGCATCACCCCCGGCTCGCAGCAATGCGCTGTTCAATCCATGCGTCCACTTCAGACGCTAACCAGCGTTTGGTGCGTGTACCGCAGGAAATAGGTTTCGGAAATCCCTCCTCCCGCATCTTGGTGTAGATGCTTGTCGTGGATTTGAAGTCAGTCTTTTTCTTGACTGAATTGATGTCAAGCAGTTGCTTGGTGTGCGTGTCGTTGTGCATGATTAGCCTCGTCTGAAAAATGGTTTCGACAAGGTCAATCAGACAACGAGGGCAACATGAATCAGGGGGGGTGATTCAGAAAATAGTTGGACGGGATTGGTGGAAATTGTTTACTTCGGGATACCGGCTTTCTTTCGCCATTTCGGAGCATTGCTTCTTATGGAATCGGCAGAAATGCCATATTTTGCGGCTTGCTCTTCAGCGAATACATCAAGACCGCCGGTTCTTGTATTACGCTCCCCGTTAACCAGAAACGACGAGACATAGCGTTTAGCTTTGATGTCTCGATAACACTTTAAGTACCAATCTTCAACCATCTTCGTATCAAGAACATTCGGGTCATTTTCGCGGGATTTCTTACCGTCTTTCTCGCCTCGAATTGACTGGAGCATTTTTGTCGCGTGGCTGGCAAAGAGAAGCGTTTTCTCTAATCCGAGCGGCTTGATTCGATTAGCAAGTAGGTCGCAAACCAAATCGATCAGTCCGTCATTGCTAATAGCGCTATTTTTCAACAACTGGCGTAGCTCACGCTTTTGCCTAGACGTAATCGTGTCGTCCGAGTTAACAAGTTTATGGATACGCCGATTAATCTTTACTGCTTTCTGAGCGTGTTCCTGTCTGACGGCCTCAAAAATTTCGTCGTCGCTTATCATGTGCCTGTCCTCGCACCTGTCCATGTTGAGGAGCCAGCATCAGGCGGGTGGACAACCCGCTTTTCAATCCGTCGATCTAGACGCTGGCAAAGAGATTATGCGGTCTTCAAGAATGCGACATTGCTCTGTTTAACGATAAGGTCAAGACGTTCGCCAAGCTTCGCCCAAGCGTCCGCCTTTTCCTTGAGATAGTCATACTTCATGTAGTGACGCCTTACCTTCGAGCCAGCGATAACGTGGTTCTGACAGCGGTCAATCACTTCCATTGTGACGCCGAGTTCCTGCATAGTGGTTGCGCCAGTTCGTCTAAGGTCGTGTGGCGTCCACTCACCGCTTTCGCCCTTGGATAGAACCAAAGAA
>CAIYZC010000036.1 GCA_903930565.1 uncultured Pedosphaera sp.
GGGAATTTTTGCACGAACCGGTTTTCCCCACCTTCGGGCACCTCGTCGCCGTTGAGGTCCACGGACAGGCCACTCACTTCGGTGAACCGCGTGTCGCTGTCTTGCGTGAAGCCGAGGACCTCGACCTTGAAGTGGAACCCCGTCGGTGGATAGTACAAGGCCATTAGTCGTTTTGCAGTTCCAAGCCCTCGTGGGCCAGTTCAATCGACTCGATGGCCACCTCGTTGCCGGTGGCTTTCAGGCCCGGACCCTCGACTTTCACGGGGAAGACATTGTGCGCCTTCCAAACCATGACCGGTTGGTGCTGTTCGTTCAGGAGGCTGATGACGACATCGCGCCGCTCGACGGTGTTCATTTTGATCGTGGACAGCCACTTGAAGAAGTCATTGTCGCTGGCGACGATGCCGCGCTTCAAGGTGATGTTGCTGAACTTGCGCAGGCCGGGCATTTTGATGGAGGAATACTCCGGAAAGGCGCCGTCGCGATATTCAATCGCCTGGTTTTCCTGGGTCAGGCCGGATACCTCGGTGAAACCGATGCGCGAACCGCCCCAGGAGACGATGAAGTGAAATACCGGCAGGGGATATTGAGCAGCCATAAGATTACGGATGGGTTAAAAGTGGGGAGTCGTGGTTCAGGAGGTTTGCATGAGTTGCGAGAATTTCAAGACGATGAACTCGGCCGGCCGGGCGACCGCCATGCCGATTTCGACGTTCATGTAGCCGTTGAGAATGTCATCGGCGGTCATGGTCGTGCCGAGTGAGCAGCGGACGAAGAAGGCGTCTTTGGCGGCGGCGCCCACCAGGGCGCCCTCGCGCCATTTCTGCGTGAGGTAATTCTCGATCATGCCGCGCACTTTGACCCAAGTGTTGGCGTCATTGGGTTCAAAGACCGCCCAGTAGATGGAATTCTTGATGGATTGCTCGACCATGATGAAGAAGCGGCGGACGGAGACGTAGCGCCACTCATTGTCATTGCCCGCCAGGGTGCGGGCGCCCCAGACCAGGGTGCCTTTGCCCGCGAAGGCCCGGATGGCATTGATGGACTTGCCCCCGGTGACGTCCACGTTGAGGTTGTCTTGGTGCGCGTTGTCGATCTTGACGACCGGGGCGATCACCCCGGAGAGGCTGACATTGGCCGGGGCTTTCCACACCCCCCGGAGGGTGTCCGTCGCGGCGTACACGCCGGCGATGGCGCCGCTGGGCGGCAGGGTGAGGTAATGCCCCTGCAAGGTGAGCTTGACGAAATTATACACCGCCAGATTCACCGTGCCGGCGGCCGGGGCGCCGCCGCCCCCACCGCCACCGCCCCCACCCGCCGCGGGTGCGGGCGGGGGATTGTTGAAGGCGTTGAGCGTGGCACTGGTGGCATTATAGGTTACGGTGACGTTGTCCTCCGCCGGATCGATGTAATAGTTGAAAGCCGATTGGAGGAACGGGTAGTAGGTCGCGCCGAATCGGAGGTTGGAGTTGTTGCCGTAATAACTCCGGTCGGTGGTCAGGACGGCGGGGGTCAAATTGGCCGCTTGGCCGCCGTCGTACAGATCAAAGATGGCAAACCGGCTGCCCAACGACTGGCATTGCGCGAGGGTGGCCTGCGCCAGCGTGGCGTAATCCGGGGCGCTCAGGCTCACGGCCTCCGGCACCACGATCATGGTGGGCTCATCCTCCAACGTCAGGGCGTTCAAGCCGTCCAGCAGGCCGTATTTGTTGGCCACGGTCGCCGCCGGCGTGGTGTTCCCCGCCAGCGCGATCACCGCGGGCGTTTGGTAGGTGCCCACGGAGACGATGTAGCACTGGCCGCCGCCGTTTTCGAAAAAGAGCTTCACGCTGTAATACATGAGGTATTTGACCGCGGGGGTGGTCACCGATTTGCAGTCCAACGCGCCGCTGGTCACGGGATCATCGACGACGGTGATCGCGATCGGATCGCTCTGCGGCAGACCGAAGCTCTGCACGAACTCGGGGAACGAGAAGATCTTGGTGGGGACCAGGACCAGATCGTTGGCGGTCTGATTGATGGCGGTTTGGGTGTAGCCGATGAAGGCCGGGATGGCGGTCTCCACTTCGGCCACGGAGGGTGGGAAGACGGAGATTTCCTCAATATAGACGTCAGGGGTGCGGTAGGTGCTCATAGTCAGGAGGTTGTGGACTTGGAAACGGTTACAATCAGATCGGAATTGCTTTTTTGCGGGCCGGGTTGCGGGAGGCTGGGGATCAGCACCTCGGCGCCCTTGCGCAATTGGATTTGCGCCCGGGCCGCCGCGGAACGGGCGACCGGCGCGGTGGATTTGAACAGCACCACCTGCGCGGCCCCGGCGCCGAGCAGGGCGGGCGGAACGTCCGCCGGGGCGAAGGCCGCCGGCGCCACCGAGGCGAAAGCGATGGGCCGGCCGCCGCCGGCCGGGGCGGCGTCGGCCACCGCCAAGCTCGCGAAATCCGCCGCGGCGTAGTTGGTGGCCACGACGTAATACTTGAGGGTTTCCTGCTTGGCTTGGAACGTCACGGTGAATGCGGGCGGGGTGGTGAAGAACGCGTCGCTCAGGTTGATTTCGACGATGCCGAACACCCCGGCGGCGAGCAGTTCGGCGTGGCAGTAATACGGGTTCAC
>CAIYZC010000037.1 GCA_903930565.1 uncultured Pedosphaera sp.
CCCGGTGGCCGAAGAGTTTTTGCAGCGGCGGATTGAAGATCCGCACCTCCCCACCCGCCTGCTCCAACGCCGCCCAAAAACCGGCCGGCAACAAGGCCGAGCCCAGGGCGTCCACCAACACCGTGACCGCCACGCCGCGGTCCGCCGCGTGCCGCAGCTCTTCCCGCAACGCGCGTCCCACGCCATCGTCCTCGAAAATATATACCTCCAGGCGCACCGATTCCCGGGCTGCGCGAATGGCCTCCCGGACAGCCGGAAAATACTCCAGGCCGCTCCAGAGCCAGCGATCAGGTTCGGCACGATGTTCGGACACGCCCCAACCTACCGGCCGGACGTCCGCTTGGCAATCCGGCCGGCGGACGAAACCCGCCGGCCCCCTGGTGCCGGGGGCCGTTCCCTCCTGTTCCGCCAATCCCCGCCTTGGCGAATCCTTGACACTCAGGGGTTGGCGGGGGAACGTGGGCGCGGTTTGAAACATTCGTTGATCCAATTCCGCCGCCGTCCCGCGGACCCGTCGGCCGCCGTCGCCGCGGCCGCGTTCACTTTGGTGGAGTTGCTGGTGGTCCTGGCCATCATCGCCATTTTGGCGGGGCTTTTGCTGCCGGTGCTGGCCACGTCCAAGACGAAAGCCCTCGGGGTGACGTGCGCGAGCAATATCCGCCAGTTGTCCCTCGCGGGCAACCAGTATGCGGATGAGAACTTGAACCGGTTGGTGAACAACCACGGCAAGCCCCAGACCAAGGCCGAGCGCAACACTTGGGCCAATAATGTCCAAGACTGGGGCACCAGCGACGATAACACGAACACCGCCTACCTGACCGGCGGATTGCTGGGACCGTACACCGGCCGGGCTTACAAAGTCTTCAAATGCCCCGCGGACGTGGCGCGGGCGGATAACGGGGATCGGATTCGCAGCATGTCCATGAATTCCCAGGTCGGCGATCCGGGCGAATTGACCAACCGTTTCAATCCCACCTATCTGCAGTTTTACAAAACCCTGGAGATGCCCAACCCGGCGGGCACCTTTGTGTTTCTGGACGAACATCCGGACACGCTCAACGACGGTTTTTTCATGAACCTGTTGGACAACGAAGCCTGGGGGAACCTGCCGGCGTCCTACCATAACGGGGCGGGAAATTTCTCGTTCGCCGACGGTCATTTTGAAACCCACCGCTGGCTGGTGGCCGGCACGATCCGCCCGCCTTCCCGGGGGGCGGTGGGCGGCATCATCGCGGCCGCGCCGGCCGACGATTACAATTGGGTGAAGGCGCGGACCAGTTCCAAAAAGCCTTGAAGCCAAACCGCGGCGGCAGCTGACATATATATATGATGAAACCTTGGTGGCAAAATTGGCGGCGATCCTGGTGGCTTTTGCCGCTGGCGGCGGCGGTGGGTTGTGTTGAGCAGACCCCGCGCCTGAGCGGGGTCGGCCGGAGCGGCTTTATACATCCCCCCAAGCCGCCGGAGTTTCTGGCCGGGAGCGCGTGCTTCCTCCTGACCAACGCCCCGGGCTTCAGCGCGCGGGTGACCTTGGATTTGCCCGGGGTCGTGGACGGGACAAAGCACGTCACCGGCACCTTGCTGGGCCGCGAGGGCCACTTTTTATATTCCGCCGACAAGGAAAACAGTTTCATCTGGTTCGTCACGAGCCATGTGGGATTCATTTTGAACGAACCGCTGCAAGCTTATGCACCCATGTCGGAAGATCCCCACGTGACCAACCTGGTCACGACCGCCATCACGCCGGGCACGGAGAGCGTCAATGGCCATCCTTGTAAAAAGTCGGACTTGACCGTGTACTTGGGGGATGGCGCGACCGATTTGTTGACCGTGTGGCGGGCGACCGACTTGGGCGACCTGCCCGTGCGGATCGTGTCGTCCGCCGGACCGGCGCGGTACACCGCCAATTTGGAGAATGTGCGGCTGGAGCAACCGCGGTTGGGGCTCTTCGTGCCGCCGGAGGGTTTCTCCAAATACGCGACTGCGGAGGCTTTGATGACCGAGTTGGTGAGTCGGAACGCCACGGTCCGCGGAGTGAAGCGGGATTCGGGCCGCGGACCGGATGATCTCCCGCCGGGGTCGCCGGGCACCAGTCACCGGGGAGTCGGCGGTCCTTGAGTCGCCGGGAACGAGCCATCTTATGATCCTCAAAGTTATCCTGCTCAAAACCCTCCTCGGGACCGGCTTCGGGCTGTTGATTCTGGCCTTGCTCTGAAGCGCTTCGCCTATGCCGGGGATCCCTTGTGCCTGCTGGCCTGCCTGCTCTACGCAGTCAACCGGTGGGGGATCAAACCGCACAGCGGGAGCTTATTTTTCCACGCCTGGTTCAACGACGGGTTGTTGATCCCCTGCGCCCTGCCGCCTCTGCTTTGGATGCACCGGCGGTTGGGGTGGCGCGCCGACGACCGACCGCCGACCGGCGGGGAGATTGCGGCCCATTGGGCCGGTTGGTCGGTGTTGTTTGAAGGGATCGGCCCGCATCTCCTGCGCACCACCGGGGACCCTTGGGACGTGGTGGCGTACGGTGTCGGGGCGGTGGGGGCTTGGCTTTGGTGGCGGCGCCCCCGCCGATCCCAGGTGGAGCGCGGGCCGAATTTTGACTGGCTGGCGCCGCATTATCGCTGGCTGGAGGCGGTGTTGGCGGGTGGTAAATTGCAACGCTGCCGGACGGCCCAGCTCGGGGCGGTCGGGACGCCGCGGCGGATTTTGTTGGTGGGGGAGGGGAATGGTCGGTTTTTGGCGGCCTGTCACGCCGCCTTTCCCGCCGCCCGGATCACCGTGGTGGAGGCCAGCGGGGCGATGCTGGCCCGCGCCCGGGCGCGGTGGGAGCGGGGCGCGGGCGGCGGCGCGGCGGCCAGGGTCGAATTCTTCCACTCCCGTGTGGAACATTGGGCCGCACCCCCGGGGGAGTTTGATTTGGTGGTGACCCATTTTTTTCTCGATTGCTTCCGCCCCGGCCAATTGGATGAATTGATTCCCCGGCTGGCGGCCTCGGCCGCGCCGGGGGCGCGCTGGTTGGTGGCGGATTTTCAAGTGCCCGCCACCGGCCTTGTCCGTCGGCTCCGGGCGGAATTGATTTTGGCATTGATGTATTGGTTCTTCCGCTGGGGCACGGGCTTGCCCGCCTCGGAATTGACGCCGCCGGACGGTCGGTTGGCGGCCGCGGGGTTTCGGCTGCGGGCCCGGCGCGAAATGGAGTGGGGGTTGTTGCACACCGATTTGTGGGAGCAGGCCGCGCCCGCGGTTGGTCCGCCCCGGGAAGTTTCCCGTTGAACCGCGCCGGGACTTGGCGGAAGGTTTCCGGAACGGGGGCCAGGCTCCCGAATTCCAAATCACCCTGAGAAAATGGATCGCTTGCGCCGAAGTTTGCGCGCCACCTTGCTGGGCATGGCGGCGAACACCTTGCTGGCCGCCGGAAAACTGGCGGCGGGCGTGGCCGGGCGCTCCCATGCCTTGACGGCGGACGCCGTGGAATCGCTGGCGGACGTGTTCAGTTCCATCGTGGTCTGGCGGGGGGTGGTGGTGGCGGCGGCACCCGAGGATGCCGACCATCCTTACGGTCATGGCAAGGCGGAGGCCATCGCCTCCGCCTTGGTCTCGACCATGTTACTGCTGGCCGCGGGGGGCATTGCGGTGCACTCGGTCAAAGAAATCCTGGCGCCCTCCGGCGAGGGGCCGCGGGCGTTCACGCTGGCGGTGTTGTTCGCCGTGGTGGTGATCAAGGAAGGATTATTCCGGTTCGTCGCGCGGGAAGCGGCGTTGGCGGAAAGCCTGGCGGTGGAGACGGATGCCTGGCATCACCGCAGTGATGTGATCACTTCGCTGGCGGCGGCGGTGGGCATTGCCATCAGTCTGATCGGAGGCAAGGGGTATGAATCGGCGGATGACGTGGCGGCTTTGCTCGCGGCGGCGATCATCGCTTGGAATGGTTGGCGGCTCCTGCGTCCGGCCTTGGATGAATTGATGGACGCGGCGCCGGACGCGGGTTTGGTGCGGCAGATTCGCGCCGTCGCGGGAGCCGTCCGTGGGGTGGCAGCCATCGAGAAGTGCATTGTGCGGAAGTCCGGCCGGCATTACTTGGTGGACATGCACATGCAGGTGGAACCCGAAATGACGGTGCGGGAGGGGCACGCGCTCGCCCACCAAGTCAAAGACGGGGTGCGCGCGGCCCTGCCTCGGGTACGGGATGTGCTTGTGCATATTGAGCCCGTTCCCCGGCGGTCGGTTTGACCGCCGGCCGGGGTGGGGCAGATTGGGCGTCGGAATTGTGGTGGCGGGGGCTGCGGGATCGTGGCCTAATGCCGGAAAGCGGTCCTTATGGCAGTGAAATTTAAAGATTACTACGAAGTTTTGGACGTGCCCCGGACGGCCGGGCCGGACGACATCAAAAAGGCCTTTCGTCGCTTGGCGCGCATTTACCATCCCGATGTCGCCAAAGGCGTCGCGGGCGCCGAAGAGAAGTTCAAGGAAATCAACGAAGCGTACGATGTGCTCAGCACGCCGGACAAACGGCGAAAGTACGATCACCTCGGGCCCAATTGGAAGCAGGGGGCGGATTTTCGGCCGCCGGATGCGGCGCCGGGCGGGGCGGGGACGCCGCGGAGTGAGCGTTTTGAGTTCGAAAGCGGCGCGGGCTACAGCGACTTTTTTGAAGAAATGTTTGGGCGCCGCAGCGCTCCTGGGGAAGAGCGGTTTCCCCGGAACCGCACGGCGGGGCGCGACCCGGGCTTCAGTGAGCGGGGGGAGGATGTCGAAGGCGAGATCATGATCACCCTGCAGGAGGCGGTCCATGGTTCGGTGCGGTCGGTGACCTTGCGCCGCAACGAGCCCTGCCGCGATTGCGGTGGAAATGGCGAGCGCTGGGGGCGGCATTGCCAGGCCTGCTCCGGCTCGGGTTACGTTTTAAAGACGGAAACCCACCAGGTGAAAGTACCCCCGGGCATCACTGAGGGGCAGCAATTGCGCATTGCCGGCCGCGGTCGGGCGGGCCGCCGCGGGGGCGCCGCCGGGGATCTGTATTTGCAGGTTCACTTGATGCCCGACCCGGATTTCCAAGTGGAGGACCACAATCTGGTGTGCGAGGTCGGGGTCGCCCCCTGGGAGGCCGTCCTGGGTGCCAATATCTCCGTGCCCACTCCAGGCGGGCCGGTCAACATCAAACTCCCCGCCGGAACGCAGCAAGGACAAAAGTTCCGCGTGCGCGGCCATGGCTTGCCCCAGCGCACCGGTCCCAACGGCGATTTGATCGTCGTGGCGGATCTCGCCTTGCCCAAAGCCGCCTCCGAGGAGGAGCGCCGGCTCTGGGAGCAATTGGCGCGGGTCTCCAAGTTCAATCCGCGCGGGAAATAAATGAGCGGGTACCGACGGCCGGCGCCGGCCTCGGAGCCTTGGGTGAGGGGGCGCGGGCACTCCCGGCAGGGGATGGCTCAACAAAAATGACTTATAACGCTTGCCAAACGCGCGCGCATCCATAGAGTAAACGGCTCACTCGTTTTGAAATGATGAATTTATTTGAATTTGGTGCGGTGCTGGGGGCGGCTCCCGTGGAAATGGAGCAAAACCCCGTCGCCCGCAATATCATGGTGGGCGTTTGGATCGCCATGATGGCGGGTATGATGTACTTCATGGTCATCCGCCCGCAGCAGAAGCGCACCAAAGACCTGAACCAGCTGCTCAAAGGGCTGCGCCCGGGAGATCGCATCGTGACCACCAGCGGCATCATCGGTACCGTGGTCAATGTGAAGGAGAAATCGATCTCGTTGCGGTCGGCGGACACGAAATTGGAAATCCTCAAGACCACTGTGGCCGAGGTCACGGAGCGGGCGGGTGAGGGCGCGGTAAATTAAGAAGTTGCAACATGAATCAAAATAATCTGGGAAAAGTCATTTTGGTGGTGCTGGTGCTGCTGTGGGCGCTGTTGGAAGCGTATCCGCCCACCGGCCGTGATTTGGCGGCCGACTTCGCCACCCGGGCGGTCAAGCAGGATGACGCCTTCAAAGGCATTGTCGCCCGCCTGAACGCACTCCAAACCAAGGACCCGCAAAAAACCTTTGCCAATATTTTGGAAGCGGTGGGCACCAACGAGATCGCCAAGTATTTTCCGTTCTACGAGGTCAAGAACGAGCTGCAACCCAATCGCGCGGTGTTGGACCATCTCCAACGCGACGCGTCCGGCCGCATTAAACTGGGCTTGGACCTTCAAGGCGGCACTTCCTTCCTGGTGGAAATGGACACCACCCAACTGGACGCCGCCGCCAAAGCGGGCAGCAATGCCGCCCCTGTCGAAATCCGCCATGAACAAGCGCTTTCTCAAGCCGTCGAAGTGCTGCGCAAACGCGTGGACAAATTCGGCGTGGCGGAACCGGTCCTCCAACCCGCCGGCGACAACCAGATTTTGATCCAACTCCCCGGGCTGTCCGAGACCGCGCTCACGGAGGCCAAAGCCAACATTCAAAAAGTGGCCTTCCTCGAATTCCGGATCGTGCATGAAAACAGCGACGCCCTCCTCAAGGAAGGCATCACCGAGCCCGGCTACGAGGTCCTGCGCAAACGCAATCAACGCCCCGACGGCACTGCGGAAATTGAAACGGTTTTGGTGAAGAAGAAGGCCGAGATGACCGGAAAATACGTCCGCAGCGCCGGCATGCGCCGCAACCCGATGTCCGGTCAACCGGAAATTGAATTTAATTTGGAAGGCGCGGGCGTGGAAATGTTCGCCGAAATCACCCGCACCAACATCGGCCGCCGTTTGGCGATCGTATTGGATGGCGAATTGCAATCCGCTCCGACCATTCAAGGGGAAATTTCCGGCGGCACCGGTCAGATCACGGGCCGGTTCACGGACAAGGAAGCCACGGATTTGGCGAATGTGCTGGAGAATCCCCTCCAAGCCCCCGTCAAAGTGGTTTCCGTCAGCAGCGTGGATCCGACTTTGGGCAAGGACACCATTCACAGCGGCATCATGGCCGCGATTATCGGCACGGTCTTGGTGGCCGGTTTCATGGCGGTTTATTACCTGCTCGCCGGCGTGGTCGCCAACGTCGCCCTGATTTTCAACATCATCATTTTGATCGGTGTCATGTGCTCCTTCAGCACGACGCTCACCCTGCCGGGTATCGCGGGTATCGTGTTGACCATCGGTATGGCGGTGGACGCCAACGTGCTGATTTTTGAGCGCATCCGGGAGGAATCGGCGAAGGGCAAGTCGCTCCGCGGGGCGTTGGCGGCGGGTTATTCCCGGGCCTTTGGCACGATTTTTGACTCCCACGTCACCACGCTGATTTCCTCGATCATCCTGATCCTCATGGGCACCGGGCCGATCAAGGGCTTCGGTTACACGCTCACCTTCGGTGTTGCCGCCAGCTTGTTCACGGCGCTGGTCGTGACCCGCTTGATTTTTGATTTCCTCCTGGCTCGCGACCTCATCAAGGAACTGCCCATGCTGCATTTGATCCGGGCGACGAACATTGATTTCATGAAATGGGCCAAGCCGTCCTTCGCCTTCTCTTGGACGCTGATTGTGATCGGTCTGGCGTACGGCGGTTACCGCCTCTCCCGGCATGACTTGATGGGGGTGGATTTCGTGGGGGGTGACAGTTCCAGCTTCGTGTTCAGCGCCAAGCCGGATGTGGACAAACTCCGCGCCGCCCTGCAGAAGGACAAGGACATCGTCGATCCCGCGATCCAGTACCAAAAGGACTTGGTCAGCGGTAAAGAAATCCTGCGCGTGACCGCCCCGGTGCAAACCGCGGAAAAGGTGAAGGCCATCCTCCTCCATGATTTTCCCGACGCGCATTTCGAGCGGAAATCCCAGGACTCCGTGGGGCCGACCATCGGGAAGGAGATTCAATCCACCGCGATCTGGGCCAGTATCGTCTCCCTCTTCGGCATCTTGGTTTACGTGGCGATCCGGTATGAATTCTCCTTCGCCGTGGGCGCCGTGGTGGCGGTCATTCACGATGTGCTGATGACCATCGGTGTCTATTGCCTCACCGGTTTGTTCAGTTCCCACGGCCGCGAATTCAACGCCACCATGGTTGCGGCGGTGTTGACGATCATCGGCTTCTCCATCAATGACACCATCGTGATCTTTGACCGGATCCGCGAAGATTTGAAATTGGGGGTGCGGGGTTCCTTTAAAGAGCTGATGAACCAGGCGTTGAATCAGACGCTGAGCCGGACGCTGATCACCTCCGGCACCGTGTTCCTCGCCACCATGGCCCTCTATCTGTTCGGCGGCGGGGCGATCAATGACTTCGCCTTCACCTTCCTCGCGGGTATCATCACGGGTACCTATTCCAGTATTTACATCGCCAGCGCCTTGGTCTTGTGGTGGCACAAGGGCGCCCGGCCCGACCTCGGCACCACGGTGGTGGCGGGTGCGCCCACCGCCGCCCCCGTGCGGGTGATGGGCAAAGTCGCCCCTTCGGCCTGATCCTCGTTCGCGGCCGCCGCCCGGGGGTTTCCCGCGCGGCGGCGGTTTGCTTTTGGCTCCCGCTTGTTTGGCGCCTGACTTGTGTTGCGGTGATTCCCCATTATACTCCCCCATGGTCGCGTCGTTACTGATTACGCCGTGGCACTGGGGGGGGCTGGCGGCCCTGATTGTCGGTTTCCTCGTGCTGGATTTGCGGGTGGTTCACCGCCGCGGGCGGGAGGTGGGCATGCCGGTGGCCTTGGGTTGGACGGGCTTCTGTGCCGCCTTGGCGCTGGGCTTCGGTTTGCTCCTCTGGTGGGGGGGCGGCCGGCGCCCGGCGATGGAGTTTTACACCGGTTATTTTCTCGAGCTTTCCCTCTCCCTGGACAACATCTTGGTGATTGTCCTCATTTTCCGGGCCTTCCGCATTCCGGAAACTTTGCAACACCGGGTGCTCTTCTGGGGGTTGGCGGGCGCTTTGATCTTGCGGGGGAGTTTGATCTTCCTCGGGGTGGCGCTCGTGAATCGATTTGATTGGCTGCTTTATCTCTTGGGTGCACTGCTGCTGGGCACGGGGGTAAAGATGTTTTGGAGCCGTGAGTCCGCCCCCGACCCCGAGCATGGGTTTTTGGTCCGGTGCGCGCGGCGCTGGCTGCCATTGACCAAGGAGTTGGACGGGGAACGGTTCGTGACCCGGTCCGGAGGCCGATGGTCGCTCACCCCTTTGTTTTTGGCCCTCCTGTTGGTGGAAAGCGCCGACTTGGTCTTCGCGCTCGATTCCGTCCCGGCCATCTTCGGCGTCACCCGGCAGCCGTTCATCGTCTTCGCGTCCAACATCTTCGCTATTCTGGGGTTGCGGTCGCTTTATTCCGTGCTCGCCGGGGCCTTGGATTATTTCCGCTTTTTGAAGCCGGCTTGCGCCCTCTTGCTCACTTTCGTCGGGGTCAAGCTGCTCCTGGATCCCCACACCGAAACCGCCCGGTGGTGGCAGGTCGAGATCCCGAACGGGGTTTCCCTGCTGGTGGTGGTGGGGGTGCTGGTCGCCGCAGTGCTGGCTTCCTGGGCGCTGCCGGCGCGCGGCGGGGGCGGCGCGGACGGGGGGCGCCGCGGGTGAAATACCGCTGGCATCTGGCGCCCGAACAAGCCTTGGCCGCCGCCGCTTGGGCCGCCCGGCTCGGAATTTCCAACCTGCTGGCGCAATGCCTGCTGAACCGGGGCGTGGCGGATGAGGGGCGGGCGCGGCTCTTCCTCGAACCCCGGCTCAAGCAGTTGGCCGACCCGGTCCTGCTGCCCGACATGGACCGGGCCGTGGCCCGCTTGGTCCGGGCCCGGGAAAGCGGCGAAACCCTGGTCGTTTTCGGGGATTATGATGTCGACGGGGTGACTTCCTCCGTAATCCTCCTCGAGGGCTTGCGCGGCTTGGGCTGGCGGGTGGAGTGCTATCTGCCGCATCGCCTGGAGGAGGGCTACGGGCTGAGCCGGGAGGCGGTCCTAAACTGTCGGCAAAAATTTGCAACCCGCCTGCTGCTCGCGGTCGACTGCGGTTCGACCGCCACGGCCGTCATCACCGAATTGTTGGCCGAAGGGGTGGAGGTGATCGTGCTGGACCACCACCAGATCGCGCAGCCGCCGCCCCCGGCGGCGGCGCTGGTGAATCCCCGCGCCGCCGGGGCCGGGGCCGCGTTCACGGAACTCTCCGCCGCCGGCCTCGCCTTCAAATTGATTCATGCCGTGGTCAAGCACGGCCGCGCCGCCGGTTGGCCCGCGGCCGCGGCGTGGGATGTGCGCGGCGCCCTCGACTTGGCGGCCCTGGGCACGGTGGCGGACTTGGTGCCGCTCACCGGGGAAAACCGGATTCTGGTGACCGCGGGCCTGGAACGGCTGGCCGTGACGACGCGGGCCGGTCTGCGGGCCCTGCTGGCGGTGGCCGACGTGGCGCCGCCGATCGGCGTTTACGAAGTGGGCTTTCAATTGGCGCCCCGCCTCAATGCCGCGGGCCGTTTGGAAACCGCCACCGCCGCCCTGGATTTGCTCCTGGCCGCCGGGCCCGCCGCCGCCGGGCCTGTCGCGGCCCAATTGGATGCTTGGAACCGCGAGCGCCAACGCATTGAACGGGCCATCGCCGACGAGGTCATGGTGGTGGTGCGCGCCAAATTCGATCCCGCGCGCGATTGGGTCATCGTGGAGGGGAGCCCGGATTGGCATGTCGGGGTGGTGGGCATTGTCGCGTCGCGCGTCCTGCAGGAGTTTCACCGGCCCGCTTTGATCATCGGCCGCGAGGGCGCCGAGTGGCGTGGTTCGGGCCGGAGCATCCCCGGTTTCGACCTGGCCGCGGGTTTGCGCGCCTGCGGGGATTTGTTGACGCGCCATGGCGGCCATGCCCTGGCGGCCGGACTCTCCATGGTGGAGGACCACGTCGCCGAGTTGCGTGGGCGCTTGAACGGTTTGGCCCGCACCGCGCTACCCAACGCTGCGGATTGGCAGCCGGAACTCCGGCTGGATGCGGTCGCCGACCTGCGGGAGCTGGATTTGGCGCGGGTGGTGGAACTGGACCGGCTCCAGCCCACCGGCCCGGGCAACCCGCCGCCACATTTGCTGGTGCGCGGGGTCACCCAGGCGCGCCCCTTGCTGCGCATGGGGGCGGAGAAGCAGCATGTGAAACTGTGGGTGACGGACGGCGCCGTGACGCACGAGGCCGTCTGGTGGCGCGCCGGCGGGGCGGAGGCCCTGCCCGTGGGCCGGTTCGATCTCGCCTGCGCCCCCCAAATTAACGATTACAATAACCGGCAAACCGTCCAACTCAAGGTGTTGGACTGGCGGCCGGCGGAGTGAGGGTGGGGGAGAAGGTGGCGCCCTCGGTCTCCGACGGGGGCTCCGCCAGCGGGCCGGCTTCCGCCAGCCAGTCCAGCAGGGTCTCCGGCGGCACCACCTCCGCCGTCCAAGCGTGCTCGCGTCGGAGGCGCGCGAGCCGCCGCGGACCGAATTGATAAAAGCTGCGCAGCAGTTCCAAGTCCGCCTCTTGGAACCGCTGCTGGAACAGGTTGACTGCGGGGGCGGGCTCCAGCCAGTCGAGCAATTCCCGGGCGGTCCCCCCAAAGAAGCCCTGCAAAGCCTCCCGCCAGGCCCTGGCGGGCCGACCCGCCGGCGGCGCGAACCTAAATTCGGCGGGCGGGCGCGCGGCCAGCAGCCGGGCGGGCAGGCTGGTCCAATCACGCCCCGGTTCGGCGGCTGTCCAGAGAAGCCGTAGCAGGCCTCCGAAGGCGCGGCCGGCCCCGCTCTTGAACGCGCCGTAAGCCGCGGCTCCGGCCACGGGTTCCGGTCCCAACTGCAAAACACATTCGGGATCCTCCCCGCCCACGCTGATGAACCGGCAGGCCGGAGGGTAGGGGTTCACAATATTAAAGGGCGGGCGGTGCACCCGCAGCAGTTGGGCTTCCCGCAAACGGGCCGCGGCGGGGCTCGCGCAGACCTCCCAAGTGAGGGAATGCACGGCGTGCACCAGCCGAATCGTCTTCCGCGGGGCGCGGTCCAGCCGCGCGTTTTTATAGCTGCCCAGGCGCTGTCGCAGGTTGCCCGACTGGCCCACATAAATGACCCGGTCCCCCCGGTCGCGCATAAGGTAAACCCCGGGTGCCCGTGGCACTTGGCGAAAGAAAGCCTCCCCCAAGCGTTCCCGCAAGGGGAGCGCGGCGGGCAGTAGATGCATTTGCCGGGGCGGCACCCACCCAGTAAAAGCGCACTTTTCCCATGCTGCAAGCTCCGGATTATCTGTCCGACAAAATGGACTGGCCCACCCGAGGAAATACCGGTTGGGGCGGTAAAAAAAATGCCTTGGTTCTCGGGATTTATCTGTTTGGTGGGCCAGCGGCAGGCGTAAAGCATTGGTGGACAGTGGTTTGCGTAAAAACTAAACGCCCGCAGAATTTCTCCCAAATCCGTTCAAAACTTCTTGCGCTTTCCACTTTGTTGGATAAAATCATAGGGCTGTAAGAAATCAGGTCAGGCTGTTTTAATTCGTGTTAAGGGACTGACGAATGGTTCTGTCTTGGCGAGTGCCAAGGTCTGGAATCGGCTTACGGCACGTTCCGCGCCCGAGTGGGTGACGGATCAAGTTGATATGCATCGCTGATATTGAGACTCCGCCGACTGTGGGTGGGGTGCAAACATTGGTCGCCTGCTTTCTGGGAGGGGAGCGGGCTGCCCGGTTCATTTCGTGCTGAAATACGCACCGATTGGGCCGGTTAGATGCATCACCGTTAAATGTTTGTTTAATCGTTCGCCGTGTGGCGAAGACGATGAATTGTACGCTGGTATATAGAAGTAAAGTTAATGCTTTGTATTATGAGTGATTCTTCAGCTCCAAGCTCGCCCTGTGGCTCTGAAAAGTCACTCGGCTCAGTCCTCCCCTCGATCAAAAAATGAATCCGAAAAAGTGGTTGTCCCGCCTGCGAAACTGTTGGTGTTCGTTGGCTTTTGTCGTTGTCACTCTGCTCGCCGGAAATTCCGCGCAGGCGCAGGCCCCCTACTGCTTGCTCAGCATTCCGACCAATCAAAACGACATTTCGGTTTCGATCACTTACCCGTTCGAGCTCTCCAACAACTGGGGCTCGAACAACGCCTCGTACATGAGCAATTACGTGATCGTCGGCACGCCCACCGTGCCGGCTGGTTACTACCAGGCTTGGTGCGTGGATTACTTTGATTCCTTGGGGGCGGGACCGGTGACCTACACCGCGGACCTGTTTGCCTCCTGCGACCCCAACCTGAACACGTACCTGACCAACGAGATCAGGATCAAGGACGTGAGCTCCAACGGTTGGAACAACTCGGTTTATGTTTCCCCGGCGACTTGGAACAAGGTCAATTACATCCTGAACCACAGCAGCAAATCCTATTGGTTGGACATCCAATGGGCGATTTGGCAGTTCGTGGGCGGCCCGGTGGCCGAAATCGGCGTGCCGGGCGCCGGCCATCTGTTCACCAATGATGTGAACGCCTTGGTCAACCAAGCCAACACCAACGCCGCCAACTGGAGCCTGAGCTGCGGTGATGTGGAGGGGATCGTGGTCGTGGTGGAGGGCTATTCGAAGCCGGTGCAGTTGGTTCTGATGTCGGTTCCCGTGCCCTGTGTGCCGGGGGTTTCCGTGACCAAAAATGTCGCCTGCTTGCTGCCCGGCAACAACTGCGGCGTGTTTGGTAAATTGGCCGCGGGCTACAAAGGTTTGGAAGATCCCGCTTTTTGCTATGAAATCGTGGTCAGCAACACCGGCAATGACACCCTCACCAACGTGACGGTGCATGACAACATGGTGGGCGATATCACGACTAATTTCTTCCCCACCGCCACGTCGACCCTGGCTCCCGGGGCTTCGATCACGAATTTCTTCAAGTTGTCCTGGGACGTGACCACCACCAACACGGTCACGGTGAGCGGCGCCGCCGCGCACAACCACGCCAATGTGGTGACCGCCTCGGACAGCGCCGTCGCCCAAGTGGATACGGCCGCCGTGACCTGCACCGTGACGCTGAATTCCGCCTGCGATCTGGACGGGAATCCGAACGACAGCAACGTCCTGCTGCCCGGTTGCGGCGGGGTTTGCCCCGTCACCTTCAAGGTGCAGGTTTGCAATCCCAGCGCGGTGAATTTGACGAATGTGACCATCACTTCCGCGGCCCTTTCCGCCATGGATTGCAGTCTCCCGGCCCCGTTCAACCTGCCCGCCGGCACCTGCATCAATTATCAGTGCACCGCCTCCCTGACCTGCCCCGGGGCGCCCTTGAATGTCAACGTCTCGGTGACGGGCAATGTCCTCCCGGACGCGACGCATTGCGGCTATGACATCACCAGCACCAACGCGGTGATCGTCAGCAGCACCTGCAACGGTTTGGTGCAATGCGCACCGGGCACGGCCGCCCTTTCCGGCTTCCTGTTCCTGGATTGCGGGGCCGCTGCGGGCGCGGCGAACCCCGCCAATCCGGGGACGGGTCTGGCCGGCTATACGGTCAACCTCTTGAATGCCGCCAGCAATCAATTGGCCACCACGGTATCCGCCACCAACGGCGCCTACAGCTTCACCAACCTCAGCTTCGCTTCGTATATCGTTCAAATCCAGCCCCCGACCAACGTCGTGGCGGCCTATGACACCGACGGCGTGCTGGACAACCAGACCGTGGTGGCGGTGGCCAATTGCGCCGGCGCGAACTTCGTGAATTTCGGCTACGCCGACCAACTCACGGCCAGTGTGAACAGCGGCACCAATTGCGCCGGTTCCGCCCTGACCATGACCGCGACGGTCGCCGGCCAAACCGGGCCCTTTACGTATGCCTGGAGCGGTCCGGCCGGTTTCAGCGCGGCCACGGCCTCCATTAGCGCCTCCGCGGCCGGCACTTACAACGTGACCGTGACCGACACGAACGGATGCACCGTTGCCGCGGCGGGCACGCTGACCCTGAATCCCCTCCCGGTCGTGACGGTCAACAGCGGCGCGGTGCCCCAGGGCAGCTCGCTGACGATGACGGCGACGGTGACCAGCGGCACCGGCCCGTTCACGTATGCCTGGACCGGTCCCTCCGGTTTCACTGCCGCGACGGCTTCCATCAGCGTCGGTGTGGCGGGCGTCTACGCCGTGACCGTGGTGGATCACAACGGTTGCAGCGCGGGCGGTTCCGGCACCTTGACGGTGAACCCCGTGCCCAAGATCGCGCTGGGTGACGCCGCCGTTTGCGCGGGCGGCGCGGCGACCTTGACGCCTTCGACGAGCAGCGGCACTGCCCCCTTTACGTATGCTTGGACCGGTCCCAACAGCTTCACCGCCACGACGATGGCCGTGACCGTGACCAATGCCGGCATTTATAATGTGACCGTGACGGACGCCAACGGCTACACCGCCAGCGCGCGGGGCCACTTGACGGTTTATCCCCAGCCCGTGGTGACGGCGAACGGCGGCGCGGTTTGCGCCGGTGGCTCCCTGACCATCGCGGCGACGGTGACCAGCGGCACGGCTCCCTTCGCTTATGTTTGGAGCGGCCCGGGTGGTTTTAGTGCTTCAACCGCCTCCATCAGCGTCAGTGCGGCCGGCACCTACGCCGTGACCGTGACGGATGCGAATGGTTGCAGCGCCACGGGTTCGGCGGTGTTGACGATCAATGCCAAGCCCAGCGTGACGGTGAACAGCGGAACGATCTGCGCCGGTGGCTCCCTGGCCTTGGCGGCCACGGTGACCAGCGGCACCGCTCCCTTCAGCTATGCTTGGACCGGCCCGGCGGGCTTTACGGCTTCGACCGCTTCGATCAGTGCTTCCGCCGCCGGGGCTTACTCGGTGGTCGTTACGGACGCCAATGGTTGCACCGGTGGCGGCGCGGGGATTCTGACGGTTAACCCCCTGCCCATGGTTAGTGTGAACAGCGGCAGTGTGTTTGCCGGCAATGCCTTTGTCTTGAACGCCACGGTGACCAGCGGCCTGGCCCCCTACACCTACTACTGGACCGGTCCCGCCGGTTTCGCCGCGACGACCCTCACCCCCTCAATCACGGTCAGCAACGCCGGCAGCTACATGGTCTCCGTGGTGGACGCCAATGGTTGCGGCTATGACCCCACCACCGCCGCCAACAACAACGGCGGGGTGCCGACGGGCGCCGGCGTCGGAATTCTGAACGTGATCCCCCTGGCCACAATTGGTGATTTGGTTTGGAACGATCTCAATGGCAACGGGGTGCAGGACGCGGGCGAGCCGGGCGTCGCCGGGGTCAGCGTGACCATCAGCGGCACGGATATCCTGGGTGGTGCGCAGAGCACGAGCACCTTGACTGACACGAACGGCAATTACCTCTTCACCCTGCCCCCCGGCACCTACACGGTGACGGTGGCGACGCCCGCCGGCTATGTGCCGACGGTGACCGGCCAGGGCACGGACGCGACGGACAGCAACGCGAATCCGGCCACCACGACGGTGGCGGCGGGCGCCAGTGACCTGACCGTCGACTTCGGGTTCTATCAACCGGCGACCATCGGTCAATATGTTTGGTTCGACGCAAACGCCGACGGCCTGCAGACCGCCGGTGAAGCCGGTTTGAGCAACGTGGTCTTGACCCTCACGGGGACGAATGGCGCGGGCGTGGCGGTGAGCGCGACGACCACGACGGACACGAATGGCAATTACAGCTTCACGGTGGCGCCGGGCACTTACACGGTCAGCGTGGCGGCTCCCGCGGGTTACACTTTGACGATTGCCGGCCAGGGTGCGCCGGGAACGGCCAGCGATGTCAGCCCCGCGGCGACGACGCCGGGCACGCTGGTCTCCGGCGGCAGTGATTTGACGGTGGACTTCGGCTTCTATACCGCGGCCGTGACGGTCAACAGCGGCGCGACCTGCGCCGGTGCGCCCTTCACCCTGACGGCGACCATTACGAATGCCTTCGGTCCGTTTGTTTACAACTGGTCGGGTCCGGCGGGCTACGCCGCCGCCACGGCTGCGATCAGCGTGACCAATGCCGGCTCCTACACGGTGACGATTACCGACACGAATGGCGCGACGGCCACGGCTTCCGGGACTCTAACGGTCAATCCGCTCCCCACGGTGAGCGTGAACAACGGTACGGTTTGCGCCGGCGGCTCCGCCACTTTGGCGGCGACGGTGGGCAGTGGCACGGCGCCCTACACCTATGCCTGGAGCGGTCCGGGCGGCTTCAGCGCCACCACGGCTTCGATCAGCGCGAGCACGGCGGGCACTTACAGTGTGACGGTGACCGATCAGAAGGGTTGCAGCGCGGTCGGCTCCGGCACCTTGACGGTCAACCCCCTGCCGACGGTGACGGTGAACAACGGCGCGGTTTGCGCCGGTGGCAGTGTGACGCTCGCGGCCACGGTGGGCAGCGGCACCGCCCCCTTCACGTATGCCTGGAGCGGCCCGGCCGGCTTCAGCGCCTCCACGGCCTCCATCAGCACGAGCCTCGCCGGCACCTACTCGGTGACGGTGACCGATAAGAATGGTTGCACCGCCGGAGCCTCCGGCGCGGTGACGATTTATCCGGTGGCCGGCGCCACGGTCAACAGCGGCTCGGTGTTCCAAGGCAGTGCCTTGACGCTGGCTCCGACCATCAGCGGCGGCACGGGTCCTTTTAGCTACAGCTGGTCCGGGCCGGGCGCTTTCAGCGCCTCGACCGCCTCCGTCAGCGCCACCGTCGCGGGCACCTACACCGTGACCATCACGGACGCCAACGGTTGCGTGACCGTGGCGGCCGGAAGTTTGACGGTCATCCCGCTCGCCACGATCGGTGATTATGTCTGGAACGATCTGAATGGCAACGGTGTGCAGAACGTGGGTGAACCCGGCCTCGCCGGCGTCACGGTGAGCCTGAGCGGCACGAACATCGCCGGGGGCGCTGTGACCGCGACGACCACGACGGGGACGAATGGGAGCTACCTGTTCACGGTTCCGCCGGGCACCTACACGGTGACGGTGACGACCCCCGCGGGTTACGCGCCGACCGCCACGGGCAAGGGCACGGCCGCGACGGACAACAACGTCAACCCGAGCACCACCACGGTGGCCCCGGGCGGCAGCGACCTGACGGTCGACTTCGGGTTCTATCAGCCGGTGACCATCGGCGACTATGTCTGGTTTGATGCCAACGTCAACGGTTTGCAAAATGTTGGCGAATCCGGCTTGAGCAACGTCGTGTTGACCCTCACGGGAACAAACGGGGCGGGTGTGGCCGTGAACGCGACCACCACGACGGACAGCACCGGCCACTATGCCTTCTCCGCGCCCCCCGGGACCTACTCGGTCAGCGTGACGCGGCCCGTGGGTTACCTCCCGACCCTGCCCCTGAAGGGCGCGCCGGGAACGGCCAGCGACCGGACTCCGGCCACGACCACGCCCGCGACGCTCGTCTCCGGCGCCACGGACCTGACCTTGGACTTCGGGTTCTACCAAGCCACGCTGCCGACGAACTGCTCCACCTCCACCTTGTTGAGCATCCCCACGAATCAAAATGACATCACGGTGTCGATTTCCTTCCCCTTCATCATCAGCGGGAGTTACGCCTCCAACAACGTCTCCTACATTAGCAATTACGTGATCGTTGGGACGCCCGCGGTTCCGGCGGGTTACTATCCCGCCTGGTGCGTTGATTATTTCGATTCCCTCGTGCAAGGACCGCTCACTTACAACGCGGATATCTTTACTGCCAACGACCCCAACCTCAACCAGTACTTGACGAACGAGATCAAACTCAAGGACGTGAGCTCCAACGGTTGGAACAGTTCGGTCTACGTTTCTCCGGCGACTTGGCATCAGATCAATTACATCCTGAACCATAGCAGCAAGTCCTATTGGTTGGACGTCCAATGGGCGATTTGGCAATTGGTCGGCGGTCCCGTGGCCGAAAGCGGCATCGCCGGCACCGGTCACTTGTTCACCAATGATGTGAATGCCTTGGTCGAGGAAGCGACCACAAACGCCGCCAACTGGTGCCTCTCCTGCGGGGATGTCGAGGGCGTGATTGTGGCGGTGGAAGGCTATGCCAAACCGGTGCAACTGGTGGTGATGGCCGTCCCGGTGCCCTGCGCGCCGGTGACCATCGGGGATTCTGTTTGGAATGACTTGAACGGGAACGGTGTCCAAGACGCCAATGAACCCGGCATTCCCGGCGTGGTCGTGACTCTCACGGGCACGACGTCCAAGGGTGTCGCGGTCACGACCACGGCGACGACCGACGCGAACGGGCACTACCAGTTCACTCAGCCGGCCGGGACCTACACGGTTACGGTCGCGACGCCTGCCGGTTATGTGGCGACGCTGACGGGCCGCGGCACGACCGCGACCGACAGCAACCCCAACGGCACCACGGTGACGCTGGCGACGGGCGGGAGCGATCAGACGATTGACTTCGGCTTCTACCAGCCGGTGACCATCGGCAACTATGTCTGGTCCGACACCAACGCGGATGGTTTGCAGACCGCGGGTGAAGCGGGTCTGACCAACGTGGTGCTGACGCTGACCGGCACGAACGGCGCGGGCGCGGCGGTGAACGCCACGACCACGACGGACGCGAGCGGTCATTACCTCTTCACGGTGGCCCCTGGCACCTACATGGTGAGCGTGACGCCGCCCAGTGGTTACACGCTGACGATCGCGGGTCAGGGCGCGGCCGGCACGGCCAGCGACCTGAATCCGGCGGCGACGACGCCGGGCACGCTGGTCTCCGGCGGCAGTGATTTGACGGTGGACTTCGGCTTCTACCAAGCTGCGGTGAGCGTGAACAGCGGCACGATCTGCGCTGGTTCACCCTTCACGATGACCGCGACGGTCACCAATGCTTTCGGTCCGTTCACTTACAACTGGTCGGGTCCGGCGGGCTACAGCGCCGCCACGGCGGCGATCAGCGTGACCAACGCCGGCTCCTACACCGTGACGATTACCGATACGAACGGGGCTTCGGCCACCGCGTCCGGCATCCTGACGGTCAATCCCCAGCCGGCGGTGACCGTGAACAGCGGCGCGGTGCCCCAGGGCAGTTCCCTGACCTTGACGGCGAGCGTGACCAGCGGCACTGGACCCTTCACCTACGCTTGGACTGGCCCCGCCGGCTTCACGGCCGCGACGGCTTCTATCAGTGCCAATGTGGCGGGCACTTACAATGTGACTGTGACGGATCACAATGGTTGCACGGCCACGGGTTCCGGAACGCTGACGGTTAATCCGGTGCCCAAGATCGCGCTCGGCGGCGCGGCGGTTTGCGCCGGCGGCGCGGCGACCCTGACGCCTTCGGCCACCAGCGGCACCTCGCCCTTCGCTTACGCTTGGACCGGCCCCAATGGTTTCACGGCTTCCACCCTCTCGGTGAGTGTGACGAATGCAGGCAACTATAGTGTGACCGTGACGGACGCGAATGGCTACACCGCCACCGCCCGGGCGCACTTGACGGTTTATCCCCAGCCGGTGGTCACGGCGAACGGCGGCGCGGTTTGCGCCGGCGGCTCCCTGACTATTGCGGCCACGGTGGGCGGCGGCACGGCACCCTTCGCTTATGCTTGGAGCGGCCCGGCCGGCTTCAGTGCTTCGACCGCCTCGGTCAGCGTCAGTGTCGCGGGCACCTACTCGGTGACCGTGACCGATGCCAATGGTTGCACCGCCACCGGTTCTGCGGTGTTGACGGTCAATGCCCAGCCGGGCGTCACGGTGAACAGCGGCACGATCTGCGCCGGTGGCTCCCTGACCTTGGCCGCCACGGTGACGAGTGGCACGGCTCCCTTCACGTATGCTTGGACCGGTCCGGCCGGCTTCACCGCCTCCACGGCTTCGATCAGCGCCAGCGCGGCGGGCACCTACTCCGTGACCGTGACCGACAAAAACGGTTGCACCGCGGTTGGCGCCGGCAGCCTGACGGTGAATCCCTTGCCCGCGGTCACCTTGAACAGCGGCAGCATCTTTGCCGGCAACACGTTCGTGTTGAACGCCGCGGTGAGCAGCGGTCTGGCTCCCTATACCTACTATTGGACCGGCCCCGCGGGCTTCGCCGCCACGACCCTCACGCCTTCGATCACAGTGAGCAACGCCGGCAGTTATATGGTGTCCGTGGTGGATGCCAATGGCTGCGGTTATGATCCCTTCACCGCCGGTGGCGGCGGCAGCGGCGTGCCGGGCGGTGCCGGCGTGGGCATCCTCAACGTCATCCCGCTGGTCACC
>CAIYZC010000038.1 GCA_903930565.1 uncultured Pedosphaera sp.
AACTCCGGCTCGGATCAGGGCAACCCTCCCGGAATCCCCACCGTAGCCATCCGCTTTCACCCGCCCCGTGCTATCCTCTCGGCGCAGGCGGGTTCGCGGACCAATACCTTGCGCAGTCAGGTGCGGCCACCATTTCATGGGGTATGTCGTACGCTCGCTGTTCTTTGACAAGCCCTGGGCGGTGACGGTGGCGAACGACCACCACCACCGCCCCAGACACCCGCGACCTGCCTGCCTTCGCTGGGCTGAGATCCGATCCGACGCAGCGTCCCCCGAATCCGGCCATCCATACGCACCCCCGGAAGGCCAGCCCTGAAATTCGACAGCCGATTGATCAAGCACCCCCCGGGCTGGCTAAATTTGACCACTCCATTCCAACTCAAACCAAGTTTACGCACTCCCGGAAGGTTGGAGTCCAAGGCGCCCAAGGCTCCGCCGCCAAGCCTTTAACCCGGAGGGTTTATGGAAATAAGCCGGTTGTGCCACCACCGGTTTCCTTGGTAATAGGTCCGACCCCCCGGCAGGGGCGGGGGAACCGCCGCCGCGCTCCGAGGGCACGAACGGGTTGCGGTCACCCAAAGAACATTCGTGTGCCTTCCCCCGCCCCATCCGGGGCGGTTTGGATAAAACGGCGAGGTACCCGGCGTGGTACGCCGGGCTAATTTCCCACAACCCTCCGGGTTGCCCGAATCCTCCGTGCGTTGCCAGCGCATCGCGGCGCTTCAAGACAGGCGATTGTCGGGCTTCAGCCGCCGTTTTTAGGTTTAACCGTTCGTCTCCACGCCCCCGCGCATTCGCGCGCAACCCTTCCCTGTGAAGCAATCTTACGCACCTGCGGAAGGCCATACGCAACCCCCGAAGGTCGGAATCACCAACCAAACTCCGCCAGCCACCCAAATTGTCGAACGAACGCCCGAAAAGGTCCTTCTTAGCCTTTCCGCACCAGCTTTGGCACCACCCGCGCCTCGGCGTCCCGAGTGAAGTCCCCCACCCCGGGACTAACCGCGTCAGGATCAAGGCCGCGGGACAATTTACGCAGTCACGGAAGGCCGCGCCCCGGAAAGCCGGTTTTTACGTTATAAAGCGCTTCCAACAGCTGTCCCAATTTGACCACCTTTCATCCGTCACTTCCAATTCTACGCACCTGCGGAAGGCCGAACCAAGTTCTGGAACCCCACGCGGCTCTCAAACCGCTTGGCGTCTACCGTTCGTTGGCGGCAACGCCGATGCGCGAAACTAGCGGTGGGTCGTAAACATGGGCTCCCATCCCCACTGGCGACCGCCGTTCGCGCATACTATTTGGCCCCGCAAACGGCCAGGATAAGCCACGCCACTCCGCTTGCTCGGTTCCCGGGTATGGGCCGCGCGGCAGCGTTGTGGAGTGCGGAATGAAGTTCGGCTGTCGGGCGGGCGGACGGGGGCCGATAACCCAAGCGCCCGGTGCGGAAGCGGCGCCTCCGGTTGCGGCCCCGAGAATCCACGGTTCGCCCACCCACGGGGGCGCGTCGTGAGGATGGGTGGACCGGCTCCCGTGGCGGCCTCCGAAAGCGGCGTCTTCGCGTTCCTCGCCGCCGCACTCCACAACCCTCCGGGTCCTCCGCTTGCCGCTGGTCTTGGTGCAGGCCACCCGTTTACGCCGGCGGCTTGGCATTAGCGAGCAAGCACGCCGCAGTCGGCCCTGGCTGGGGACCGCGGGTAAACGTCAAAGTTTGACAAGGCGGCTGGAAATCGGGATGCTGCGACACATGCCCCAGCAGCGCTTTCGTCCTCGTGCCTACGCACCTGGCCTACCTGCGGAAGAGGCCAAATATGAAACGATTGTTGTTCGCCGTCTCGTTGATCTTGGCGTCCGCGCCGGCGGTTCCCTCCCTTTGGTCGCAAACCAATCCGCCGCCCGCCGCTCCGGCGC
>CAIYZC010000039.1 GCA_903930565.1 uncultured Pedosphaera sp.
AACCTGCCGGTGCATTTTGATGATCCGGAGTTTCGCGCGGACGCCCTGCGGGGTATCGCCCGCACCGTGGAACACACCAATCGCCTGATCGAACGTTTGGGGATGCTGCGCCAGGGGCTGCAAATCCAGGCGGTGGAGACGGATCTGGCGCTCGTGGTGCAGACCGCTTTGGCCCGCTGGCAGCCGCCGGCGGGCGTCACTCTCCAGCTCGAGTTGCCGCCGGTCCCCAAGTTGTCGTGCGACGCCGATCAATTGGGCAAGGTGCTCATCAACCTGTTGATGAACGCCGTCGAAGCCATGGATGCCCACGGGGAGATTCGCTTGACCACCGGCACCGAGGGCCCGTGGGCCGTGCTCCGGGTCACGGACACCGGTTGTGGCATGACGCCCGAATTCGTCCGCGACTCCCTCTTCCGCCCCTTTCACAGCACCAAGAAGCACGGGTTGGGGATTGGCATGTTCCAAAGCAAAATGATCGTGGAAGCCCATGGCGGCCGACTGGCCGTCCAAACCGCCCCCGGTGCCGGTGCCACGTTCCAAATCCGCCTCCCGTTGCGCCCCCGCAAGCCATGAACCCGAAGCTACTGATTGTTGACGACGATGAGGAAATCCGCACCCAAATGCGCTGGGCGCTCGGTCGGGAGTACACGATCCTGCAGGCCGGAGACCGGCCCGGGGCGCTGACGGTTTTCCGGGCGGAACGGCCCTTGGTTGTGCTCCTGGACCTCGGCCTCCCGCCCCAACCGGGCCAACCGGATGAAGGCTTGGCCGCCCTCTCGGAAATTCTGGCCGTCGACGCCGCGACGAAGGTGATCATCGTCTCGGGCCAGGGCGAGCGGGAAAACGCCCTCCGGGCGATCGGCGCCGGCGGCTATGATTTTCTGTGCAAACCAGTGGCCTTGGAGGAATTAAGATTGATTCTCCAACGCTGCTTTTATGTCGCCGCGTTGGAGCAGGAGTGCCGCCAGATGCAGCAAATCCTGGCCGCGGATGAGGCCTTCGAGGGCATGTTGGGCGCCAGTCCGGTCATCCGGTCCTTCTTTGAATCGATCCGCAAGGTGGCCCCCACCGACGCCCCGGTGCTGATCCTGGGCGAGAGCGGCACCGGCAAGGAGCGCGCCGCTCATGCCCTCCATACCCGCAGCGCCCGCCGGGATGGACCCTTCGTGGCCATCAACTGCGGGGCGATCCCCGAAACCCTGTTGGAAAGTGAGCTTTTCGGCCATGAAAAGGGGGCTTTCACCGGCGCCCACGCCCAACGCAAGGGGCGGATTGAGTCCGCCTCCGGGGGCACGTTGTTCCTGGATGAAATTGGGGAAATTCCCCAGCCGCTCCAGGTCAAATTGCTGCGCTTTTTGCAGGAACAGACCATTGAGCGGGTGGGCGGGCGGCAATCGATTCGGATCGATGTGCGCGTGGTGGCCGCCACCAACGCGGATCTGGCCAAGGGGATGGCCGAGGGGCGGTTTCGCGAGGATTTGTACTACCGGCTGGCAGTGGTCAAGCTGACTCTGCCACCTTTGCGGGAGCGCGGGGCGGATGTCCGGCTTCTAGCCCAGGCCTTCCTGCGTCGATTCGCCGTGCAGTTTGGTAAAACCGGCTTGTCCTTCGACGCCGAAGCCCTGCGCGCCTTGGATCGCTACCGTTGGCCCGGGAACGTGCGCGAATTGGAAAACCGGGTCAAGCGCGCCGCGATCATGGGTGGTGCCAAGCGCCTCACGGCGGAAGATTTGGAGTTGCCCGCCGCTCCCGAGGACGGGTCCGGCGCCCCGTTGGGACTCAAGGAGGCGCGGGAAGAGTTGGAGCGCCGCATGATCCTCAACGCCCTCCGCACGCACGGCGGCAAAGTCGCGCCCGCAGCCGCCGAACTGGGCGTCAGCCGCCCCACGCTTTACGAATTGATCGAAAAACTGGGGATCCCCCGAGAGTGAAGCCTTTTCCCCCGGGGCCGGAATGCGGCCCCGGTGAGGGTGGGGGACCTCAAAGGATGATCCACCGCTCCGGCACTTCCAAAATATCCCCCGGCTCCAGCATGTAGCGGGTGGAGTCCTTGCCGCGGAGCACCGCGTCCAGGTTCAACACTGTGATCTTGATCTTGCCGTCCACGGTGCGCAGCACGCGCACCTTCTTTTTATCGGCTTTGATCGGGTCAAACCCGCCCGCCTCGGAGATCGCGTCCAGCGCGGACATGGGCCGCTCGGAGCTGATTTTTCCCGGCCGCAGCACGCAGCCGTTGATGAAGACGGAGAAGGTCGAGCTGACGATGCCCACCAACACCTCGTTGTTCACGAGTTCTTTCTTGTAGCGTTCCCGCAAATCCGCTTGGAACTCCTCGGGGGTGAAGCCGACCGCTTTCACTTCGCCGATGGAAAGGGTGATCATGCCATCCCGGCGGATTGTGTCGGTTTTGTCCAAGCTGGGGGCGCTGGGAAAACTGACTTTGACCACATCGCCTTCGCGGAGGCGAAAAGCCGAGGCGCCAGCGGCGGGGCGGGCGGGGGTGGGCGCGGGAGCGGTCACCTTGGCGGGAGGAACCGTCAGGGTGGGGGGCGGTTGGACGGGCGCATTGGGCGCGGGGGGCATGGCCGGCGCCGGGGCGGCGGCGACGCTGCCATCCGCGGCCAGCGTGGGGAAATTCCCGGTCGGCGCGGTGGTCTGGCAACCGGCGAGGATCAGGGCCAAGCCCAGCCACGCCGCGCAGAGGGACCCAGGCATGGCCAAAGGCAGTCGGGCGAACATCCGCAACGGGGAAAAATTGGTTTTGGTCATGGGAGAAGCGACGGCGGAGGTTGCCCGCCGCGAGCAAGGCTGGTACGGTGATTTACGGAACGCGAGCACAGCTTACCCATAGCCTGAAAACCTCCTTGCGTCAAAGAAGATTTTCGTCCCCGGCGGGCCGCTTCCCGCCCGGTTGGCCCCGCCCATTCCCTCCCGGGCGGCGGTTTGCCCGCCGGTCTCGCCTTGGGGCGCGCGGTCCCGTTCGGCCCGGCGGCATCGATTTTGCATTGCATGCGGGGTGGGGGAATGCTAACTAAACCGGCGTCGTTTTTAGACCAACCGAACAACCGAACTTAGTTTGGGCGCGCCTGATGCGGGCCCCCGCCAACCCCTAATCTTCCGATGGACGAATCCCCCATACCTTATCTGGACCTTCCCGCTCAACTTCGGCCCCTGCGCAAGGAACTTGACGCGGTGATCGCCAAGACGCTCGACAACTGCAGCTTTTGCCTCGGACCGGAAGTCGCCGCCTTCGAGCGCGAATTCGCCAAGTATTGCGGCGCCCGTCACGCCTTGGGGTTCAACAGCGGCACTTCCGCCCTCCACGTGGCCCTGATGTTGCTCAATGTCGGGCCGGGGGATGAAGTCATCACCACCCCCCATACCTTTGTGGCCACCAGTTGGGCCATCTCCTATGTTGGCGCCAAGCCGGTATACGTCGATGTGGACGACGCGACCTTCACCTTGGACCCCGCCCTGGTCGAACGCGCCATCACCCCCCGCACCAAGGCCATCATGCCGGTGCATTTGTACGGTCACCCCGCGGATTTGGATGGTTTGCTGGAAGTCGCCCGCCGCCATAACCTGCCGTTGGTCGAGGACGCCTGCCAGGCGCACGGCGCCAAATACAAAGGCGTGACGGTCGGCACCGCCGGCGCCGTTTCCGGGTTCAGTTTCTATCCGGGCAAAAACCTCGGCGCGGCGGGTGAAGGCGGCGCTCTGGTGACCAATGACGACGCCTTCGCCGCCCGTGCCCGCTCCTTGCGCGAACACGGTTCGACGCAACGTTATTACCACGACGAGATCGGCTTCAATTACCGCATGGAAGGCATTCAGGGGGGCGTGCTGGGCGTCAAATTGCCCCATCTGCCCGCTTGGAGCGCGGCCCGCCGCCGGGTGGCGCATCGTTACCACGAATTGCTCGCCGGCACCCCTCTCCAATTGCCGTTGGAAGCCGCTTGGGCGGAGAGCGTTTACCACTTGTACGTCGTTCGGCACCCCCGCCGTGACGAACTGAAGAAGCATCTGGAAGCCAACAAGGTGGGCTGCGCGCTGCATTACCCCCTCCCGTTGCATCTCCAAAAATGCTACGCCTTTTTGGGCTACCAGCCCGGCGACTTCCCGGTGGCCGAAAAAGCCGCCCGCGAGTGCCTCAGCCTGCCCATCTACCCCGAGCTCTCGGACGCCCAAGTCGAACGCGTTGCCGCGGTGATTCAGAGCTTTTTCAAATGATCGACTCCTCCCGGCGGGGGCGGTCACGCCTCCGCCGGTCCGCCGCCCTCCCCCACGGCCCCGGCGCGCGCCTGTGAACGAATCCCCCACTCCCCATCGTCGCCGGCCCCGCTACGCCGGCACGCATCCCCGCCGGTTCGCGGAGAAGTACAAGGAACACGATCCGGCCCGCTACGCCGAGGAGGTCCGCAAAATCATGGAGCGGGGCAAAACCCCGGCCGGGATGCACCGGTCCATCTGTGTGGCAGAGGTTTTGGCCGTCCTCCGCCCGCAACCCGGGGAGACCGCGGTGGATGCCACGCTCGGCTATGGCGGCCACGCCGCGGAACTCCTCCGCGCGGTGCTGCCCGGCGGCCGGTTGCTCGCTTTGGATGTCGATCCCTTGGAGTTGCCCCGCACCGAAGCCCGCCTGCGGGCCATGGATTTCCCCCCCGACACCCTCCGGGTGCGCCGCTCCAATTTCGCGGGCCTGGCGCAAGCCCTCGCCGCCGAGAATTGGCCGGGGGCCGATGTGATCCTGGCTGACCTCGGCCTCTCCTCCATGCAGATCGACAACCCCGAGCGCGGCTTTTCCTTCAAGGTGGCGGGGCCGCTGGACCTGCGGCTCAACCCCGAGCGCGGTCGTTCGGGGGCCGCCTGGTTGACCGCGTTGACCGAAGCCCAACTGGCGGCGGCCTTCGCGGAGAACGCGGACGAACCCCAGGCCGGGGCGATTGCGCAAAGCGTTTTCACCACGCAACGTCAATCCCCCATCACCACCACCCGGCAATTCGCGGACGCCATCCGTGCGGCCTTGGGAAAGCGGGAGCGGGAGGCGGTGGATTTGAGCGTGCGCCGTTGCTTCCAAGCGTTGCGCATTCTGGTCAACGATGAGTTTGGCGCTTTGGACGCCTTCTTGCGCCACCTGCCTTCCTGTCTCCTTCCCGGCGGCCGCGTCGCCATCCTCAGCTTCCATTCCGGGGAGGATCGCCGGGTTAAAAAGGCCTTTCAAACCGGCGAACGGGCGGGGGATTACGCCGCCATTTCCCCGGAGATCATCCGCCCTGGTCCGGAGGAAATCCGCGCCAATCCCCGCGCCGCTTCCGCCAAGTTGCGTTGGGCCGTCCGCGCCGCCTGAGCCCGCCCTTTCGGATTGCGTTTTTCGCGGGGTGCGGTTGCATGGTGGCATGTTTCAATACCTGACCTCCGCGACGGCGCAACCCTGGCAACCCGGACCTTATCCCGGCGTGGAGTTACGCCTTCTGCACCGGCACGAAACCTCCGGGGCCGTGACTGTGCTGCGCAAGTTCGCCGCCGGCGTCACCGTGCCCGCCCATGTGCATCCCCTGGCCAATGAATCCGTTTACATTTTGACCGGGGAGTGGGAGGAGGACGGCGTCGTGCACGGCCCGGGCGCCTTCTTTTACGCCCCGCGTGGCGAACGGCACGGTCCACACTTCGCCCGCACGGAGGTCGTGAGCCTGACGATCTTTGACGGTCCCTTGACCGTGGCTCAACCGGCGTAACCGGCGAGCAAGCCCAGCATCTCCCGCACGGCGGCGTCCAAGCCGGTCGCCACGGCGCGGCTCACAATGCTGTGGCCGATGTTGAGTTCCTCC
>CAIYZC010000040.1 GCA_903930565.1 uncultured Pedosphaera sp.
CTCTCCCGGGAGCGGGGGCCCACTTTGCAAAACGTAACTTGCACGGATGATCAATTGGTCCAAGCGCTTCTGGATGAACTGGCACTGCGCGGCGTGCATCCTGAAAATGGCACGGACGGCGTGGTGCTACTCTCGGAATGGGATACGTATTACGGCCGGGCGCTGCCGCTGACCTTTGCCGCGGTGGTGCGTTGTCAAATGGACTTCCCGCACCAGACCATTGATGGGTCGCGGCTCAGCCAAGCTTTGCAGCGGCTGCGGACTGACCCGGCCGCCTGGCCCACCAACTTGCTTCGCTTTTCCTACCTCCGCGGGCTGGACGGCCAGGCCCCCGGCGCGGCGAAGGAGCGCGCGGGCAAGTCGAAAACCGAGGGAGCCGAATCCGGCTCGCCGACGGAAAAGAGCGCCGGCGAAACCGCCGCCCGCGCGGAGGGCGGCAGCCAACTGGACTACCTCCCGCGGCTGTCCGATCGCGTTGCCGAAATTGAAACCCGGCTGGAACGGAAAAGCAGCGATCCGGTCAAAATCAAGGCCGTGGGTATCCTGGGCAGCGACGTCTATGACAAGCTGCTGGTGCTCCAAGCCCTCCGGCCCAACTTTGGCGATGAATTGTTCTTCACGACCGACTTGGACGCCCGCTTGCTCCATCCCAAGGAGCTGAAATGGACCCGCAACCTCATCGTGGCCTCCAGTTTCGGGCTGCGGCTGAATCATCACCTCCAGCGGGGCATCCCACCGTTCCGGGACACCTACCAAACCGGACGCTATCTGGCCTGCCTGGCGGCCCTGGGCTACACCCCGACCCCCACGAACTTGGTGGCGCGGCGCTTTGAAATCGGCCGCCATGGCGCTTACGATTTCAGCCCCCAGTCGGACACTTGGACCATTCACCCGAAACCAGCCGATCGGTCGCCCGGGAGTGCGCTCCTTTCCGGAAATCAACTGGGATGGTTTGGGCTTGCCACCTTGATGGTGATTATCCTCGGCGCCAATTTCAGCAGCCGGATACGCCGCGGCTTGCAGCTTCTCTTCGGTCGCGGAAGCCCGCGGCCGCTCCCCGGAGAACCCGCCTCGCCGCCGCTCACGCCGTGGGAAAGAGCCACCGCCAGGCTTCCCTTGCTGGTTCCGCTCGGATTGGTCGGGTTGTTTGCGGTCCTGGTTTATTGTGATCAGAAGAACCCCGGGGGAGCGCCGTTCCTTTGGACGGAAGGAATCAGTATCTGGCCCACGGAGACCATCCGGCTGGCCGCCGGGTGCCTGGCCTTCCATTTTTTGTTCCGGGCCCGCGCGGATCTACTGGAAAACGCCCGGCGAATGCGCCGACAGTTTGGCCTGGCGGCGGCGGGCGAGTGGACGGTTCGGCAGATGTGGCGGGACCGGGGGCCGGGCCGCAATCGGATCCATCAATGGGAGATCGTCGGCCAGGATGGGGCGGCGCTCTGCGCGGACTATGATCGGCTGGGTTCCGCCGCGCATCGTTGGTACCGCACCCTCTGGCCCGCCAGTATTTGCTATCTGTTGTTGGGCTTTGGCATCTTCTTCCTGTTCGAGCCACCCTTCCGGCCGTTCCGCGGCTCCTTGAGCTCCGCCGTGGACTACGGCATGTTGGCCTTGTGCTCGGTGCTCCTGATCCTGCTCATTTTTTATGTGGTGGACGCCGCCCTCTTATGCCGCCGGTTCATCGAATTGGTCTCGCAAACGGAAGTGCACTGGCCCCCCGGTGTCTGCCAACACTTCCGGGACGAGGCGGGGTTCAGCGGCGAAGATCTCAACGACTATATCAGTTTCCGCCTCATTGCCTTCCGCTCGGAGGCCGTGGGTCGGCTGATTTATTACCCGTTCCTGATTCTGTTCCTGGTGGTGGCCGCCCGCAGCAGCTATTGGGCCCATTGGGACTGGCCGCCCTCCATGATCCTCATCATCAGCCTCAACGCGCTCTACGCGGTTTACGCCGTCACCTCCTTGCGGCGCGCCGCGGAGGCGGCCCGGGCGACCTTCCTCGACCGCCTGCGCGTCCGGTTGATCCGGGCAATGGGGCGGCGCGATCAAATGCAGTTGGTTCGGCAAATCCGCGAACTGGTCAAAGACGTCGAGGAACGCACCGATGGCGCTTTCGCCCCCATCTCCCAGCAACCGGTGATCAAGGCGGTCCTCATGCCCTTCGGCGGCGCGGGAATTCTGAGTTTGCTCCAATACCTGGCCGAGAAATCGTAACAGTCCCGGCCGGGGAGCGGCGAAACTCCTCCACCTGCAACCACCGGAATTTGCGGCCCCAAGGCGGTCCCTTGTGCCCGGCGGAATCGGGGTTTTGCCAATTTGGCGCTCTTCGCGCGATCCCCCGGCGACCGGAACTTTACTTGCCGAACCGCCGGGCATACGGTGCCGGGGTGCGTACCGGAGCCGATTTAAAGTTTCAAGCCTTCGCGGAACCCCTC
>CAIYZC010000041.1 GCA_903930565.1 uncultured Pedosphaera sp.
CAGCAAGGTCTGGCGTATTATCTCCTCTACACCAACACCTATCTGGTTTCGGGCACGCCGGTCAAGGCGCCCCAAAAAATGTATTGGACCGAGGCCAACTATCAGGCCACGGGCTATCCCATCAGCATTCCCAAGGCGCAGGTCAACGTGGTCAACATCATTTACAGTTCGACCTTCCCCCAATTCGTGCCGTTCCCCGGGGACACGGCGGCGTTTGTCGGGACGGCCACCAACACGATTTGGTTTGACAACAGTTTGAACGAAATTCGGGCGGACAATGTGACGGGACGCATCTTTATAGAATTCCTCGGCGAACCGCTGAGCAATGGCAATCGCCGGTTCCTGGGATTTGAAATTGTGGATGTGGCCGCGCAGCCCGTGCCCGTGGACATCAACGTGGAACTGGGCACCCGGGTGCCCGGCTATGCCGATGGCACGGACGATTCCGCGTTGAAGCCCAGCCCGCTTTCCAGCGCCACGGGTTTCTTCTATCGGCAGAGCTTGCCGAGCGGCGGCGTCAATTTGTGGGCCACCCACTACACCGCCAACCTGAATGATTTCCAGGCCTATTGGCTCAACACCGGAGTGGCGGGTTTGCAGTGGCCTTTCCTCTTCAATCGTTACCACGAGTATTGGCCCGCGGATCCCGCTGAATATGTCAATTACGCGCGGCCCTACGTCACCAACGCCGCGCAGGCCGCTTTGACTTCTGTGCAACTGCCCATTTCCGAAGCCCCCACCATCGCGTACCAGGATTTTGACAGCCTCGTGCCGAACCTGGCGCAGTTGCCGTCCTCGGGTCTGTTCTACACTTTGCTCGATTTGGACCACCCCGCCCACCGCACTCTGCTGCAGTTCATTTCCGGCGGCAATGTGGCTTATGAGCGGGTCTTCTCTTGGTTGGATTGGGGGTTGGAGAACAATGCGTTGCTGGCCAACAGTATTGCCACCAATTTGAGCGCGTGGAACAGCAACACCCTGACCCTCAATTTCAGCAACCCGGCCAATACTCCCTACGTGATCACCAACACCGTCAACGTGGGCGACCGGATCACGGCGCCCGCGGGTGAGTTGGGCTCGGGGGGGGGGGCGTACGTGGCGGGTTCCATTCTTACGAATTACGGCAACAGCTTTAATCCTTACGCCTATTCGGATCCCTTCGTGGTCGGATTTCCCACCGCCGGCAAGGGCGCGATCATTCCGGTGAACGCCATTCCCGGGGCGAACGTGCTCGAGGTGATGTGGTTCCGCACGGACAACGCCAATACGAACCAGGGCTTCGTGAACAGTTATTGGCCGGCGGTGCTCGGTCACTATGTAATTCAATGGCCCGCGACGCCAACGAACCAGATAATTCTGGCCAACAATGCCGGCACCGGACCTTTGGCGGGCCTGACGTCCCCGAGCATCTACGCCCAAAGCGATCCTTCACGGCCCGGCTACAACCCCAACGAAGAGCACGCCCAAATTTTGGGCGGTGCCGCTTATGCATTGCGCGATGATTTGAACATCACCAACGCCCTCGGCTATTCCTCGGCACCATTTGTTTTGATTCAATACCTGGGGAAAGACGGCCGACCGGCGATGATCCCTTATTGGGTGCGTCGGGAAGCCCCGGAGAGCAGCCAAATGTTCGACTACGTGGTCGCCGCCGGAACGCTGATCCAAGCGCCCATGCCGTTGCCACTCTTGCCGCTGCCGATTCAGGGGGCGGGCAGTACCGCCATCAATTACAATACCGCTCCGCCCGGCACCTCGGGTGATTTGCCGGCCAACTGGTCCAATTTGGCGGCGGGTTCGCCGCAGGGCTTGTACGGGGGATTCACTTTCCAGGACCGGAAGCACGAGTTCTGGGTTTACCGCGGGCAGCACGCCGGTTTGCCGGCCTTGCAGGTGGGGGCGTACAATTCCACCGACGGTACCTTTGGGGTCCTGCCGCCGGGCACGGCGGTGGTGAATCAACCTTACGCCTACTTCCTGCACATATCCCGCCAGCCGGACGCGCTGACCATGTCCGCGAGCAACCTGCCCCCGGGCTTGAGTATCGGCATCACGACCAATGGCTTTGGCATCACGGGAACGCCGACCCGCACCAATGTTTACCACCTGAGCATCATCACCCAGGACACCAGCGACAATTCGCTTTACACCAACCTGCTGACTTTGACCGTCGGCTTGGGCGGCCCCTTGGTGACGCAAGCTCCTTTGGCGGTCACGAGCACCAACCAATACTCAGCGGCCACGGTGACCTTCAGCAACCGTCCGCCCTTCCTCGCGGCCGCCCCGACCGTCAGCAATAGTTTTACCATGCGGTATTACTATGAGAACCAGAATATCTTTGATTGGCCCGGCTTTGCCACGCCGCCCACGAATGGGCAAATTGTTCCTTATTTGCTGCCCGCCGATGGCGCCGGCGGTTACACGGGCGATCCGACCAGCCAAAACAGCCGCAGCCGTGATATCGTTTACCGGCCGGTCTGGCCCTCCATCGTCAATCAGCAACCCGTGCCCACCCTGTACGCCGGGCAAACGCTCACCGTGCCGATCAACAATCTGCCCGCGGTGCGCGGCCAAACCGGGGTTCAGGTACTGTACCAACAATCCATCGCCACCAACGATGTCACCGCCCCGATCACCTACCAGAGCGTCAGCCTGATTGACCCGACGGTGGAGAAGCAGGCGGGATTGACCACGAACGGGCTCACGGGCTTGCCGAACACGGTTATCAGTTCCAGTTACGAGGGGCTGTACTACTTCCAAAACTTGCCGCCGAACCTGGTGAACCGGGTTTGGTTCGATCCGAACACCACCAATTTGGTTTTGGCGGGTCAATTTGAAAACCAGACGGTCGGGGAGAGTTACGTGTTCCTCAACGTTTTGAACGGCGCTGATTTGGCCGCGGTGATCAACCTTTGCCAGCCGAGCGATCCCGGCTATGCCGGCTGGGTCTCCACCGTCAATTCCCTCTCGGTATCGTTATACACTTATGATGACCTGACCGCCGGACCCGGCAGCTACTTGGCGGATCCGGCTTTCACGCAGTCCGTGGGGGTGAATTCCACCGTGATCATCACGAATGCGAACCAACAGGTGGACTCCTATGCGATGAGCGCCACCGGGCCCGGCCTGGGCTACATCAGCTTTGTGGTGGGGAATTCGATTGATCCGAAGCTCGCGGGCCAGCCCGTGACCGTTTATGTGGCCCGGGTGGGCGAATATGTCTCCCCGTCCGCGGGCACCGGTCTTTATCCCGGCCAATTGGTGACGGTGTATGATCCGAACCCGTTAAGCGAGGCGATTTCGTTTCAACACACTTTGGATTTGGCTGGTTTGACCAAGAATTATCAATACGATTGGCGCATTATTCCGCCGATGAATGGGTTGCAACCCACCAGCGATCCCGCCATCTGGCCGGCGTTGACCAACGGGCTGGATGTGGCCCATTACACCCTTGGCGGGGCCTCGGGGCTGCAATCCCTCTCGGACAATTTCGTGGTGGTGCGCTATCGGGAAATTGACCCCGCCGCACAACCGGCCAATACCAACTGGTCGGCGTGGACCACCCCGGCCTTCGCTCCGGGCTATATCAAACGGGTGCTTGAGGGCATCAATCCGTTCGACCAAGAGACCACCGACCTCTTCAACAACCCCGTCAACACCACGGCGGATATCCTCACCGCCGCGGGTTCCCGCTGGCAGGGCGACATTGCCTTGAACGCCGGCAGTTTGACCAACGCCGGCTTGATTCAGATCTACGAAACCGTGCTGAACCGCGGCAAGGCCCTGAGCATCAACGCCGGATACAATTACGGCCCGGCCAATGACGCCCTGCTGCTGGCCGCCGGCGAACTGAGCGACTTGTACAATTATGTGGCGAACGACGCCTACACGGACGCCAACGATCCTACGATTTCGATCGGGTCCAAGAGCCAAACTTACGCGAACATCGCCACGTCACTCTTCGCCTTTCAAGGGGAGGAACCCTCGCTGCTCGAACAGGAGTTGGCGCTGTTGCGCGGCCGTGACGACAGTGTGACCACGGTGACGGAATCACCGGTGTATAACCGGCTGTATTGGAATTACACCCACGGGATCGCCGCCGGGGAGGTTATCTACGCGGAAAACTACAATATTTTGGACGAGAATCACGACGGCGTCATCAACGCCGCCGATGCGGCCATTTTGTATCCCATGGGCCATGGCGACGCTTACGGGCATTTCCTCACCTCGTTGGGGAATTATTATTCGCTCTACATGAACCCCAATTTTGATTGGGTGCCGCAACCCGACAGTGTGAACATTTTGGGGGCGACGGTGGCCGTGAATTACATGCACGAGCGCAACTTTGCCTCCACCGCCGGGCTGCTGTCCAAAGTGGGGTTGCAGATTTTTGACTTGACGTGGCGCCAGGGCTACCTGCCGGGCACGGCGGGCGGTTGGGCACGTCTGGAGACCCCCTACACCAACTCCCCGCCCCGCACCTATCTGGCCGGCGGCCAAACCATGCCGGTGGTGCGGTATTGGGGCTTGGATCAGTGGTCCGCCCGTGTCGGGCAGGGCAGCTATGTGAACTGGTTGGTCGGGAATTCGATCCTGCCCCCGGTGGATCCCAATCCCAACCACCAGGGTATCCAAAAGGTGGATCGCACCACGGTGGCGGAGTTGGGCGAACTGCCGCAGCAGGGCAACGCCTTGCAGGTGGCCATGGACAACGCGGAGGCCGGATTCACCCCCTTCAACCTTGCGCAGAACGCCATTCCGTTTGACATCAATCCGCAGCAGGTCACCGGCGCAAACCCCATGACCCACTTTGAGCAGATCTACCAACGGGCGGTGCAGGCGCTGAACAACGCCGCCGCAGCCTTCAACGACGCTCAGTCCGTGCGCCAAACCATGCGGTCGGAAGAAGACTCGCTCGCTGACTTCCAAGCGGGGGTCATCTCCCAGGAACTGGCCTATAACAATCAGTTGATTGAACTCTACGGCACGCCCTATCCGGAGGATATCGGGCCGGGGGGCATTTACCCGCAAGGGTACAACGGTCCGGACTTGTTGCACTACACCTACGTGGAAAAGCCCACGACCAATACTTTTAATCAATTGCCGGACGCTCAAACACCAGTCACCTATTATATTGATAACCAGTCCCTGCCCGCCGATTGGAATTCGCACATGTACTCGGATTTCAGTTACATCATGGCGAGTACCGCCCCGGGATATTCCACCAGCAGCAATGTGGTGTCGACCTACATTGGACCGGATGGTTTCTTTGACAAACCCGCCACTTGGACGGCGAAGCGGAGCTCGCCCGGCCAGATTCAAGCCGCGATTTCCGCTGTGGTGGCGGCCGCCGACGCCCTGCGGATTGCGTGTTATGAGGAAACTTTCGACAAGCAATCGCTGGACGCCGCCCAGAACACTTTTAATACCCTGACCCTCGGCGACGCGTACCAAATTGAACAACTTGCCAACGCAAATTCCGGTTTGACCATCGCCAGCACCACGTTGGGGGCGGCCTGGGATATCGCGAACAAATGGGCGGAGGATGCCGTTCAGGCCGCCAAGGATGCCGCGGACGCCGCCTCAACGGCGGTGCCGACGACGATCATTGCTGGCTTGGCGGACGGTGGTGACGCCTTGGCGCCGGCGAAAGCCGCCGTAAAAGTGGCCGCGGAAATTCCGGCGTGGGCCGAACTCATCACCGGAGATGTCGCCTTCACGGTCTATACCGTGGCCACCACCGCCCTGGCCGACACCATGACGGCCAACAACATTGCCAGCACCAGTATCGCCTATGACCAGACGGTGAAGAGCGCGGTGCAAACCTTACAGACGCAGCAGAACAACCTGGAGAATGACATCATTGTTATCAGCCAAAAGTTCCGCGCCCTGAGCGACGCCCAGGCGGCCTACCAAGCCTTGGTGGCCAAGGGGTTGCGGGTTCAA
>CAIYZC010000042.1 GCA_903930565.1 uncultured Pedosphaera sp.
CCCCATGACCATGCCCCGCCAAGTGTTTCAATTTGATCACCAGGCCCCCTTCTTCGCCGCCTCGCCAACCGTTTTACGCACCCACGGAAGGCCAATCCCCGGACGGCGCCGCCGAGGCGGACGGAGGCCGACCATTGACCCGACCCGATCGGGTTTTGAGCCTGCGCTTCCGCGCCTTTGCGTCCACCCCCGCGGAACGCGCTTCCGCCGGGTGGCCAACCAGGGCTTTACGCACCTGCGGAAGGCCATACGCACTCTCGGAAGGCTGCGCGCGCGGCTTTCCTCGAATTGATTCGCGGGGAGTGCAACTCACGGAAGGCCATACGCACTTATGGAAGGCTGCGCCCCCAGGAAGCAACCCGCACTTTATAACGCGCCTCCGCGTGGCGCAAAAATCTGGCCACCTCCCGTCTGCTTCAGGATCATGTCCAAAAAGTCTTTTGACCTTCCCGCTCATGCCCGCCAGCGTCGCCTTACGCACCCACGGAAGGCCGCGATCCTCGATTTTGCCCGTCGCGTTGAAGTTCCCAACCGGGCCACCAGAACTCCCCCTGGTGCCCAAAATCGATTTTTCTTTGACAGATGCGCAAAAGCGGGTAAGATATAAGTAAGATTAGTGAATCACTTATGATTACCGCAACCGCCCCGGCGAAGCTGACCCGGAACGAAGGTCTCAAAGAAGCGAGCCCCACGCTCGCCGGCACCATTGCCGCCACGCTGGCCAATCCGGCCCTGGACCGCTTTTCGGATGACGATTACGAATTCCTGAAGTTCCACGGGATTTACCAGCAGGACGACCGCGACAAGCGGAAGGTCGCCAAGGAATATATCTTCATGGTCCGCGGTCGGTTGCCCGGCGGGATCGTGCCGCCCGAGCACTATCTGGTGTTCGACCAACTCGCCTCGGCTTACGGCAACAACACCCTGCGCATCACCTCCCGCCAGGGTTTCCAATTCCACGGGGTCGTAAAATCCGGTCTCGGGCCGCTCATGAAGGGCATCAACCAAGCGCTCGCGACCACGCTTGCCGCTTGCGGCGATGTGAACCGCAATGTGATGGCGCCCCCCACGCCCGCGACGCATCCCATGGTGGAGCATGTCCAAGCCGATGCCCGCCGCGTTTCCGACGCTTTGCTTCCGATCACCCCGGCCTATCATCAAATCTGGGTCGATGGCCAGCCGCTCAATTTGGACGACAGCGCCGCCCGCGATTTCGTGGACCCGCTCTACGGCAAAACGTATTTGCCCCGCAAGTTCAAGGCGGCTTTCGCGATCCCCCCGCTCAACGACGTGGATATCTTCACAAACTGCCTTGGTTTCGTGGCGATTTTTGAAGGGGAACAACTCCAGGGTTACAATCTGCTGGTCGGCGGCGGGTTGGGCATGAGCCATGGCAATGTCCAAACCTACCCCCGCTTGGCGGACGTGATCGGCTTTTTCGAACCCAAGCACCTGATCAAGGTGGCCCAAGCCGTCCTGACCGTGCATCGCGACTTCGGCGACCGCACGAACCGCAAGCACGCCCGCCTCAAGTACGTGCTGGAGGAAAAGGGCGTCGAATGGTTCCGGCAGGAGCTCGCCCAACGCCTCGGTTTCGCCCTCGCCCCCGCCCGGCCCTTTGCCTTCACCCGGCAAGGCGACGAATTCGGCTGGCACACCCAGTCGGACGGCCGTTCGTTCCTCGGTTTGTATGTCGAAGCGGGCCGCGTGAAGGACACCCCCACGGTCCAACTCAAAACCGCGCTCCGCGAGATCATCACCCAATATCGACTGGAAAGCCGGCTCACCCC
>CAIYZC010000043.1 GCA_903930565.1 uncultured Pedosphaera sp.
CCGCCCACCTCCCTGTTTGTCTTGCTGGTGATCGTGGCGGGCGTGCTGTTGGGGGAACGGGCGGGGCTGGCCGTGGGAGTCATCGCGGCCGCGGTCTTGGGGAGCATCATCTGGGGGGGGAGTTTGGGCCGGCTGCCGACCTCATTGATGCGGTTCACGCCGCTGACGTTGTGGCTGTACTGCGTGCTGCCCCTGACGTTGGCATTGTTGCTCCAGCAAATGGTCAGCCGCACATTGCAGGTGGCGTTGCGCCGCTACGCTGCGGAATTAAAGCAAAAGCAGGAGGCCGAGCACCGGTTGCGGATGGCCTTGGATTCCGGGCAGATCGCGGTCTGGCACCAGGACGCGCAGCGGGGGGCGTTCACCGCCGATGACCGCTGGTTTGAACTCATGGGCCTGCCTCCCGGCGCGGATCGAACCATCGCTTTTGAAACTTGGCTGGAGCGGGTGTTGCCGGAGGATCGGGCGGCGATGCTGCGGGAGCTCGACGGAATCTGGGCCGGCGCGGCGAACGGCAAAGCGGATTTCCGCATCATGCATCCGGACGGTTCCGTGCGCCAAATCTACGGCAGCGGTTCCTCCATGGCGGGCCACCAGGGTTTGGTGCGCCGGGTGGTGGGGATTGCCATGGACGTCACGGAAAAGCATGCGGCCGCGCAGGCGTTGGAGAAAAGCGAGCGCCAGTTCGCCAGCGCGTTTGAACACGCGCCCATCGGCAAGGGCTTGTTGACGGTGGACGGCCGCTGGATCAAGGTCAACAAGGCGCTTTGTGAGATGCTCGGCTACACCGCGGCGGAGATGTGCGCCCTGAACTTCCAGAACATCACGCATCCCGAAGACGCGGAAAAGCATGTGGAGTTGCGTCGCCAACTCCTGGCCAAGGAGATTGAGAGCTTCCAGTTGGAAAAGCGGTACCTGACCAAAGATGGCCGGGTACTCTGGGTGCTGGTTGCGGTGTCGCTATTGCGCGATGAGGCCGGCCAGCCGGTGCATCTGATCGGCCAAATTCAGAATATCACGCAACGTGTGCTGGCGGAGCGGCAGATTCGGAAGTTGAGCCGGGTTCATGCCATGCTCAGCGCCACCAACGAACTGATCGTGCGCGAGCGGGATCCGCAGGCGTTGTTCGAGGGGGCGTGTCGCATCGCGGTCGAGAACGGTGAATTTCGCATGGCTTGGATCGGGATGTTGAACCAACGCCGGGATTTACTCAACCCGGTCGCGGCCGCCGGATTTCTGGAGGGATATATTGAAATCCTCCAGATTGATCTGGCAGCCGACCGCCAGGTCGCCGGGCCGAACGCCTTGGCGGTGGCCACGGGCGAGCACCAGTGCTGCAATGACATCGCCGCCGATCCGCGGCTGGCCCAATGGAGCGAGGCCGCCTTCCGGCGCGGGTACCGGGCGATGGCCACGTTTCCGCTGCGCCTGGGGGCGAAGGTAGCCGGGACGATGAGCATTTACGCCGGGGAAACGGATTTCTTCGACGCCGAGGAGTTGCGGCTTTTGGACGAGCTGGCGAACGACATCGGTTTCGCGCTCGAATCCCACGAACAGGAAAAGGAACGGCTCCGGGCGGAGCAGTTGCAGGCGGCCAGCGAACGCCAGTTCGCCAGTTCCTTCGAGCACGCCCCCATCGGCATGGCCTTGGTGCGGCCGGATGGCAACTGGTTCAAGGTCAACCGGAGGGCGTGCCAGATTCTGGGCTACACCCCGGACGAAATGCTCACCAAGAACGTGCGGGACGTGACGCATCCGGAGGATTTGGCTGCGGATTTGTTGAGCGCGGACGCGCTGCTGCGCGGCGAACGGAGCCGGTACCAGCTGCAAAAGCGCTACCTCCGGAAAAATGGGCTGCCCGTGTGGGTCGATCTCTCCGTCTCCCTGGTGGCCGACAAGGCGGGGCGCCCGCTGCATTTCATCAAACAATTCCAAGACGCCACCGAGCGCGTGACCTTGTTGGAAAACCTGGAGAAGAGCGTCAAGGAACTGCGGCTGCTGCATGAAACCGCGCGGCTCCTGCAACACAGCCCGCCCACCATCGCGGAATTGATCGCGGAATGGGTGCCCTTGTTCCCCGCGGCGTGGCGCTATCCCGAATGCTGCGAGGCCCGGCTGCGCTACGGCGTGGAGTCGTCCCAAACGGCGGGGTGGTGCGATTCCCCTTGGAAACAATCGGTGTCGATCACGACGGCGGACGCCGAAGGCACCATCGAGGTCGTGTACCGGGAGGCGCGGCCCGCGGCCGCGGAAGGGCCCTTCTCGGCCACGGAGCGGAACTTGTTGAACTCCCTGGCCGAGATGTTTGTCGGCTACCTGGACTTGCGGGCGCACCGGGAAAGCATGGAGCTGCTCGTGGCGAAACGCACCCACGATTTGCGCCTGGCCAAGGAGGAGGCGGAAAAGGCCAACCGCGCCAAGAGCCAATTTCTGGCGAACATTTCCCATGAAATCCGCACGCCGATGAACGCCATTCTCGGCTACGCCCAATTGTTGGAGAATGATCCGGAGATCCCCGGGCTGCCGCGCAAGAAGGCCGCCATCATCCGCTCCAGCGGCGACCACTTGCTGGAAATTGTGAATGATGTGCTGGAGATGGCGCGGATCGAGGCCGGCCGGATCAAAATCGTGCGGGACACCTTCGATCCGCGGCAAATGTTGGACGAGGCGCGCCAGATGTTCCTGCCCCTGGCGGCGGCGCGCCAGAACGCCTTGGAGTTTGTCACGGAGAGCAGCCTGCCGCCGGCCTTGATCGGGGATGTCGGCAAAATCCGCCAAGTGCTGATCAATCTGTTGAGCAACGCCGTGAAGTTCACGCTGGGCGGTCATATCCGGGTCACGACCCGCGTGGCCGGACCGGATGCGCTGCAACCCGGCGTCCTGGTTTCGGTGGCGGACAACGGGCGGGGCATTGCCGAGGAGGATCTGGGGCGGATTTTCAACGCGTTTGAGCAGACCGAGTCCGGGCTGCGGGCCGGGGGCACGGGGCTGGGACTGACCATCAGCCGCAGCATTGCGCGGCTGATGGGGGGCGATCTTACGGCGACGAGTGCAGTGGGCCGGGGGAGCTGCTTCACCTTTCGCTTCGAAGCCGAGGCGGTGGGGCGGGCGGATTTGCCGGTCAAACGCCCTGCTGACTCCTTTTTGCGATTGACGGAGCAATATGTGTCATGCAAAATTCTAATAGTGGATGATGTGGCAAGCAACCGGGAAGTGCTGGGGGATTTCTTGAATCGCACGGGCTTCGAGGTCCGGATGGCGGACGACGGGGAGGAAGCCATTCTGGTGCATGACGCCTGGGGGCCGCGACTGGTGCTCATGGATCTGCGCATGCCCGGGATGGGCGGGGTGGAAGCCATCCGGCAACTGCGGGCGAAAGGGACCAGCGCGAGCCTGGTCGCCTTGACCGCCAACAGCACCCCAGAATCGCGGGAGGAAGTCGTCGCGGCGGGGGCCGATGCGGTGCTGCTGAAGCCGTACCGGGAGAGCGTCATCCTGGAGACGATGGCAAAATTGCTGAAGGTCGAATTCTCCACGCCCCCGCCGCCGGCCGGGCCGGCCGCCGAGGACGCGCCCTGGCCGCCGGCGGAGGCCCCCATCCTGGCGGAACTCCTCCAGCGCGCGCCCGCCGAGCTCCTCGGGGAATTGCGCGAGGCGACGCTCCAGGTGCGCATGGACCAGATCGAAGCCCTGGCCGGTCGGCTCTCCGCCCATTGCCCGGCCGCCGCCGAGCGCCTGCGCGCGTTGGCCGCGGATTTCAAATACGAGGCCATCCTGGCCAGCCTGCCCAAACCGCCCACCCCATGAACGCCAACCTTGCGCCACGGGGCAACATTTTGGTCATTGATGACACCGCCGATAATCTCCGCCTGTTGGGCACGATGTTGGGCCAGGCGGGCTACGAAGTGCGGCCGGTCACGGCGGGCCGCCAGGGCCTGCAGGCCGCGGAGCACCTGGCTCCGGACCTCGTGCTGTTGGACATTTCCATGCCGGAGATGGACGGCTACGAATTCTGCCGGTGCTTCAAGGAGCGGGAACATCTGCGGGACATTCCGGTCATTTTTCTCACCGCTTTGACGGACACCGGAGCCAAAATGGAAGCGTTCCGGGTCGGGGGCGAGGACTTCATCACCAAGCCGTTCCAAATGAACGAAGTATTGGCGCGCGTGGAAGTGCATCTTTCCCTGCGCCTGGCACGCAAGACCCTGGCCGAGAACTTGGTGCGGCTCCGGGAGTTGGAAACCCTGCGCCACAATCTGGTGCACATGATCGTGCATGACATGCGGTCGCCGTTGACGGTGATCGGCGGGCACTTGCAGATTTTGGCCCAGTCTTTGGGGGACAGCCTCGAAGCGGATTCAGCCGCGAGTTTGCGGGAGGCGCAGGGCGGAGTGCACCGGCTCACCGGCATGGCCAACGACGTGCTGGACGTGAGCAAGATGGAGGAGGGGAAATTGCAGCCTCAGCCCGCTCCCTGCGACCTTTTCGTGATCGCCCGAACCGCCGCGGAGGAACTGGGCTGCTTGGACACCAGTCGGCGCATCTCCGTGACGCAGAACGGTCCCCCCCTGGCCAAAGCGGATGCCGCGCTGGTCCGGCGGATGGTGGAAAACCTGCTGGGCAACGCCCTCCGGCACAGCCCCACCGGTGGCGTGGTGCGGGTGACGGTCGTGGCCCATGTCGACCGGGTGCGCTTGTCCGTGATCGACAGCGGCGAGGGCGTGCCCGAGGAGTCCCGGCACAAAATCTTTGACAAATACGGCGCGCTCGCCGCCCGCGCCGGCATGAAATATCATTCGGTGGGCCTGGGCTTGGCCTTTTCCAAACTGGCCGTGGAAGCCCAAGGCGGCACGATCGGGGTCGAGGCGGCCGAGGGCGGCGGGGCGAATTTCTGGTTTGAATTGCCGCGCGGTTGAGGGGGACGATCGGACTCAGGGGTCGCTCCGGGTCGGCGGGGCGGGGTCCGCCGGACTTTGCTCCTCGATCCGCCGCTCCAGCGCTTTGTGCTCCGCCCACACCTCCCCCAAAGAGGCGCCTCCCGCCTGGCGTTGAAGCAATCCGCGGGCGCGCTGGATCGCGGAAGGGTTTTCGGGCCGGATCAGAATCCCGTCGTCGGTGGCGAGCAGCACGACCCGGGTGCCCTCTTCAATGGCAAATTCGCGGAGCAATTCCACGGGGATCACCAGCTCCCCCTCCGGCGTGATTTCGACCGTGGTGGTGGGGTTTGGGGTGGCGCTCATGGGGGACGGTAACACGGAGCGCCGGGATGTCAAACGGAGGGCGGTCGGCGATTGCCGGCGGGTGGCGCCGGCGGGGAGTCCGCGCGGCGATTCGGCCATGGACGGAAAGCGCGGGGAGCGGCATGGTGGGGCGGTATGAGCAACTCTTTGGAACGATGGGCGGCCCCTTGGCGGGCGGCCGTCATGATCTGGCTGGCGTGGGGCGCCACGGTTCCGTTCGCCCGGGCGCAGGGGGCGTCCGGCGTGGTGATGGTGGCGGATTTGTTGGGTGAATTCGCGCCCAACCAGGTGCGCGATTCGCTGGCCACGGAGGTGCGGCGGCCGGGGAGCGCGGGGGGCGTGAAGGTGGATGCGTTGTTCGAGCATCCGCTGCAGCCGGGGCGCGAAGCGGCGGTGGATTATGAACTGACCCTGCCGGCCCTGGGGAACGGGGCG
>CAIYZC010000044.1 GCA_903930565.1 uncultured Pedosphaera sp.
ATAACGGCTCAGGCCCGGTCGTCCGGTGCCCCTGCCGCCCCAACCTTACGCACCCACCGAAGGCCAATTGACGGCCCGCTCCCCCAACGCCGCCAAGGAGCGGGCCGGCTTACGCACCTGCGGAAGGCCATACGCACCCACCGAAGGCCCCAACCCCTCCAGGGGCCTCCCCGCTTCGGTGTATCCCCCGCATCCTCCGAAGCGGGGAGGTGGCTTTGCCCGAAACCAGTGGGGTTACGGACGGCCACCTTCCAGCCCCCTCCGGGCGGGCCCGGAGCTGCCGCGCTTGAGGACGGGCACCACCGAATTCCGGGCTTACGCACCTGCGGAAGGTCGGATGGAATCAGGAAAGACGGTTTTCCCGAGATTTGCCCTTCCGCCTGGTCCACTTCGCGCTTCAACGGAAATCCCCTTTCCCAAGTCTTCTTACCTGCCGCAGGCTTGCGGCGGGGGCGGCGTGACCGTAGCCTTGCCGTAACATGGCCAACGACGGATCGACCCGATTGATGGTGACGCTGGTGCGCGAGGTTTGCCGACCGCTGGGCATCACCGTGCGCGCCTTCCACGGCGACTGGTTGCTCCGCTTGCGCCGCAGGACCCGCACGGAACACATCTTCGGCTACGACTTCAGCCTGAATTCCGCGGCCGCCCAACAGATCGCCCGCGACAAGGCGGCGACCGCCAGCATCCTGGCCGCCGACCGGGTGCCCGCGGTGCCGCATGAGTTGATCATGTCCCCCACCCTGCCGGATTACCTGCCGGCGAGCGGCAACTGGCCCCGGCTGTTGGCGTTGTTCGCGCAATGGCACCGGGATGTGGTGGCCAAACCCAATGAGGGCACGGCCGGCCGCGAGGTGATCCGGGTCCGGTCGGAGCTCGAACTGGAGCGCGCCATCCACCAACTGCTGGGCAAAACCCGCGCCTGCGCGCTCTCCCCCTACTTGGAGCTGCGGGACGAATTCCGGGTGCTGATGCTCGACGGCGAGGCGCTGTTGGTTTACCGCAAAGTGCGGCCGGCCGTGACCGGCGACGGCCGGCGGTCGGTGACGGAACTGCTGGCGGATTGGCTGCAACCGGGCGACGCGCCGGACCGGACGCCGGACGCCCGCCTGAAAGCCCTCGGCAAGGTGGAGCTGACGGCGGCCGAGTTGCGCCGGGTGCCCGCCGCGGGGGAATCAGTGCCCATGAACTGGCGGCATAATCTGGGCCAGGGCGCCCGCGCGGAGGAATTGGCGGCCGATAGTGTGGACCGCCGGCAGTTGGCCGCCCTGGCCGCGCGGGCGATGACGTCGCTGCGCTTGCGGGTGGCGTCGGTGGACATCGTCGTGTCCGCGGACGGCCGCCGCCAAGTGCTGGAGGTGAACTCGGGCATCATGATGGAGCAATTCGGCCGCGGGGATCGCGCCCGCGCTTTGGACATTTACCGGCGGATCATCACCGCGGTCTTCGCCTAGAACGCCATGTCGCGCCAAGCCTTCATGCCCGCCATTCTGCGCCGGATCGCCCCGCGACTGGGCGCCCGGGTGGTGTTGGAGCCGGAACACGGTTTTGTGGGCGCCATCTATTTCCGGAACGGCCGGAAATCGTTGTTCTGGGACAACAAGTTCAACTTGAACGCGGTGAGCTCGGTGAAGATCGCCCAGGATAAAGGCTACACTCATTTCTTCCTCGCCGAGGGCGGCTTCCAAGTGCCCCGGGAACTGACTGTGTTTGCCCCCGTTTTTCGGCGGCATGTGGCGAAACCGCGCGGCGCGACCGAGGCGGCGCGCTTCGCCCGGGAAATTGGGTATCCCGTTTACGCCAAAGCCGTGCGGCGCAGCCAGGGCGACTTGGTGTTCCGGGCGGGCAACCGGACGGAACTGCTGGCGCGGTTGAAGGAGATTTTCGCCCAGGACCGCATGGCGATTGTGCAGGAAGCCTGCGCGGGGCGGGATTACCGGCTCGTCGTGCTCGACGGCGTGGTCATCTCGGCTTACGAACGCGTGCCGCTGGCGGTGGTCGGCGACGGCCAGGCCACGGTTCGCGAACTCCTCGTCGCCAAACAGGCGGAATTTGTGCGGGAAGGCCGGGACACGGTGATTCCGCTGCGCGATCCCCGGCTTACCCGGGGCGTCGCCGCCCGGGGGCTCACGTGGTCATCCGTCCCGCCGGCCGGCCGGTCGGTCACCTTGCTGGAAGTCGCCAACCTCTCGCTGGGCGGCACCACCGTGGAGCTCACCGACCGAGTCCATCCCAGCGTTGCTGAACTGGCGGCCCGCGTCGCGCGGCATTTGGACCTGCGTTTTTGCGGGGTGGACGTGATGCTCGCCGACGCCACGGCGCCGTTGACGGACTACCGGATTTTGGAAGTGAACTCCGCGCCGGGGTTGGACCACTACGCGTACACCGGGGCGCGGCAGCAGGAACTGGTGGACGGCCTCTACCTCCGGGTCTTGCAGGCCGTCGAACGCGGGCCGGTACCGGCCTAAAACACCTCGGGGATGCCCTCTTCGAGCAAGCGAAGATTGTCCGCGCGTCCGTTTTGGCGGGCGAGTTGCTGGAGCCAGCGCGGGGGTTCGTCCATGTCCTCGAAAGAAAGCCGGAACGTGCCGTAGTGCATGGGCACCAGCCACTTGGAGCCGAGTTCTTGGAACACTTTGAAGGCTTCGTCCGGCCCCATGTGCACATTCCGGAAGGATTCCGGCCGATAGGCGCCGATCGGCAGCAGGGCGATTTCGGGCCGGAGATGCTTGCCGATCTCCTTGAAGCCGTCGAAGTACGCGCTGTCGCCGGCGTGGTACACGGTCCGACCCTGGTGCTCGAGCACAAAGCCGCCGTAGCCGCGGTCCACGTCGCGGAGCATCCGCGCCCCCCAATGCTTGCAGGGGGTGAGGGTCACCTTCCAATCCCCATGGGTGAAACTCTCCCACCAATCCAGCTCCACAATGCGCCCGAAACCCAGGTTCCGCGCCAAATCCCCCATGCCCCAGGGCATGACGGCGATCTTCGGATGCGGCAGGCGGCGGAGCGTGGGTTTGTGAAAATGGTCGAAATGCGCGTGGGTCAGCAACACCAAGTCGATCGGCGGCAAGTCCTCGAGTTTCAGCCCGGACCGCTTGATCCGCTTTAGGAGGAAAAGCCAGTTGGCGAAATTCGGGTCGATGAGGACGTTTAAATCGGTGAACTGCACCAAAAACGAGGCGTGGCCAATCCACGTCAGAGCGACCTCCCCGGTCTTCAGCTGGGGGAAGACCGGTTGCTTGTGCTGGCCGGTGCGCGGCGTCAGCCAAGCTTTCCAAACCATCTCCCGAAAAAAGGTCCCGGGGTTGAAGGCGCGGGAGGGCGTCAGGTCCTTGAACGAGCGCGGGAGCTTGCGCGGGGGGCGCGGAGGGCGGACCGGCCGGGGTGGTGGTTTGGACATAGCATCAGCCACCCGATGGGGTGGATGCGTTGAATAAAACCCTGAAAGCGGCGTCAGATCAAGCGTGTTCGCATGGGTGAACACAGTGCATTGTCCGACTTTGTTGAACGCATGCATGGGTGAGTTGTTCCCGCCCGGACCGGATCCGGGCGGGTTTTTTCCTTCTGCCGACCGCCGCTTCCCCCTACGCTGTCCGCCATGGATAAGTTGACGGGCCAATTGGACACCTTTCTGCGCGCCCGCCCGCGCCTCGGGGCGGAGGTTTACCTCGCCCAAACCGCCGTGGTCGTGGGCGATGTCACCCTCGGCGAGCACAGCAGCGTGTGGTACCATGCGGTGCTGCGCGGCGATATCAACCGCATCGTCGTGGGGCACCACAGCAATATTCAAGACAACGCGGTGGTCCACCTGGCCGACGATTATCCCTGCCTGATCGGCAATTACGTCACGGTCGGCCACTCGGCGATCATCCACGCTTGCACCATCGGCGACGAAGTCCTGGTCGGCATGGGGGCGGTGGTTTTGGATGGCGCGGTCATCGGCGACCAATGCCTCATCGGCGCCCGCGCCCTGGTCACCGGCGGCACTCAAATCCCCCCCGGATCGCTGGTCCTCGGCTCGCCCGCCAAAGTGGTCCGGGCGCTCACGCCGGAAGAGCGCGCCGGCCTCCGCCACTGGGCCGACAAATACGTGACCAACGGCGCCTACTGCCTCCGGCACCAAATCAACGTCGGCCGGCCGTTGCCGTCCTAATTCCCTTTCCCACCCCACGCCATGGATTTTGACCTCACCCAAACGACGCCCCATCAGACGTACAATCTGCTGATCGGTTTGGTCGTGCCCCGGCCCATCGCCTGGATCACCACCCGCAATTTGGCCGGCCAATTGAACGCGGCGCCGTTCAGCGCCTACAATTACGTGGGCACCGATCCGCCGCTTGTCGCCATTGGCGTGGGTAACCGGCCGGGGCCGGGCGTGATCGGCAAGGACACCGCCCAGAACATCCGCCAAACCCGCGAGTTCGTGATCAACCTGGTCACCGAAGAACTGGGGCCCGCCATGAATCTGTGCGCCATCGACTTTCCCGCGGAAGTGGATGAGTTGACCATCGCCGGACTGGCCACCGAACCCTCCAAGGTGGTGGGCGTGCCGCGCATCGCCCGTTCGCCGGCCAGCTTGGAATGCCGGGAGGTGACCACCATGGAGATCGGCCGTTCCCGGGTGATCCTGGGCCAGGTCGTGTCCATCCACGTACGGGATGAATTCGTGGATCCCAAGGGACCGTACATCCGCGCGGACCAAATGCACACCATCGGGCGCATGAATGGTTTGGGCAATTATGTGCGCACCCGCGACGCGTTCTTCCAGATCCCCCGGTTGACCCAGGCGGACTGGCTCCGCCGGCAGGGCGGCGCCTAAACGACCGGCCGGGTTGCCGGGGACAGTTCGTGCTTACCTTTCCCGGGGAATGCCGGTTAAACTTCAGGCATGAGAATAACCGGCGGCCAGGCCACGGGCCGAATATTGGCGGTGCCCAAGGGGCTGGATGTGCGGCCCACCCCGGACCGCGTCAAGCAGGCCGTCTTCAACAGCCTGGGCGACCGCGTGCTCGGCGCGCGCGTCTTGGAACTTTTCGCGGGCACCGGCGCTCTGAGCTTGGAGTGCCTGAGCCGCGGCGCGGCGCAGGGCGTTTGCGTGGAAAAGGCCGAACGCCACGCCCAGGCCATTCGCCGAAACCTTGCCGCCACGAAAGCGGGCGGCGCCGGCTTGGAAGTCCGCGTGCAGGATGTGTTCGTGGCGCTCACCCAATTGGCGGCGGCGGCCCGGCTTTTCGACTTGGTGCTGGCCGATCCGCCGTATGGGGAAAAAAACGTGGGCCACCGCTCCCGCTCCCTCGCCCAAAAACTCCTCGATGACCCCCACCTGCCCCGGTTGCTGACCACGGAAGGCATTTTTGTGCTCGGCCACACCAAACGCGACACCCTCACCATCCCGCCCGCGTGGCGGGAACTCAAGGTGCTCAAACACGGCGACAGCGTCATGAAATTGTTGGTGGTCGCCGGGCCGGCCACCCCATCCGATCCGCCCGTCGAAATCCCCGGGCCGCCACTGGACTGATGCAGCTTCCGCCCCGGTTTTTGGCTGGGCGCAACCCGGTTCCGGCAGCTAAAAGTTCCTCCTCATGTCACATGCATTGGCCCTCTCCCCGGGCGGACGAATCTTTCTTCGGCCCGATCCCATGGCGGAACCCGCACCCGCGCCCGCCGCCTTGGCGCGGTTGACCGCAGCCTTTGCCACGACCGATGCCCCCGGATTGGAGTTAATGGCGGGCCAACTGCTGGATGAACCGCTGCCGGCCGCGTTTAACTTCTGGCGCGGAGTGGGGCGACGATTTTTCACCGCACTATGTCACCAGCCGGCGTCGGCTCCGCCCGCGGCGGACGTGGCCGGCACCGTCCCGCCAATCCCGCCGATCAACGTCCCCGTCCCCCCTGAAACGGACTTGCAAGCCTGGGTGGACGCCGCCCCGCCCATGCTGGGATTGGAATACTTGGACGTGGCCTCGCTGACCCGGGTATGGACTCGGCTGGAGGAACGGGTGCGGGCCGCCATCGCGGCCACGCCGGGCGGGTTGGCCGCGTACTTGCAAAACTGCAATCCGGTTTGGAACCTCGTGGGGCGGGTGACGTTTCACCTGGCCGAAAACAAGCGCCAGCCGGAATATCCTTTCGCTTTTTTGGCCACCTACGCGCAACGCGTTTCGGAGCAGGGCAAGGTACAGCACGCGCCCTTAGGCCGGGCGCTGGAGGAATACGCCGGGGCGCGCAACCGCGCGGCCCTCGCCGCCCTGCTCGCGCCGGTGCAACGGGCGGCGGAGCAAAGCCCCTTCGCCCAGGATTTGCTCGCCACCCGGGCCGTGTTCCACCCCCAGGCCTGGCGGCCCGCGCAGGCCTTCGCCCTACTGCAAAACATCCCCGTGCTCGAACAATGCGGCGTGGTGGTGCGCATCCCCGATTGGTGGCGTGCCGGCCGCCCGCCCCGCCCGCAAGTCTCCGTGCGCCTGGGCGAGGCCAAGGGCGCTTCCAAGCTGGGCGCCAACAGCCTCCTGGACTTCCAAGTCGAGATGGTGGTGGACGGTGAACCCCTTGATGAAAAGGAACTCGCCCAACTGCTGCGCGCCGACCACGGGCTGGTCCTGCTGAAAGGCAAATGGGTCGAGGTGGACCCCGGGCAGTTGAAGGAGGTGCTCGCACATTGGCAGAAGGTGCGGGCGGAATCCGGCCCGAACGGACTGCCCTTGCTCGAGGGCCTTCGGATGCTGGCCGGCTACCATCCCAAAGCCGCGACGCCGGCGGCCGAGGAAGCCGCCGCCACGCGCGCCGCCTGGTCCACCCTCACCGCGGGCGGGGCGCTCCAGGCCTTGCTCGCGGAAATGCAGGAACCGGCCGTTTCCGCCGAGTCCGATCCCGGTCCCGCCCTGCTCGCCACCCTGCGCCCCTACCAACGCGCGGGCGCGCATTGGCTCTGGTTCATGAACCGCCTCGGTTTGGGGGCCTGTCTGGCGGATGACATGGGGCTGGGAAAAACCATCCAAGTCCTCTCCCGGCTGCTTGTGCTCCAGCGCCGCCGCGCCGCGGCGGTGGCCGCCAAAACCGTGCCGGACGCCCCGTCGTTGCTGGTGTTACCCGCTTCGCTGATCGCTAATTGGCAGGGGGAAATCCGCCGCTTCGCCCCTTCGCTCAGGGTGTTTTACGCCCACCCCGCCATCACGCCGGCCGACCAACTCGCCGCCGCCGGCCGGGCTCCGCGCACGCTCGCCGACCGCGACCTGGTTATCACGAGCTATGCCATGGTCGTGCGCCTGGCCTGGCTCAAGGAAACGGCGTGGAACGTGGTCATCCTCGACGAGGCCCAGGCCATCAAAAATCCCGGCGCCCGCCAGAGCAAAGTCGTTCGCGAGCTCCACGCCCGGCACCGGCTCGCCCTCACCGGCACGCCCATTGAAAACCGGTTGTCCGACCTCTGGTCGCTCTTCGATTTCTTAAGCCCCGGCTTGCTCGGTGGCGCCCGCGAATTTGGCGCCTTCCTCAAACGCCGGCCAACAACGGATCCCAACCCTTACCTGCCCCTGCGGCGCTTGGTCCGGCCCTATATCTTGCGACGGCTCAAGACCGACCGCCGGATCATCAGCGACCTGCCGGAGAAAACAGAACTAACGGCCTTTTGCCCGCTCACCCGCCGGCAGGCCGCGCTTTACCAACAGGCGGTGGATGAGTTGGGCGCGCGCCTGGCGGCGGAGGACACGGAGGGCATTCAACGCCGCGGCATCATTCTGGCCTTCCTCACCCGCTTCAAACAAATCTGCAACCACCCCGCGCAATGGCTCGGCACCGGCGGCTACGAACCCGCGGCCAGCGGCAAGTTCGTGCGCTTGGGGGAATTGGCCGAAGCGATCGCCGCCCGGCAGGAAAAGGTGCTGGTCTTCACCCAGTACCGCGAGCTGACCGAACCCCTGGCCGCCTTCCTGGCCGGCGTCTTCGGCCGGCCCGGCCTGGTCCTCCACGGCGGCACGCCGGTCGCGCGCCGGCAGGAATTGGTCACCGCCTTCCAAAGCGACGCCGGCCCGCCGTTCTTCGTCCTCTCCCTCAAGGCGGGCGGCACCGGCCTCACCCTCACCGCCGCCGCCCATGTCATCCACTTCGACCGGTGGTGGAACCCCGCCGTGGAGAACCAAGCCACGGACCGCGCGTTTCGCATCGGCCAGCGGCGCAATGTGATGGTCCACAAGTTCACCTGCCGGGGCACGTTGGAGGAACGCATCGAGGAAGTGATTGCCGGCAAGCGCGCCTTGGCGGAAGATTTGCTGGGCGAAGGTGGCGAGCGCCTCCTCACCGAGATGAACAATCAAGAGCTGCTCCAATTTGTGGCCCTGGATCTGACCACCAGCGCCGAGGACCCGGCCACCGCCGCCGGCCCCGCCGCTTGAAGCCCTCCGACAACCCCGCTTTATGAGTTGGAATTCCTACGGTTGGCAACCTTATGTGCCCGTGGCTCAGCGCCGCGCCAAGGCCGCCCGCGAACTCGCGAAACAGTCCAAAAAGGGCGGTTGCTTCGCCACCCCGGTAATCCTCACCGGCCGCACCATTGCCAAAACTTTTTGGGGCAAGGCTTGGTGCGACAACCTTGAGGCGTACAGCGATTACGCCAACCGCCTGCCCCGCGGGCGGACTTACGTGCGGAACGGCTCCGTGGTGGACCTCAAAATCGCCGCCGGCAAAATCTCGGCCCAAGTTGCCGGGTCCTCGCTGTACCGCATCACCGTCAACATCAAACCCCTCGCCCCCGCCGCCTGGCGGGCCATTTGCCAGGCATGCGCCGGTCAAATCGACACGCTCATCGAATTGCTGCAGGGCAAAATCTCCGCGGGCACCATGCAAGTGGTGACGCGCCCCGGCCAGGGCCTCTTCCCCAGCCCCAAGGAGATTAGTTTGGATTGCTCCTGCCCGGATGGCGCCTATCTCTGCAAACATCTCGCGGCCACCCTGTACGGCGTCGGCGCCCGGCTGGACACCGAGCCCGAATTGCTTTTCCTCCTCCGCGGCGCGGATCCGGCCGAACTCATCAGCCAAGCCTCCGCCGCCGAAGCCGTCCGCCAAACCGGCCCCGCCACCCCAGGCATGAGCGATGCCGAAATGGCCGATGTTTTTGGCATCGAGCTGACCAGTGCCGCCGCGCCATCGGCGCCGTCGCAATCGAAGGCCAAAACCGGCAAAACGAAGGCCGCCACCCCGGCCTCCGCGCCGGCATTCCCCAAACCCACCGGCAAAGCCGCGAAACCCAAGCCCGCCCTGGCAAAGCAAGCCGGTCCGGTCGCGGCCAAACCAAAAGCCCGCGCCAAGTCCAAATCCCCCGGCCGCAAAGCTCCGGCCAAACGGCCGGCCACCAACCCGTTTTGAACGACCATCCTGGATGATCACTCCCTGCCCGGCGCCGACGTGCGCCACCCCCGTGCGCTTCGCCGACACCGTCCCGGCCGGCACGGTGCAAGCCTGCCCCGGTTGCGGCGGCGGGGTGCCGGCGCCCGCTGAACTCACTTTTGTCGTGTACGATTTGGAGACCACCGGCCTCTCCGCGGACGGTTGTGAAATCATCCAGATCGCCGCCACCCGCCTGGTCGCCGGCCGGGTGCGGTCGGAGGATGCCTTTTTCAGCTATTGCCGGCCGCAGCAGGCGATCCCCCGTTTTATCACCGAATACACCGGGGTGACGGATCGTGACGTCCGGGACGCCCCGCGCCCGATCCAGGCGTTGGAAGCCTTTTCGCGTTATGTGGGCCACTCGGTGCTCATGGCCCACAACGGCCACCGCTTCGACCTCAAGTTCCTCGAAGCCACCGCCACCCGGCACCGGGTCCCGACCCGCCCGGTGGAATCCCTGGACACCATCGCCCTCTCCAAGCGCGTGTTTGGGACCAAGCCCGGCACCGGCCATTCGTTGGACCGCGTCATGAGCCGCCTGGGGGTTTCCGTCGGCGATCACCGCCGCCACGACGCCCGCGGCGATGTCGCCGCGCTGGCCGCCGCTGTCGCGTTGATGTGGGATCGCCTGGCCCTCGATGCCCGCGCCACCACCTTCCCGCGCCGCGAAACCTTCCTGCCCGCGGTTTAAATCCTCCCGCCAGGCCCACCGGCCGCCGCACTTTTGTTTCCCAATGGACTTGACAAAGGATGGCCCTTGGGGGATGGTCGCTGGCATGAAGCGGATGCTCTTGAATACAGTCGTGCTGGCGGCTTTGGCGCTGCCGGTTTCCCTGCGGGCGCAAAATTACAGCATTGATTGGTACAAGATCGGTGGCGGTGGCGGGAGCAGCAGCGGCGGCAACTATTCCGTGAGCGGCACCATCGGCCAAGTGGACGCGGGAACGATGAGCGGCGGGAGTTATTCCGTGACCGGCGGTTTTTGGAGTTTGCTTTCCGTGGTGCCCACCCCCGGTTCCCCGACGCTCACCCTGACCCTCGCGGGTAGTTCCGCGGTGTTATCCTGGCCCGCGAACGCCGGCGCGTTCACCTTGCAGAGCAAACCCAACTTGGCGGCGCCCGGCGGTTGGACCCCGGTCACGCCCCCGCCCACGACCTTCAGCGGGGTCAATTACGTGACCAATCCGATCACCGCGGGCAACCTGTTTTACCGCCTCCAGTCCCAATAGGTTCCGTCCGGGCGCACCCGCTCCCCACGGGAGCCTCACCGTTTAATGTGTCGCCCTTCCACCAAACATTCCGGGTCCGCCCGTGGCCGGCTTGCCTGGCTTGGCCACGCCGCGCTGACGGGCTGGGCGCTTTTGACCGCCCCGGGCGCCCGGGCGCAGATCGACCCCACTGAGCGGCAGTTGATTCAAATAGGGATCAGCCAACCCTTGGAGGGGCGGTCCACGATTCCGGGCTACGCCTACTATTACTACAACCAACCTTCGTTCATCTGCTCCAACCTGACGCTGCGGCTGGCGGTGGCGCCGGTCTATCTCGACTCGGAGCTGGGAATCGCCCAAGCGCTGGGACCGAACACCGATTTGGGCCTCGGTTTGGCGGGGGGCGGTTTTGCGGACAGCTATTACGCCTTCAAGGCGGGGAATTACTCGCCGGGTGAATCGTTCACCGGCGAGGGGGCCAATGTTTCCCTCAACCTTTACCATTTGTTTAATCCCGGCAGTTTGATCCCGCTCAACGGAGTCCTGCGCGGCGAGGCGTCCCAAGCTGTTTATTTGCGCAACGACAATACGGCGGCGAATTTCGTGCTGCCGAAAGACCAGACGACGTTCAAAGTACGCACCGGTTTGCGGTGGGGCGGCAAGGAACCCTTGTTGGTGCCGGAGTTGGCCATGGAATTGTCCGCTTGGTACGAGGGCGAATTCCGCTTGGACCCCGGAGCCTACGGCTTCGCCGGCGACCGCTCCATGCAGCCGGCG